>CAIZWU010000340.1 GCA_903936775.1 uncultured bacterium | reverse complement strand
GCACCGTCGCGGCACCATGGCCGCCGTGGTGTCCTCCGGCGGCGCAATAGATACGATTGTCGAGCCCCCAGCGCAGCCCATTGGCGCGCAGTTGCTGGTTGCCTTCGGTCAGGCCGGTGATGACCTTTTCCGTGTGATCGGCCCGGCCATCGCCGTCGGTGTCTTTCAGATAGAGCAGATCCGGGGCGGCGGTCACGAAGATGCCATCCTTCCAGGTGAGGAGGCCGGTGGGGAAGTTGAGGCCGTCGGCATACAGGGTGGACTTCTCGTAGCGGCCATCGCCATCGGCATCCTCGAGGACCCGCACCCGGCCCCCGGGTTTTCCCTGGTTATCCATGCCGCTGGGGTAGTCCGCCATTTCCACGATCCAGAGCCGCCCGGCCGGGTCCCAATCTATCGCGACCGGGTCCATGGTCTGCGGTTCACTGGCGGCGAGTTCGACTTTGAACCCAGCGGGCACGTGGATGGACTTCAAGGCCTCCTCCGGGCCGAGCGGCGGGAACTCCGGAGTCAGCGCCGTGACCGGCGGGGTTTGCCGGGCGGTTTGATAGAGTTGGCTGATGGTGGTGGGAGCCAGAGCGCCGGGGAAGACCGCGATTTCATCAAGCTTGCCTTCCCAATTGGCGAAACCATCGACCCGGCCGCCGAAGCAAAGTTGTTGCAGATCCGGCGGAATGGTGAGGGGGAGCGTGCCTTCCAGGTCAGGCACGGGCCGGCCATCAAGGTGCACCCGGATGTTGGTCCCTTCACGCACCAGCACGACATGATGCCACGCTTTCATGGCCAGGGTGGATTTGCCGGTGAGCAGTTGATTGGCTTCGTTGCCATTGAAAAGAATCAGCCGGCCCTGGGCTCCCGGCAGATGGGTGCCGCCGATGCCGAGGTGTTCGCCCGCCGCGGTGGCGTCGCCGTCCCGCCCGCGGGAATAGGCATAACCGGTCACGGGCCGGGCGTCCGTGGGCATGCCGTTCCATAACCAGAAGGCCACGCTGTAGGTGTCGCCGAGGGGCACAGAGGCCTGCATGCGTCCTCCTGCGAAATGAAAAGCCCGGCTCAGGGGCGCGGTGCGTGGTTTTTCATCGTGCCCTGGCAGATAGAGGGCGACCCCTGGTTCCAGGGTGGCAGGGTGCCTGCCCGTGGCGTCGGGGACGGCCCCGGATTCCATTTGCTCCATGCGCCAAAAAGCGAGCGGCTTGGCCTCCATGATGGCTTTGGCTTGGTCAGTCTCGACGGGTTGCGGCGGGCGGGCTGGTTTTCCTGACGCTTGTTCCAGCAAGATCGTGAGGGCGGCGGTGATTTTTGTTTCTGCCGGTGTCTCCAGCTTGGCCGTCCGCGCCGGCCACGTGGTGTAGCCTCCGAGGGCATGCTGTTCCGGCGGGGGAATGTAACCTTCCGCGCCATTTGCCAGGGAGATGTTCATCGTGAGGGGAAAGGGGCTGCGGGCCTTGAGTTTCAGTCCGGTCAGGCAAAAAACCTCGTTGGGGATTCCGGTGATGCCGAGGTCACCGATGCGCAGCGCCTGCAGCTTGAATTCCGTGGTGGGACCCTCATGGAGGTAAATGGCTTCCAGCGCGTAGATGTCAGCCTGGGCTTGCGGCAATTGATCGCCGAGGGCCTGCTGCTTTTCCTTGGCCCATCGCAGGCGGGCTTCATCCGGGATGCGGTTATTCAAGGTCAGGGTAGTCTCCACCATCGCCAACGGCACGGCGGTGTGCCATTCGATCTTGCGGTAGGCCGCTGCGACCCGCTCAGCGATTTCCCTGGCGTAAGCGTCGTATTCCAGCGCCGGTTTGGCCGGGGCACTGTAGTCGCCGCTCCAGAGGTCACCACTGGTGCCCTGACTCATGACCGCGGTGAAACCGGGGCCAGCCTTCAGCAGTTGGCCGATATGTACGGTGAAACGCCCGAAGTAGTCTGACGACAGCAGGGGCGACCCCTGGTAGTGCATGGAATAATTGGCCAGCAGCGCGAGGGGTTTGCCATCGGTGGATTCCACCGCCAGCATGGAAAGTTGCGGGTCGACCGGCCCGGAAGGCCCGGTCACGTCTGGGCTTTGGTGGCCCGGATGCATGTTCGCCCGGACAGTGGGTTGGCCAAAGGGATCGTTGAGGAGTTTGTCAGGACGGCGGATCCAGCGGCGGTTGTGGGTGTGATCCCAGTCGTCAAAAGCGGTCCAGCCGGCCCGGGCCGGTTGGAGGTTTTTCACGGCCGCGATGACGGCCTCCGCAATTTTTCCCGGAAGGATGGCGGCGTAGGCGGGGTCCATCCGCGAACCGAGACACCCCATGGCTGCGGGGGCGGAGTGGGTGTGGGTGGCGGAGATCAGCATCCGGTCCACCGGCACTCCGGTCGCTTGTGAGGCCTTGGTTTTGGCCTCGTCGAGGATTCCACGCGGCACCATGCAGCTGTCCACCACGCAGAGCACCAGGGTAGTCCGGCCATCGGCCAGGGCGAGGGCTCGGGCGGTGAGGGGATCGACGACCGAGTCAGCGGTCCGTTCGGTGAACATGCCATTCACCCGCACCGGAAACGATGATGGGGCCAGATCCACCACGGCGGCGCCCGCTTGGAATGACAGGGGCTTTGCCGCGTCAGGTTGGGCGATGACCAGACCGGCGGCGAGCAGGAGGAGGGGAAGCGCGGCGGAGAGGAGGCGTCGTCGTGGGTTCATCGGTTTCAGATTCGTTGAGGTTGCGGGCGGTACGCGGCACGCGGTTGGATCGGGTCGGAAGCGGCGGAGCCCGCCAGCGGTTCAGGCGAGGATTTCCCGGATGACGTGGCCATGCACATCAGTCAGGCGGCGGTCCACTCCGGCGGTGCGGACGGTCAGGCGTTCGTGGTCGATGCCCATGAGATGCAGCAGCGTCGCGTGCAGGTCATAACATTGCGTGATGCCATGCATGGCCTTCCCGCCGAATTCATCGCTTTCGCCGTAAGCGATCCCTGGTTTGATGCCGGCTCCGGCCAGCCAGGTGACGAAGCTGCCGCCATTGTGATCCCGTCCCAGCGAGCCCTGGGCAAACGGGGTACGTCCAAATTCCGTGGTCCAAATCACGAGGGTATCCTCGAGGAGGCCGCGTTGTTTGAGGTCGCCCAGCAGGGCCGCGATGGGTTGGTCGACGCTGGCCGCGATGGGGCTGAGTTCCGCCTCAATGTTGCCGTGGTTGTCCCAATTGTTGACCGCACCCTGGGGACCGCTCCAGACTTGGACAAACCTTGTGCCCCGCTCAATCAGACGGCGGGCCAGCAGACAGCGTCGGCCAAAGTCGTCCGTGACTGCCTGCCCCACGCCGTAGGCGGTGCGGGTGGATTCCGATTCGGTTGCGAGATCGAAGGCCTCCGGCGCGCTGAGCTGCATTTTGGCGGCCAGCTCGGCTGACGCGATGCGGGCCTCCAGCCGCGAGTCACCCGGATGTTCCGTGAGGTGCTGGCGGTTCATTTTTTGCAGGACGGCGCGGGCCTGACGGTCCGCCCCGCCACCGGCAAAGGCGAATTTGTCAGGTGGAAACAGATCCGGAACCGGCCGTGGGGAGGCGGCTTGGATGAGGGTGCCCTGGTGCCGGGCCGGGAGAAACCCCGCACTGAAATTTGCCTTTTGATTGTAGGGCAGGCCCCGGGCATCCGGGAGGACGATGAAGTCAGGGAGATTGTCCGACAGGCTGCCCAGCGCATACGAGACCCAGGCGCCGAAGCAGGGAAATCCCGGCAGGAGAAAGCCGGTGTTCATCATGTAGCTGGCCGGACCATGGACATTGGTCTTTGATGTCATGGCCATCAGAAAAGCCATTTCGTCCACCCATTTTGCCTGATGGGGGAAGACGCTGCTGACCCAACGGCCACTTTGGCCATATTGTTTGAAGGCAAAGGGACTCTTCATCACCGCGCCGGAAACACCGGTCTGGCCTTCCGGTTTATCCTTGGGGCCCAGCAGTTCACCATGCCGGCGGGTCAGTTCCGGTTTGTAGTCGAAGGTATCCATCGGGCTGGCCCCGCCATTCATGAACAGTTGAATGACCCGCCGGACTTTGGGGGCAAAGGCAGGAAGTGCCGGAGCGGTCGCCGGGGCTCCTGCGGCGGATTGACGTGCCACCAGTCCGGCTAGCGCGGCACTGCCGAAGCCGCCGCCCAGGTGGTTCAGGAATTGCCGGCGGTTCCAATACCGGTGAGGTGAGGAGGGCGGATGCATGATTCAGTCGATGAAAAGGAATTCGTTGGTGTTGAAGAGCACGCGGGCCACGGCGGGCAGGCCCGCGGATTGAGCCAAGGCGGTGAATTCTTCCAGTTCACCGGCACCAGGGTAACGGAGCAGGACCAGCTGGAACATCTGGCGGATCGGTTCTGCCGGAGCCGGAGCTGTTCCTGCCACGCGGGCCGCGAGGTGCGTGCTCTGGCCCAGTAGAAAGGGATTGTTGAAAAGGGTCAGGGACTGCAGGGCCGAGGCGGAAAAACCCCGGGTGGGCGAGAGCAGTCCCATGTCAGGAAAATCCAGCACCTCCATGAAGGGGTCGGCAATGCCCCGGTAAACCACGCGGTAGATGCTGCGCCGCGGGGCGGCCGGCGCTTCCCAATCAAATCCCGCATAGTCCAGCACCGGGGTGGCCTGGGGGCCCGGACTGGCATTGTAATGCGCAATGCCCGGCCCGCCCATGGTCAGGTTGAGTCGGCCACTGGCGGCCATCACGGCATCGCGGTAACTGTCGGCATCCAGCCGGGTGCGGTTCATCCGCCACAGCAGACGGTTGTCAGGATCAATGCCCTGCGGATCCGGTCCCCCGCGGTGGGGCGCGAGGGTGGTCACTGGCTGGGCGGCACTGGCTGGAGGTGGCGGGAGGGCCGAGCTTTGCTGCCAGGTGGCGCTGGTGACGATCAGTCGGTGCAGCGCCTTGAGCGAGCCTTTGGCTTCATCCCGGAACCATACGGCCAGCCAGTCGAGCAGTTCCGGATGCGAGGGGACGCCCCCCATCCGGCCGAAGTCCGAAGGGGTATCACAAAGCCCCCTGCCGAAATGATAGTGCCAGACCCGGTTGACCGCACTGCGCCATGTCAGGGGATTGTCCCGGTGCGCGATCCATCCGGCCAGGCCGGCACGCCGTTGCCCTTCATTTTGCGGGTCAGCCGGGGAAAAGCGTGCGTTCAGGGCAGCGACGGCCGAGAGGGCTCCCGGACCGGCCTCGGCACCGGGTTTGTCCAAATCGCCCCGTTTCAGAATGTGGATAGTCCGGGGCTGCGGCGCCTTCAGAATCGCCCCCCGTGCGGCCTGGTTGGCAGCGGAAGCTGCATAGACCAGGACCTGGGCGGGCAGGCGGGACAACTCCTCGCGCGCCCGTTCCTGAAGTACGGCCGCTGCCAGTGCCAGCCGGTCTTCGGGCAGACGTTGCTCACGGGCGGTCAGGAGAGCGGCCTGCGCTGCCGCGGGCACGGCGATCAGCGTTTCTGCTGGAGCGGCGGTGGCGGAAAGGCGGAACCGCCCCAGCAGGTGTTGTCCGCCTTGGAGCTGTTGCAGGGCGATCACGAGCCGGTCCCCTTCGGCAAAGGTCAGGGGAGCGGCCGGTTTGAGGATCGCATGATGCGGCTCGCCGACCCGGGGATGAATGGCCCACGATGTTTTGGGATCACCATCGATCAGGGTGGGCGCGGCATAACCGGCCTGATCAAAATCAGAAAGGGCCCGGGTGAATCCGACTTTTTCCGGAGCGGCTCCCCCGGCCCGGAAGATCCACGCTTCAAATCCACTGAGGTGCAGGTTTCCGTTATCCAGCCGGCCCGGTCCCTTCAGGGGCAGGGAGTCATCTGTCAGCAGATCAATCCGCAGGGCGCTGACTTCCCGGGGTGGACTGGAGACGGTTAGGGTATAGGTTTCCGTGTCGGGCCGCGGTCCGCTGGAAAGCACGGAGCCATCGGCGAGACGGGTCAGTACGGAGTTGATGGCCGGGGTGTACAGGTCGGGGCTCAGGGTTTGCCAGATCTCCCGCCCCCCGCCCGCGGCTTCCCATTGGGTCACCAGTGTTTCGTTTTCGGCGGTCAGGAGCACTTCGGGCTGGAGAGGGCCGATGGTGTCAGACGCCTCCAGGACCGTGGTCCATTGGCGCCTTTGCACCGTGGTGGCGGGGTCTTCGTCGTAGGCTACATTGCCTTTGCCAACCCCGGCGAAGACGGCCTGCAGGGAAAAATAATCATCCTGGGTGATGGGATCGAATTTGTGGGCATGGCAGCGGGCGCAGTTGGCGGTGGTGCTGACGAAAGCGCCCATCGTCTGGGTCACGAGGTCGTCGCGGTCCACGTATTCATACGCGGCCGGTGCGGTGCCTTCAGCGGAAGCATCGAATGGTCCGGCCCCGAGGAAACCCAGCGCCGCGGTGAGCCGGGTGTCCGCCGGAAATAACGTATCAGCGGCCAGTTGTTCCTGGATGAAGCGGGGCCATGGGGTGTCCTGATTGAAGGCGCCGATCACGTAATCGCGGAAGCGCCAGGCGTTGGGCCGGTGCACGTCGTGCTCGAACCCGTGGGTGTCGGCGAAATGGATCGTATCCAGCCAGTGCCGGGCCCATCGCTCGCCGTAGCGGGGACTGGCCAGCAGGCGGTCCACCACGGCCAGCCACGCGGGGCTGGATCCGTCCTGACCCAGCGGCGAGGCGGCGGACTCCTTGGCAAAGGCTTCGGTTTCCGCGGGGGTGGGAGGCAGGCCGGTCAGGTCCAGGGTCACGCGACGGATCAAGGTGCGGGCATCGGCTGCCGGGGCCGGACTCAGGGCGGCCCCGGCAAGGCGGGCGCGGATGAACCGGTCGATGGGATGCGTGAGGGAAGGGTCAGGTGCGCCGGGAACTGGCGGAGCCGCCAGAGGCCGGAGCGACCACCAATCGGCATCGGGTGGCGGCTTTACGAGGGCGGCGCGGGGGTCAGGGGCGCCGCGTTTGATCCATTCCTCCAGGAGCGCGATTTCCTCGTCAGGGAGTTTCTCCTTGGGCGGCATCTGATGATCCGCATCTGTCCAGCGCACCATTTTGACAAGCAGGCTGTTTTCCGGCGCTCCCGGCAGGATGGCGGGGCCATGTTCGCCGCCTTCGGCCCAGCCGGGTTTGCTGTCGAGGGTCAGGCCGCCCTTCATTTTGCCGGACTCATGTGAGTGGCACTCAAAGCAGCGTTGTTTCAGAAGCGGGGCGATCCGGTCCGTGAAAAACTCCTCCGCCCCGCCTGGTGCCGCGAGGGCCAGGGTCAACAAGGTGAAGGGAAGCGCGTGTTTCATATCCGGTGTTGTCCGGATACGGCCCGCAGGGCCTGATTTCTTCAGCTGGTTTTTTCTTGAGCTGGGAGCCCTATCCGGGGGAACCGGGTGGCGGCGCACATTTGAAGCGGGTTTTGCACGCGTCAGGCTTTGCCATCGGGCGGGGCCTCCGGACCGGGGCCGGTGCAGGCGGACATGTCAGGCTCGGGCAGGTGGTGGAGGCGGCGGCGGAGGACTTCGGCGCGGAGGATGTCGCGTTCCTCGCCGCTGAGTTTGCGCTGGGCGGCGGTCTGGAGGTGGGCGGGCTGGATTTCCACCAGCAGGGTATCGATAAGCCGGGCTTCGCTGGCGGGCAGGACGCCCATGTCGGCACCCATGCGCAGCATGGAGAGGTGGGTGAGGGCCTCCTTGCTCTCGATGATATGGGCGAACCGCAGGGCGGCGTAGGCCCGGCCGATGTGATCGCAGATCTTGTGGGGACTGTCCTCAAGCAGTTTGCGGCGGGCGTTGCGCTCGTGGGTGATGATTTGTTGGATCACTTTTTCCAAGCGGGCAATGATATCCCCTTCGCGTTCGCCCAGGGTGTGTTGGTTTGAGACCTGGAAAAGATTGGCGAGGGCTTCGGTGCCTTCCCCATAAAGTCCACGGACGGCGAGTCCGATCTTGTTCACCGCCTGGATGACCTGATTGACCTGCTCCCCGAGCACGAGGGCCGGGAGGTGGAGCATGGCGCTGGCTCTCATGCCGGTGCCGAGGTTGGTGGGGCAGGCCGTGAGGTAACCAAATCGTTTATCCCAGGCAAACCGGACCTGTTCCTCCAGTTCGGTGTCCAACTTGTCGAGGGCGGCATGGGCAGCCACCAGATCCAGGCCGGAACGGATGCTTTGCATGCGGAGGTGGTCCTCCTCATTGATCATGATGGAGAGGGACTGCTCACGGTTGATGACGGCCGCGCTGCCGGCGGATTTGGCGGCCTGTTCACGCGAGATGAGGTGTTTCTCGACGAGGACCTGCTTGCGGATGGCGTCCAGATTGGAGAGGTCCTCGGAGAAGCAATCCTTCATGCCGTTGAGGGATTCGATGCGCGGCTGGAGTTCCTGCATGATGGCGATGCGGTCCTCCTTTTTGGCCCAGCCGGGGAAAGCGGGGCCTTCGAGGTTGCGGGCCAGCCGGATGCGGCTGGTGAGGACAATATCGCGGCAGGGCCCATCGTGCTCCATCCATTCGGGCGGCCGGCGGAGGAGGGTGGTGAATTTCATCATGGGAAGGAGAGGGAAAGGGGCTGCGGTTTCAGAAACGGGAGCACTGGATGGCCGGTAATCTGAAACCAAGGGTCTGCAACTTAAACGCGGACGCGCTGGTTGAGGGATTTTTCGAGGGTGGCGATCTCGGATTTGAGGCGGGCGGCGTCTTCGTAGGCCTCCTTGGAGACGGCTTCTTCGAGGGCAGTGCGGAGTTGGGCGAGGTGTTCCTCGTCAGCCTGGCGGGTGCTGAGGTGGGCCGGCACTTTGCCGATGTGGCGGGTGCCTTTGTGCATGGCCTTGAGCAGGCCGTCCATGCCGTCGCCGAAGACGCTGTAACACGCGGCACAGCCGAGGCGTCCGGTCTTGCGGAAGGTGCTTTGGGTCATGCCGCAGGCGGTGCAGGATTTTTCCATGGGTTGGGTTTCTACACGGGCACCCTGGCCGAATCCCAGAAGCATGTCTGCGAGTTGGAATCCGGTGGGATCGGTCACTCCTTTTTCCTTGGCGCAGTTTTCACACAGATTGATCTTCTGCATGTTTCCCTTCACGATTTGCGTGAGGAAGACCGTGGCCGTTTTATCGTCGCAGACATCGCATTTCATTGGGGGGGCGGAAAAGAGGGGGTGGAATGGGTTGGAACTTCCTTGGAAGATACGGTGCCACGTGCCGGGGGGAAAGAAGGATTTTCTCCTATCGCGGAGCGGTTGAATTCCCGGTGGGCCTGCACGTGGATAGGATATGATCAAGACTCAGCATGACATGCCCGATCCTGCCATCGGCATTATCGGGGGAAGTGGCCTTTATGAACTGGAGGGCCTGGAGGGGTATGAGGAACTGACTGTGGAGACCCCGTGGGGACCGCCGTCGGACGCCTTGGTGGCTGGGCGGTTGGCCGGCCGGCGGGTCATTTTCCTGCCCCGGCATGGGAGGGGCCACCGCATTCTCCCCACGGAATTGAATCACCGGGCCAATCTTTGGGCGCTGCGGTCACTGGGGGTGCGCTGGATCATCTGCGTCACCGCCGTGGGCAGCCTTCAGGAAACTTACGCCCCCCGCGACATCGTGCTGCCGGATCAGTATTTTGACCGCACCAGCCGCCGGGACCAGCACACCTTCTTCGGGAATGGGATTGTAGCCCACGTGGGATTCAGCGATCCGGTAAGCGCGGGGCTCCGCGGCATTTTGCACCAAGTCTGCCTCGAGCAGGGCCGCCGGGTGCATGATGGTGGCACTTACGTGAATATGGACGGCCCGGCCTTCTCCACCCGGGCGGAAAGCAATGCCAACCGTCAACTGGGGTTTGATGTGATCGGAATGACCAATTTCCCGGAAGCAAAATTGGCGAGGGAAGCCGAGATCGCGTTGGCTACCCTGGCGATGATCACGGACTACGACTGCTGGAAAGTCGAGGAAGAACCGGTCAATGCGCAGACCGTGATCGGCCATCTCACCGCCAATGCGACGGCGGCCAAGGCCATCATCGCAGCAGCCATCCCGCAGATTCCCTTGGAGCCGGATTGGCCCGAACACCGGGCTCTGGATCTGGCGTTGATCACAGACCGCAGTCTTTGGCCTGAGGTGACGGTGGAGCAGTTGCGGCCGATTTTGGGACGATTCCTCTGAATAAGTCAAAAATCCGTGACGAAATTGCTACACAGCTGCCATGGAGGGAATCCTTCGCCCGGCCCAAGCCTGATACGATGATGGAATCTCCTCCTGCCGCGGCTGCTGAACGCCCCCCCTCTATCCTCCGGGATCACAAGCCAGTGCTGGTGGGTGGTGGCCTTTTCCGCAGCAAGGAGATCAGCTGGCTGGCGTTCAATTCCCGCGTGCTGCAGGAAGCCGGCAACGCTTCCGTGCCCTTGCTGGAGCGCCTGAAATTCCTTGGGATCTACTCCTCGAATCTGGACGAATTTTTTCGCGTCCGCATGGCCACGCTGCGCCGCCTGGTGCTGTTGGGGAAGGATTACCGGAAGCTGCAACTGCCAGACCCCACCGCGACCCTGAAGGAAGCCCGCAGCGTCATCAAACGGGATGCGGGTCTCTATGACCGGATCTATGACGAGGTGTTCGCCGGGCTGGCCCAGCAGGGCATCCGCCTGATCGACGACACCGAGGTACCCCGTTCGCTCAAGCCCTGGCTCATCGAGTATTTTTTCGCCAAAGTGCGGCCGCGCATCATGCCCATCGTGATCCGCAGCT
Organism: uncultured bacterium; assembly: GCA_903936775.1. Lineage (GTDB taxonomy): Bacteria > Verrucomicrobiota > Verrucomicrobiia > Verrucomicrobiales > V1-33 > CAIZWU01. The sequence continues at coordinate 8,170 of CAIZWU010000340.1, read as the reverse complement.
ACAGCCAGCTCGGCTCCCTGCGCGATCAACCCATGTATCTCGCGGTGGAAATGGGCCGGGCCGGACGCAAGACCCGCCTTGGCCACGCCCTGATCGAAATTCCCAGCGTGGAATTGCCCCGTTTTGTCACGCTCCCGGAACACAAGGGGCAGCGCCTCGTGATGTATCTGGACGACATCATCCGCTTCGGCCTGCCCAGCATTTTTACCGGACTGCCTTATGACAAGTTCGAGGCCTACGCCATCAAGTTCACCCGGGATGCCGAGATGGGTTTTGATGACGATGTCACGGAGAGCCTCTACGATAAGATATCGGAAGGCCTGCGCAGCCGTCAGACCGGTCAGGCGGTGCGCATGAATTACGATTCCCGTATCCCGGTGTCGTTTCTGAAGCTGCTGACGGACAAACTCAAACTGGACGCCGAGGACACCCTGATGCCCGGGTTCCGCTATCACAACCGGCGCGACCTTGTGAAATTCCCCGCGCCCGACAGCCTTGGTTATCCCCGGGAGACCCCGTTGCCGCACCCGCCGCTCAGCGGGAAACGCCAGTCCATTTTCAGGGTCCTCCAGGAGCGTGATCTCCTGCTGCATCTTCCCTATCATTCATTCTCGCACTTTCTCGATTTCCTGCGCGAAGCCAGCCTTGATCCTCTGGTGAAGAGCATTCATCTGACCCAATACCGCCTCGCCCGGCAATCCTGTGTGGCCCGCGCCCTGATGAATGCCGCCCAAAACGGCAAGGACGTCACGGTGCTGATCGAGCCGCAGGCACGGTTCGATGAAAAAAACAACATCGAGTGGGCAAACCGCTATCAGGAAGCCGGGGTCAAGGTCATTCTCGGAGTGCCCGGCCTGAAAGTGCATGCCAAGATGTGTCTGGTGGTCCGCCACGAGGGCGCGGCGGACCGTTATTACAGCGCCATCGGCACCGGGAACTTCAATGAGGAGACCAGTCAGTTCTACACCGACCACCTGCTGCTGACGTCGCATCCTGGCCTCGGTGCCGATATTCTGGAAGCCTTCCGCTTCTTCCAGTCGAACTGGCAAACGCCGCGGCTCAGTCATCTGGTGGCCGCCCCCTTCAGCCTGCGGGCGGGGGTGAAATACTGGATTCAAAATGAGATCGACCACGCCAAACATGGACGGGAGGCCGGTATTTTCATCAAGCTGAACAACCTCGCCGATCCGGAAATCACTGGCCTGCTTTATGAAGCCAGTCAGGCTGGAGTGAAAGTGCAACTCATCGCCAGAAGCATGTTTTCGGTGGTCACCGGCGATCCCGCCAGCAAAAACATCCGCGCCATCGGAATCGTGGACCGTTACCTTGAACATAGCCGTATCCTCGTCTTCCGGAATGGCGGCAGTCCCCGTTATTTCCTGAGCTCCGCTGACTTTCTGCCACGGAACTTCGACAGCCGGTTCGAGGTTGTCTGCCCCATCTATGACCCGGTGCTGCAGCAGCAATTGCAGCAATGCCTCGACATTCAGTGGAGCGATAACACCAAAGCCCGGGTGCTCGATAAGAAGCTGGCCAACCAGCTGGTCAAATCCAGTGGTCCTCCCGTCCGCGCCCAGGAAGCCATGCGGGAATGGCTTGCGAAGCTGAATCAGAAAGCGAAGCCGGCGGTCGACTGAAATGGTGGAATCACCGTGGACGGCCGACGCCTGCCGCCGGTCCGGGGAGAGTCCTCGCTAACGGCTCAGGCTTTCCGCCTTGTCGATCAGTTGCAGGAACTCGCCGCGGTACCCGAGGGGGTCAGATCCTTTGGCGCTGCGGGCGAGTTGGCGGACCATCTCCCAGGTCAGGGTGGGCGGGGCCTCGCCGCGCAGAAGTTGGGCGAAACCGGCCACGGCGGCGGCCCAGCGGGTTTCCTGGCCGGTCTGGTCCAGCGGGATAATGCTGTCCTTGACCGGAACTTCCAACAACTCGCTGGTGTCGCCGGCGGGCAATTTCCAGCGGAGTTTGACATTCATCAGTTCACCATTGAGGGCGGCGGGAGTGGGTTCGGGTTTCGGGACGGTAACGGCCGGGACTTGTTGGTATTTCAGGCCATCCACTACGGGGACGGGCGCGGCATCCGGGGCTCCGGCGGGGACGATTTCATAGAGCGCGGTGACGTTGTGGCCGGCGCCGATTTCACCGGCGTCCTTTTTGTCGTCGTTGAAGTCCTCCTTGGCCAACAGGCGGTTCTCATAGCCCAGCAGACGATAGGATTTTACCGCCGCGGGGTTGAATTCGATCTGGATTTTCACATCCTTGGCGATGGTGACGAGGGTGCCGCTCATCTGTTCCACCAGCGTCTTGCGGGCTTCGCTGAGACTGTCGATGTAGCCGTAGTTGCCATTCCCCTTGTCGGCGAGGAGTTCCATGGTGTCGTCTTTGAGGTTCCCCCGGCCGTAGCCGAGCACACTGAGAAAGACGCCGGTTTTGGCCTTCTCCTGGATGAGGGCCAGCAGGGCTTCGTGGCTGCTGATGCCGACATTGAAGTCGCCATCGGTGGCGAGGATGACGCGGTTCACGCCGTCCTTGATGAAGTGTTCCGCCGCCTGCTGATAAGCAAGTGAGAGGCCGCCCGCGCCATTGGTGCTGCCGCCGCTGCTCAAGGCGTCGATGGCGGCGAGAATCCGGGTTTTTTCCTGGCCATTGGTGGAGGGCAGCACCACGGCGGTGGACCCGGCATAGGTCACGAGGGAAACCCGGTCGTTTTCTGTCAGGCGTTCGGCGAGGAGGCGCAGGCTCTGCTGTACCAAGGGGAGTTTGTTCGGCTCCGCCATGGACCCGCTGACATCCACGAGGAAGACCAGATTGCTGGCTGGGCGCTGCGCCGTGGCGATCTCCTTTCCTTTCAAGGAAACCCGCGCCAGCCGGTGGGCTGGATTCCACGGGGCGTTGGTGAGGTCAACCCGCACCGCAAACGGTTTCCCATCCTGCGGCGGCACGTCCTCATACGGGAAATAGTTCACTAATTCCTCCAGCCGCACCGCCTCGGCCGGCGGACGCTGGCCTTCATTCAGAAAGCGGCGGACGTTGGCATAGCTGGCAGTGTCCACGTCGATGGAGAAGGTGCTGAGGGGAGCTTGGGTGACTTCCTGAAAAACGTTTTTGGGGAGTGGTTTGTAGGATTCGGTGTTGGTAAGGGTATCCCCTGAATTGTTTCCGAAGCCCGTAACAAAATCATCGGTGAGGGATGTTGGGGAAATTTTTCCTTCCTGCATTTGGGGTTTAGCCAACTTGAACCGAAATTTCTGCACGGGGGAACCGGAGTAGGCATACGAGTTGCCACGGCCCACCCCTCGGCCTGGAATGCTCCTGCCGTCGGAACTGGCCAAAGCTACCGGAAGGCGTTTTACCGGCTCCGGAGCTGGAGCCGCTGTGAGTTCCGTCAATGGAGCCGCTGACCGGGTAACTAGATCATTGGGTTGGCGGCTATTCAATCTGGACAATTCATGGCTGACCTCCTCATTGGATACCCCGGTATAAGTTCTGACCGCTCCGGGCTGAAAATGCCAATTCCGAATATCCTGTGCTGCGGCTTGATCTGACGGATTGGATCCTTCTTTGGATTTAAAGGGTGCCTCATCAACCGAGGTGAATAACAGGGATTCTGATTGGGTCGCACCTTCAAGAACGCGTCCGGCAGCGAGGCCCGGGGTTTCCGGTCTATTGATCCAGTCCGGACGCAGCGTCAGCATGATCCCGGCCGCGGCAGCGGTCGTGAGGGATAGCATTTTCCAATGCCTTTTTACAAAGTTCCGGGGGGTGGAGACAGATTGGCTTAAAACAGACACCAGATGGCTGCGGCTTGCTTCCGGCAGTTGTCCGCTTTCGTCGGTCGGGAATTCGGTGGCGAGCAGATGGGTGAACTGGCGCATTTCTTCCGCATAGGCGGCGAGGCCGGGGTTGGCGGCCATTTCGGCTTCGAAGGCGGTGGTTTCTTCCGGGGTGAGCTGGCCCAGGGCCCAGGCGGTGGCGCGGACGTGGGTTTCGTCGGCGGAGGGAAAATCGATTTCGGTTTTCATGGGATTTTGGAAAGTTGGCAACGGGTGGTCAGGGCTTCGGTGGCGAGGTATTTGCGGCGGAGGGTATCGAGAGCCTGGTGGAGCAGGGTGCCGACATGGGTGACGGTGAGGCCGGTGGCGGTGGCGATGTCGCGATAGCTGAGGCCGCCGTGGAATTTGAGGCGGATCAGCTCCTGCTGGCGGGCGGGCAGGGTGGCGATCAGGCGGATCAGTTGTGAGGAGGTCTCCCGGTTTTCGGCGGCATCGGCGGGACCGGGGGAGGGATCGGTGGCTTCGGCCAGAGTGAGGGTTTCCATGGGGACGAGGCGGTGGTTTTTGCGCTGGAGGCTGGTGAGCCGGTTGCGGCAGACCGTGAAAAGCCAGGGGGCGAGACTTTCCACGTCGCCATCCGGAGGGTTTTTGGCGAGGCTGAGGAAGGTATCCTGCACCGCGTCGCGGGCGGTTTCGGGATCGCCGCAGATGGATCTGGCGAAGGCGATGAGGGGCCGCTCGAAGCGGTCGAGGGCGGCCAGCAGGCGCGGGCGTTCCGGAATGGGTTCAGCGGGAGGAGGCACGGGAAAAGGAAAGTTGAAGGAGCGGTGAAGGGGGCAGAATTCCCCGCGGTGGAGGAGCGTCAGGGAGCATCACGCGCCAGTCCCGGGTTTCCTGGGATTCTTTTTTCCGGGGTTTTGCCGCGGCAGAGGAGCCTCGGAGGCCAGCGTTTGCCAAGGGCTGGTTTGGGGTGAAAATACTGCTTACGTATGAACACCGGAAGCATCCCTTGCTGGAGCGGCCTGCTTTTGTCAGGCGGGTTTTTGGCCATTCAGTCCCCGCCCTGATCGTCATGGCCTTGGGATGGGGGATCGGAGTCCTCGGCTACCATTGGATTGGCGGACTGGGCTGGGTGGATTCCCTGCTGAATGCGTCGATGATTCCCGGTGGGATGGGGCCGGTCGATCCGTTCCCCCCGGATGCCGCCAAAATCTTTGCCTCCCTTGATGCGTTGTTTTCCGGGCTGGCTTTTATCGGGGTGGCTTCGGTCATGATCGCGCCGTTTATCCATCGGCTCATGCACCGGGTTCATCTGGATGAGGCGTGATAGGGAATGGAAGGGCTTTCCGGAGCGGGCTGGCGCAGGAGTTGGATGCCGTCCCGGATCGCATTGAGGCCGAGGGCGAGCAAACCGATGCCAAACAGCAGGTGCAGCGGGCGGGCGGTCCGGTGCCAGCCCCGCCGCACCACGGGATGCTGCAGGGCGAGGACAAAGAGGCTCCAGAAGAGGAGGGCCTGGCCGAGAATGATGGCCGCGGCGGCAAATTTGCGGGAGGCGGTGGGGGCCGTGCCGAGCCAGGCGAGGACGACGGTGGCGAGGAAGAGGACGGCTTTGGCGTTGGTGAGATTGGTCAGGAGGCCTTGGAGGAAGGCGGCGCGGTCGGCCAGAGGCAGGCGTTGGTCCCCCGTTGAGGCGTCCGGGGGTTCCGGCCGGGTGCGGATCAATTGGAGGGCCATCCACGAGAGCCAGGCGCCTCCCGTCAGCAGCAGGGCCGGGAAGAGTACGCGCGATTCCTTTACGGCGAGGGCCAAACCGGTGAGCACTGCGGTGAGGTGCACCGACAGGCCGGCCGCGATGCCGGCCACGGTCCACAAGCCGGCCCGCAAGGGATGGGCGAGGGAATTCCGGATCAGCAGGAGCATGTCAGGCCCGGGCGAAAATTGCGCCAGAAGCATGAGCAGACTGAAAGCCAGATAATCCACCCGTCCGCCTTGCACCCAGCCGGGAGGCCGCGCAAGGGGAGGGTCGGTCCGGCGCCGGGCGGCTAAGCCCGCATTCCGGCGAAGAGGGGTTCCTCGTCGTCCATGAAGTCCGGTTCCTCGTCGTCGCCGGGATCCATCATGGTAGTGGAAGGGGTTCCGTTCATGGTCGCGATGCGTTGTTGGAAGGTGTCGAATTCGATCAGTTCAAAGCGGCCGTCATAGGTTTCGCCGATGGCGGTCATGCTTTCCACCCAGTCGCCGGAATTCAGATAGTGGATGCCATCGATCATCTTGTCGGCCGGGGTGTGGATGTGGCCGCAGATGATACCGATGCAATCGCGCTCCATCGCGAAATTTTTCAGGGCGTCCTCATAACGGCCCACCGCGTTGACAGCTCCTTTGACCTTGGCCTTGATGGCGCGGCTGATGGAGAAGTATTCCTTGCCGCGCAGCTTCCGCGTCCAGTTGTAGGCGCGGTTGATCATCAGCAGCATGGAATAGCTGATACTGCCAAGCAGGGCGAGCCAGCGGAAGTTGGTGGTTACGGCATCGAAACCGTCGCCATGGACACACACGTAATTGCCGTGGGCCGTCTCGTGGATATATTCGTTGCAGAGACGGACGCGGTCGAACTGGAGGGGAAGGACCTTCCAGAGGAAATCGTCGTGGTTGCCGCGCAGGTAGATGATCTCGGTGCCATGCTTTTCAGCTTTTTTCAGGACGAGGCGGAAGAAGCGGGTGTGCTCGACGTTCCACTTCCCCCATTTTTTGAGGTGCCAGCCATCAATGATGTCGCCATTCATGATGAGCTTGTCACAGTGGATGTGACGGAGGAAGTGATTTACCTGGCCGATTTTGCAATCGGCGAGGCCAAGGTGGACATCCGAGATGATGACGGTGCGGTAGCGGAGCTTTTGGCGTTTCATACAGAAAGGGGCAGGGGCAGGCGCGGAGGAGAGGGGGGAGCTGAATATTCGTGAGACGCGGCCTTTTGGAGCCAGGATTCAAAGACGCGGGTGATCCGGGGCCATGACTGGGTCTGGACGGACAACCGGGCGGCTTCGGCGATCTGCGGCCAGCGGCGGCGCTCGCGCAGGGAGCGGAGCACCTGACGCAGAAAGGCGTCGTCGGTTTGCTGGCTGGCGGCGAACCCATTGATGCCGGGATCTACAAACCGGCGGGAGGCGGCGAGATGATAGCTGACCGTCACCAGACTGGAGGCCATGCCTTCGAGGAGCACATTGCCGAAGGTCTCGGTGCGGCTGGGGAAGAGCATCAGGTCGGCCGAGGCGTAGGCTTCGGCGAGATCCACCCCGGTGAGGAAACCGGTCCAGATAGCGTCAGGATATTTGGCCGCCCAGAAGGCGCGCTGCGGGCCATCTCCGGCGAGGACCAGTTTGGTGTTGGGGTGCTGGGCGCGCACCAAATCCCACGCTTGGAAAACGAGGCTGAGGTTTTTTTCCGCCGCCACCCGGCCGGCATGCAGCAGGACAATATCGGAAGGGCCGGCACCCCAGCGCTGGCGCAGGGTGGGTTGGCGGTGGCCGGGATGGAAAAGATCCGTGTCCACGCCCCGTTCCACGATCTCGACATGGTGGAAACCCTCGCGGGTCAGGAACTGGCGGGTGTCCTCGGTGGGGACGAGGGTCAAGGCGGTGGCATTGTGCAGTTTGCGCAGATAGCGCAGCAGCAGTGGACCCAACAGGCCGAGGTGGTAACCTGCCAGATACTGGGGGAAGTGGGTGTGATACCCGCTGACGACGGGGATCTTCAACTTCCGGGCCGCCCGCAGCGCGGAGTAGCCCAGCAGGCCTTCCGTGGCGAGGTAAATCACGTCAGGACGTTGAGTGCGCCAACGGCGGTGGAGGAAAACAGGGCGCGGCCACCCCAGCCGGGCAAAAGCATAGCGGGGTACCGTGAAGCCGGGAACACAGACCTCGGTGAAGCCCCCGCGGTGGTCGTCCCCACTCAGGCCGCTCACTCCCGGGTGGATCACTTCCACGGCATGGCCGCGTCCGATCAGGCCGGCGGCGAAACGTTCCAGAGTCATGGCCACGCCATTCACGTCAGGAGGAAAAGTGTCAGTGACAATAGCCAGTTTCATGGGGCATTTCAGATATGTCAATAATCACCCTTCTGCCCGGCAGCTCCAAGCAAATGCTGTGCCTTTTCCGTCACGGGAAGACCCGCCCATGGGGAAGGCCCGGCAGCAGTGGCCATTCTGGATGACATGAACGGCACCGGGAGCCGTTCCCGGAATGGGACGAAGCGGGGTCTTCGCAAATCACTGGGGGAACTGGCGTATCGATAAGCCTGAAAACCGCGATGATTTTGAACAGAAGGGCACAAAGGACACCAAAAGAACCACTTGTAACTCAGCGCCGGTTCACCTGTGGGGTGAGTCCATCCGAGGT
>CAIZWU010000339.1 GCA_903936775.1 uncultured bacterium | reverse complement strand
TCACCCGCTTTTTGAGAGGAGTCCTTGGTAAAAAGCGCTTAAATTTAAATATTTATAATAAGCGATGGACACCTTGTAAAAACTAGATTTAGGGGTGCGGTAGTTTCTGATAAGCTATTCAGGAGAAATTTTGCCGCTCAAAAGTAACCATGGCTACGCTCCCCCGATCCCGACCCCCAGTATCGACCCGGAACCCGGATAGGCGCTGCGCCCGGGGCGTCTTTCTCCCGACTGATGGCGTAGGAGCGGTTGGGGGCAGCATGGCACGGCTGGCCCTCTTGGCGGGGCGGCGCCTGCCGTTGGCGGTGCTGGCGGGAGTGGCGGTGCTGGCGGGGACGGTTCCCCTGCTGCGGGCTTTCCCTCCTGCCCCTTTTTTTACCGTCTACGGCGATGCCCGGGATCAATACGGGACCCTGATCCCCGCGGGCAGTGCCTCGGTAGTGCTTTACGCGGATGCCAAGGAGACGGCCCGCGAAGCCCTCACCAACACTCCCGGACAAGATTTCAATTATCAAATCAGGGTGCGGATCGATATGCTGCGGGAGAATTCTGCCAGCTACAGCTCCTCGGCCCTGAAAACCGGTAAGATCTTTACCATGGGAATCGAGAGCGGCGGGCAGGTCTTCTATCCGATCGAAATGGCCACCCCGCCTGCGGTCGGCAATGCGTCGGACCGCCGCCGCCTGGACTTGACGCTCGGGGTCGACAGTGACGGCGACGGGTTGCCGGATGCGTGGGAGGAATCCCAACTTTATCAGGGAGGAATCCTGCCCGGAGCCAACGGCTGGGATCTTTCATTGATCGACCGCCCGAGAGACTTTGATCACGATGGGAAGAGCAATTTCGAGGAATACCTCGCCGGCACCTATGCGGCGGATGCCAGCTCGGTGATGGAACTTCAAATCAAGGAGAAGCTGGCGGCGGCGGTGCGGCTCGAATTTTACGCCATCTACGGCAAATCCTACACCCTGCAATCCTCCCCGGATCTCAAGGTTTGGTCCGACGCCGCCTTTTCCCTCACCGCTCCGGATGTGGCGGTGCCTGGCACGCCTCAATCTGCCCTGTTGGCCACCAATACCGGCGTCACGAGCGTCTACTCCGCCGCCGATCCCGCCATCACTTACTATCGTCTGCAAATTCGATGAAATTTTATTTCTATTTTCTCCTGATGACGCTGCTGGGATTGGCCAGTGCCCCCGCCCAATGGGTCACCCGGAGCTATCCGCTGGTGACGGGCTGGAATGGCATCTGGCTAGCGGGTGATGCGTCGTATACCACGGTGGCGGATCTGTTTGCCGCCTACCCGGCAGTGACCGAAGTCTGGCGCTGGAATCCAAATGCCGACCAGACGAATTTTGTCCAGACGCCTTCGGAACCTACCACTTCCAGCGATGAGTGGACCGTGTGGAAGCGCAATGATTCGGATGAACAATTGCTGAGCCGCATGGTGGCGAATTCCTCCTATCTGATCCGCAGCACTGCCGCCGCCACCCTGAGTGTGAAACAACTGGTGGTGCCTCCCACGGCCACCTGGCTGATCTCCGGCGCTAATTTTCTGGGCTTCCCCAGTGCGGCTGGATCGGACACAACCTCCGCGCCTACCCTCAGCCGCTATCTGGCGAGTTATCCGTCGGCCTCCACCACGGTCCTCGCGCCGACGACTAAAATTTACAAATACATCGGTGGGGAGCTGGGCCCGGGAAATCCGCTTCAGGTGGCACCCGGCACGGAGACGCTGGAAAAAGGCAAGGCCTACTGGTTCAATGTGGCCACGGTGGGGAACTTCACGGCACCGGCGGAATACGAGGTCGCTAGTTCTGCGGGGCTGGCTTTCGGGCGGACGCAGGCGGTCATGAGCGTGGGCATCACCAACCGCTCGACCACCAGCCTGACGCTGACGGTTGCCTTAGGCGCATCCGAGTCCGCTCCCGGCAGCCAGCCGGCGGTCTCCGGCGGGGTGCCACTCACCCAGCGGGTTTTCAACAGCAGCACCAATTCCTACACCGAGACGCCTATGGGCGGCAGCTTCACCGTCACCATTGCCGCGTCGGGACGGACCACGCTGGATTTCGGGATCGACCGCAGCAAAATGACCGGTACCGCGGATGCGTTTTACGCCTCCATCTTGCGCTTCACCGATTCCGCAGGTCTGTCGGATGTCAGTTTGCCGGTCAGCGGCCAGACCGCCTCGACCGCCGGCTTGTGGCTGATGAACACCCAAGTGAGCCAAGTGGACAGCACCGTGAGCGGCAGCGGTTCTTCCACCCCCCAGCCATTTCCACTGCTCTTTCTCGCCCATGTGGATTCCGCCGGAAACGCCCGGCTGCTGTCCGAGGCGTTTGTCGGGAAACTGACCACTACCGGGAACCCGGTGGGGATCTGCATCAGCGAGTCCCGCGTGCTCGGGTTCTCGGCTTCGGACTTGAAGCCGGTCCGCTACTTCGCTAGCCAGATGCCGACGTCCATCACCTCTATCCTCGGCACCGGTGCCATGGCCACCGGTTCCACCCTTTCGTGGGTGATTCCCATCCTCTTCAACGATCCGACCAATCCCTTCGTCCATAACTACCATCCAGACCACGACAACTTGAATGCCAAGGGTGAGGCCCTGACAGCGGGGCAGGAAAGTTTCACCATTAACCGCAACTGCCAGTTCACCTTCACGGCCGACCCGCCGGACGGCAACTACGTGGCCGGGTGGGGGACCACCGTGCTCGGCGGAACTTACCTTGAATCCATCTCCGGCATGCACAAGCAGGTCCTGCAGGTGGGTGGGACTTTCCGCATGAGGCGCATTTCGGAGATCGCCTCCATCGACCTGACCGCTCCCTGACCCGCCCCTTTTTTTACTTTCAAAAATCAAACAGAACCTGCCAGAATCTATGAAATCGAAACTTTCTTGTCTCTTCCTCCTGCTCGCCGCTCCTCTGCTCCATGCCCAATCCACGCCTTCCCTCATGAGCTATCAGGGCCGCGTCACCGACGGCGCGGGCGTCCTGATCGGCAATACCAGTCCTGTGAACCGGACTGTTACCTTCAGACTCTACACCGCGTCCAGCGGCGGCGCCGCCCTCTACGCCGAAACCCAGACCGTGACCATCTCCGGTGGTGAGTTCAGCGTGCTGATCGGAAATGGCTCGGGCATCACTGGCTCACCCGGTCCGAGTGCTCCGGCCTCCAGTCCGTATAAAACCCTCAGTGACATCATCAATTCCAGCACTTACAGCAGCCTCTATCTCGGCGTGACCGTGGATGACGGCACCGCCGCCGCCGATCTGGAGATTTCCCCCCGCCAGCAGATGGTCAGCGGAGCCTTCGCTCTGCGCGCCAAGGTGGCCGAAAGCGTCGCCGGCGGTGCCGTCACCACCACGATGATCGGCGACGGCCAGGTCAGCACGGGAAAAATCGCCTCCGGTGCGGTGGACAGCAGCCGGATTCTCGACTCGAGCATCGTCTTCACCGATATCGCGAACAACACCATCACCGCCGGGAAGCTCGACACCAGCACCATCGGCTTGTGGAATCCGGTAGGCTCCAGCGTCTATCGCAGCAGCGGCAACGTCGGCATCGGCGAGGCGAACCCCGGGTTTCCTCTGAATTTCGCGTCATCCTTCGGCGACAAAATTTCGCTCTATGGAAACTCGGGTGCCCACTACGGCTTCGGCATGCAGACTAATGTCCTGCAGATCCACTCGGACACGTCCTCGTCCGACATCGCCTTCGGTTACGGATCCTCCGCCGCGATGACCGAAACCATGCGCATCAAGGGCAACGGCAACGTCGGTATCGGCACCAGCAATCCCGGCGACAAACTGGTGGTCGTTGGCAATCTGAGAGTCTACAACAGCAACAACCCCGTCATGGTGGTCGCCAACAGCACGGGCCAAGGTTTGCTGGCAGTCGCTTCAACCGCCGGATCCTGGTCGGCGAACGCCACAACTAACGATGTGGTCCTGCGGTCCGACTCCACCAAGCTCATCCTCCAAAGCGGTGGGAGTGGGGCGGGCATCGTCATCGACACCGGCAACAACGTCACCGTTCCCAACACCCTGTCCGTTGGTCGGATCAACGCCACGAATGCGATCGTAGCACGCAGCGGAAACTACAACGGCAGCAACGGTTATACCTTCGACGGCAGCGGCGACCAGGACGGCGGCCTGTTCTCCCCTGGCGACGGCACGCTCACGATGTTTACCAATGGCAGCGAGCGCCTGCGGATCACCCCGGCGGGTTATCTCGGAATCGGGACGAGCAACCCGACGGCTCCGCTGCATGTGGCAAAT
>CAIZWU010000338.1 GCA_903936775.1 uncultured bacterium | reverse complement strand
GTCAGGACTTTCACCGGCCCGGCTGTCACAGCGTCCTCGCGGAGCTGCTTTTAAAGCAGGGGAAAAATGACGAAGCCTTGAAGGAAGCCCAGACCGGGTTGGACCGCTCACCGGATCTGCTGCTGGACCTCTGCCTGCTCCGGTCGGAGGCCCAGCGCCGGCTGGGTAAACTGGACGACCGGGTGCGCGACCTGGCCGCGGCGATGACGAGGCTGCGGAGCTTTGTGGTGAAGTCGAAGTGGTATGACGCCATGATCGACGCCGGGCGGGGCGAGGAGATTTTGCCCGAAGTCGAGCAGGAAGTCGCCAACACCCGGTATCAGGCCTCTTGGCTGATCCGCCGGGCCCGCATCCGGCAATTCAAAGGAGAGCAGGCTGGAGCGGCTTCCGATCTGGCCTCCGCCCTGGAAGAAATCAATCACCGGCTCCGTCCGGAAAATCCTGACCTTTCCCTCATCTGTGACCGGGGTCTGATCCACGCCTTGCAGGGCGACCACGCCGCCGCCGCCGCCGATCTGAAGCTCGCCCGCGAACAAGGCGCCGACTTTTGGATGACCTTGCCGCTCGCCGCCCTCCAGCCTGCAAAAGTCTCCCCGACCGGCGAAACCGCTCCTCCTGCGCCTGCGGCAGCTCCTTCAGTCAGTGGCAAAAATGATAATTAGCTTGCCAAGCTCCTTAAAATCATGGTAATTCAGATTGATTTAAGGAAGTCTTCTGTTGCCCGTCTCTTGGAAAAGTGGTTTAAACGGCTCGGCAATTGCTAAAAAGCAGCCTTCTTATTTGGGTTTTAACGTTGACCTGAACCGTCGCCCTCCGATCGCCCTAAGAAACCAGCCTACACCGCAAACTCCAATTCCTTATGGCTTGCCGACCCCTCCTGACCGCCCTCTGCGCTGTGATGCTTTCCGGACTGTGCAGTTGCTCCACTTCTTCCAATCTGGCCACGGCCAAAGTTTACAAGCACGGCAACGGGACTCAGATCGACAACGCCAAACGCTATAAAGTCCGCACCACGGCCTACAGCCACGTGGAAGCTGACAGCCTCCAATATGGCCTCGCCAGCGCCGAGGGCGGCAATCTGAAATACGGCAACTTCCGCAGCGCCGCCTCCGACTGGTCAGTGTTCCCCCTGGGCACTATTTTTAAAATCGAAGGATTGCCCTACACTTACCGGATTGACGACTACGGCAGCGCGTTGGTCGGCACCAAAACCATCGATCTCTACAAGCCTGACATGGCCGGAATCAAAAAGTGGGGCGTGCGCCACGTCAACATCAGTGTCCTGAAGTGGGGTTCGTATGCCCAAAGCTTCAACATTCTCAAGGACCGCACCAAGCACTCCCACGTGCGCCAAATGGTGCAGAGCATCCACCGGAAGACGGGCGGCAACGCGACCGCTTCCCTGTAAAAACCATTTAGCAGTCACCGGATCAACTTGGCGTTTTTAAGGAGGGACTCCCCAATTCACCGCGACCGGGGGGGCCAGTTCCTCCTTTCCGCTGGTTGGTTCCATCATGATCCATGACTCGCGCTGAAAGGGCCGCCCGCATCGCTGAAGTCCTCGCGGCATTGTATCCGGAGACCCCCATTCCCCTGGATCACCGCGATCCTTACACTCTGCTGATTGCAGTGCTGCTTTCCGCGCAATGCACCGATGCGCGGGTCAATCTGATCACCCCTGCCCTGTTTGCCCGCGCCGCTACTCCGGAGGCCATGATGTTGGTCCCGGTGGAGGAAATCCGGAGTATCATCCGTCCCTGCGGGCTGTCCCCTAGAAAATCACAGGCCATTTCCGACCTGTCCCGCATCCTTGTCGAAAAGCATGGCGGAGCCGTCCCGCAGAGTTTTGAGGAACTCGAAGCCCTGCCCGGGGTCGGCCACAAAACGGCCTCGGTGGTGATGGCACAGGCCTTCGGGGTACCGGCCTTCCCAGTTGATACCCACATCCATCGGTTGGCCCAGCGTTGGAAACTGACCTCCGGTAAATCAGTGGAGCAGACCGAAGCCGATCTCAAAAAACTATTCCCCTCCAAGGACTGGAACCAACTGCATTTGAGAATCATTTTTTATGGCCGGGAGCACTGCCCGGCGCGGGGTTGCCAGGGCAGCACCTGCGGCTTGTGCCGGGAGCTTTTCCCCGATCGCGTCAAGCCGGTCAAAACACGGAAATAGTTCTCCGGACGAGCCTCCCCCCAGCACCACGCGACTGGACGCACTCTCCGGTTTCCAAAGCGCCACCGCCCTGTCTGGTCTGCCCATGACCGTTTGGGAAATCCTTGCTCTTTTCGGCTCCGCCCTCGCCGCGGGAGCCATCAATGCCGTGGCCGGAGGAGGCACCCTCCTGACTTTTCCGGCCCTGCTCTTCACGGGCACCGGCGCGGTCGTGGCCAATGCCACCAGCAGCCTGGCCCTCACCCTCGGCACCGCGGGAAGCCTCTTTGGGTTCCGGAACCAATGGGCAGCCACCCGGCTTTGGCTGCGGCGCTTCGTCCCGGTCAGTATCGCGGGCAGCCTGCTGGGAAGTTGGCTGGTGAAAAGCCAGGGCGAAGCCGTCTTCGTCCGGGTCGTGCCCTGGTTGCTGCTCTTTGCCACCTTCCTCTTTTTGAGTCAGGGGCCCTTGAAACGCTGGCGGGAACGGAAAGCCGGCCGCCTGACTACCCGGCCGGACCCGACCGGAACCAAACCTAACGCCACGGAACTCTCCCTCGCGGCCTGCCTGGCGCTGCAGTCAGGGGTGGCCATCTACGGGGGGTATTTTGGCGCGGGTATCGGAATTCTGATGCTCGCGGTAATGAGCTTCATGGGCATGACCGATATCCACGGGATGAATGCCCTGAAAAATCTGCTGGCGGCCGTCATCAACGGCACCGCTTCCGCCTATTTTGTGATCAGTGGATTGGTGGATTGGCCGCGGGCGGGCATCATGCTGATCGGAGCCGTCCTGGGGTATTGGCTGGGCGCCCACTATTCCCAGAAAATCCCCCAGGCCATGGTGCGTGGCATCGTGGTGGCCGTGGGCCTTGTGATTTCCGCCGCCATGTTCTGGAAACTGCTGGCAGCCTGAGTGGCCCCCCTCAACCGGCCTCACCGGGCAGGCTTTTCCGGCAACGGATGCTTTTGGAAAAATTCCCAGATCATCCGGTTGGCGGAAATTTCCCGGGTGGATTTGCCGATCAACGACACTGCCGGCTGCTTCCCGGGCCACGTGTGCCCACCGCCATTGACATCCACCAGAACGACTTCCGCCCCCTCACGGCCCGGGCCGTAGGTGGTGATTTTCACCGTCGTGCCATCGTCAAACTGATCCGGCACTTCCTGCACCACCGGCCGGTCCGGACAGCCGGTCAGTTTCACCCAGGCGGCGATCGTTTCCGGCACCGATTGAAAGCTGATCCCGGAAGGATGCCGCCGGGCTGGGCCGGTATAAGGGACGATGCGGTCGTCCGTCCCGTGAAAATGGATCGCCGGCACCGCCCGGGCCGGCTGGGGATCCGGCACCGTCAACGTGCCGCCGACAGCCGCGATGGCGGCGATGCGGTCCGACATTTCCGTGGCCAGCCGGTAACTCATCATGCCCCCATTGGACAAACCCGCCGCAAAGACCCGGCGGGGATCCACCTTCAGCGCGGCAGCCAGATCATCCAGCAGCGCCCGGAGGAAAGCGACATCATCCGGCTTCTGCTGTTCGGGACCGATCCCGCCGGAATTCCACCTCAAAAGAGTGTTCTGCCAGCCCGTGCCATTAGGATAGACCGCGATGAAACGGGAAACATCCGCCTGCGCATTCATCCCGGAAAAAGAGGCCATCATCTGCGCATTCATCGCCGCCCCATGCAGGACCAGCACCAGCGGCGACGGCTGGGAAAGATCCAGGCGCGGAGGAATATGGACCAGACAACTGCGTTCCACACCCTCCACCGTGAGCTTCCTGACGTGGTTTCCCGGACTGGCCAGGGGACGGACCTCCGCGGGCGCGGCAACTTCCGCGTCGGCTGCCGTAGACGTCTCCGCCAGCAGGAACGGAGCGCCCCCCCACAGGAGAAAGAATGCCAACCAAACCCCCAACTTGGAGGGAACCCCGGCCAGCGACGCCCGCAATCCCGCCAGCGCCTCCGATTGGGAAAATCCGGCCGGCGTCTTCGATTCTGCGGCGGCGGAGAAGGCCTTTTCCTTCCTGAGCCAGCGCGTTTCGCATTCCTGATCCTCCAATCCCTCGGTCAACGCCAGCGGCAGATCGTAGGAATAACCATCGTAGCCCTGCTTCACAAAAACCTGATGCACCGCCGCGGCGGCAAAACGGCCCGTCTCGGAGATCAGCGGGTGCTGGATCGCCTCCTCCACCGGGTCCCCTTTCCATAAAGCCTCACAAGCCTGCACCGATCCTGACAAATACCGCCGGCAGGCCGCCGGGCGCACCGCATAAACGGAACAACGCCCGTCCTGCAACATCAGACAGGGACGCTGCATCGCCTCCCGTCCGGTGAAATCCAGTCCGGTTAGCGCCTCCCGCGCCATCCGGGCTTCCCCCTGCAGCACCTTCAGTTCCTCTGCGGTCCGCTGCGCCCTGAGCTGCCGCAGGATCAGAAAGACTTCGTGGGCTCTGACATCAATCCGCAGCCAGCAGCAAAAGGAGCATCCCATGCCGCAATCCACCTTCGCCTGCGTCACCTGCCGGAACCCATCCACCGTGCCCTCCACATGATTCAAGGCGGCGTCCGTCCAGGCGAGCAGGGTCTCCGCCGACTCCTCCAACGGCCAGGTCTCCTCCACCGTCCGGCGGGTGCTTTGATGGACGGCCTGGCAAAGTTGGCGGGTTTCTTCATTCATAGTGGACGGGAGACCAGCCTACGCCGGTTCTCCCGGCAACCCAAGACGGAAATGGTCCCCGGACTGGAGCGTCTGGCCGCGGCTCTGACCCTGCCTCCGGTCCATCGCCCTGATTTCCCTGTGCGGTACGGACCGTTCCGGGACAATATAAGACATTGCCCATGGATCCAACTGCCTCCGATGCCGATTTGATTGCCGCCGCCCGTGGTGGCAACCTGACCGCATTTGGCGGACTGGTGATCCGGTATCAGGCCGGCATCCGGGCCTGCCTGGCGATGCGCCTCGCCAATCCCCATGAGGCCGAAGACCTCGCCCAGGAGGTTTTCCTCACGGCATTCCGCCGGCTGGACGCTTTTGATACCGCCCAGCCCCCCGGGCCATGGCTGCGCGGCATTGCTTTCAATCTGCTGCGGAATCACCTCAAAAAGCACCGCCCCCTGGCCGTGGGAGGTGCCGTGGAACTCGAGCAACTGATCAACCAACGCATGACCGAGCGTTACGCACCGGTGCAGGAATCCTCCATGATGGGCGCGCTCCAGCTTTGCCTGCAAAAACTCAGCCTCCCGGAGCGCGATCTGCTGCACCGCCGCTATCACGATGAAACCCCGGTGCAGGACCTCGCCAAAACCGCCGGTCGCGGCACCTCGGCCATCACCATGCAGCTTCACCGCTTGCGCCAGGCTCTCGCCACCTGCATCCGCACCCGGCTGTCCACTGCCCCATGAATACTCCGGATCATCCATCCCTGCTGGCCCGCTATCTTGACGGGGAGATTCTTGATGCCCGGGAAATGGAGCGCCTGCGTCAGGATTGGTTGCAATCGTCTGCGGAACTCGACGCCGCCGTGGATCAGATCGTCCTCGACCGCCTGCTGCGCCATCAATCCGTGGATGCCGGGGCGGCCGCCTTCGCCGGTGAAGTGGCCGCCCGTCTCAACCGGGCCGGTGGAACTGCTGACCAGCTCCACCAAAAGGTCGTGCGCCGCCTCGCCCGCCGCCACTGGTGGCCACTCCTCGGCACGGCGGCCGCCGCACTTTTGATGATAACCCTGTGGTGGCGGCAGGCCCATCCGGCAGCGGGGGCTGCCGTGGCCAGTATCACCGGCAGCACCAGCGCCCTGCTGGCTGACGGCACTTCCCCGGTGCTGAACCAGCTGCTGCGCCGGGGGCATCGTGTCAGGCTGCAATCCGGCTTCACCGCGATCCAGTTCCAACAAGGGGCGGAAGTCATCCTGGAAGGAGCCGCCGATCTGGAAATCACCGGCCCCAACCGCGCCACGCTGCACCATGGCAGTGCCGTGGCCCGCGTCCCGGACCAGGCGCACGGTTTCACGATTGATGGACCGGGCGGTCGGGTGGTGGATCTCGGCACCGAATTCGCCGTGCGCGCCGCCGCCACCGGGATGGAGGTCCATGTGCTGGAGGGCAAGGTGGAAGCTCATCCTGACGGTGCCGCGATGGTCCCGCTGGAGCAGAATCACGCCCTGCACCTCAGCCCCACCGGTTCCTCGGCCATTCCCCCGCTGCCGGAGGATTTCCTCACTTCCCTCCCTCCCCTCCACACCGCCCCACCCCCCTGGCTGCACTGGAGCTTTGATGAAAACAGCGGCACCACCGCCGCCGCCCGTGGGCATGGACTCGGCATGGGCCGTCCTGCCGCCAACGGCCAGCTGACTTCCCTGCCCGGCGGCTCCGGCCTGCCCACCTGGACTCCCGGCGTGAGGGGCTCCGCCCTCGCCTTCCAGGGCCATGACGACTACGTGCAAACCGGCTTCCCCGGCCTTTCCGGAGCCGCCCCCCGCACCGTTGCCTGCTGGGTTCAAATGCCGGCGGATTCCGAGCCTGATAACGGCTATGCCCTGATCAGTTGGGGAGCCCATCAGCAGCCCGGTGACACCTGGCAGCTTTCCATCAATCCCGACCAGGAGGATGGCCCCCTGGGACGTCTCCGTCTCGGCACCCACTTCGGCGAGGTCATCGGCACCACGGACCTGCGCGACGGCCAGTGGCACCACGTGGCCGCCGTGCTTTATCATGGCCGCCCGGCCAACACTGCCACCCATGTGCTGCTCTACGTGGATAGCCGGCTGGAGCCTGCCACCTGTAAAACGGTGCGCACCATCAATACGGATACCACCAGCGCCGAAGCGCAGCGGGTCGCCTTCGGCAAAAACTCCGCGGTGCGCAGCACTTTCGACCCGCGGCCGGTCCCTCACACCTTCCGCGGGCTGATCGACGAGGTCACCCTCTGCGGAGCCGCCCTGTCCGAGATGGAAATGCGGCATCTGATGACCACTGGGGTGATTGCCAGCCCATAGGGCCGGAGCCATCCCCCCGGAGAGACCGGAAAACCAGCCGGACCAATACCGGAACCAGGTTGAAAAACAGTAGCAATAGGAAACCGGGAAGTGGAAGATAAGGGGTGTTAACCAAGGGGCAACTTCACCATGAAAGGCGCTGCCGCCCCCCGTCAACCCATGCGGTCCGCCCATTCGCGGAGGCGTGGCCAAATGGCAGGAATCCTGCAGATGCCCTGCCCCGCCGGGCCATTGCCCCGGGCCTCCCCCCGCGGAAACCCATGAAATCCAAAGTCGTTTCAATCCTCCAACTGACCCTGCCGGCCCTCGCCGTGGCCAATGCCTGGTCGCAGGCACAGTCGCTGATCGTCCCTGTGAGCATCACGCACACCGGCACCGCCGCCGAATTCTTTGTCACAGCAGACAACCTGATCAACGACCCCGGCCTGTCGGCCCCGCCCACGATTACCGACTACCAGGCCATCACCCATGGCAATGCGGCAGCCGGCAATGCCTGGGTGACCACCAATCCCAATGGCGCGGGAGATTTCCACCTCGAAGCCACGCCGCCAACCGTGGTCTTTGAAATGGACTTCGACCAGCTTTACCGCTTCTCTGATTTCGTCTTCCGGGGCTACCATTTCGGGACCACCAACGGCAACGAAGGCCGCCGCTTCGAGCTTGAATTCTCCAACCATGGGGGAGCCACCTTCCAACCGCCCGCCACCGTGGAGCGGGAGCTGGGAAGCCATGCCTTCAGAAATGCCGCGCCCCTCGCTCTGAGAGTCGGCTTCGACGCCAATTTCGATCATCTGCAAAGCGCTCCCAACCTGAACTTCCTTTCGATTCGGGGAAGCACCTTCACCGGCAGCAATCCGGTGCCCCCGGTTCCGGTTTCCGGACCACGGCTCTTCATCCGGATTGCGGAGGGCCCCGCACCCATCCGCTGACCCCGGAGCGGCCCCGCAGGATGTCACAGACCCGAAGCTCCTCCCGGGGCTCAAAACCCCGGCAGAAGACCGGAAGCAGCCGGAATGGCCGACCCGCTTTGATTCAAACCCACCCCTCGAAAACCCCGACCCGTCCCGCCCCCTGACTGCCCCCTTGTGATGTCTATTCCTATCAAACACTTCCTCCCCGTGCTGGCTGCCGCCGCACTGGCCTCCCCGCTGCGGGCGGAAATCGTCATCACTGAATTCATGGCGGACAACACCCGCACCCTTCCCGCTTCCGACGGGGCCTACCATGACTGGATCGAGATTTATAACAACGGTTCCTCCGGAGTGGATCTGGATGGCTGGGCCCTGACAGATGATGCCCTGGTGGCGGGAAAATGGGTCTTCCCGGCGGTCACCCTGGCCGCCCGCGGTCACCTTGTGGTGTGGGCATCGAACAAGAACCGCCGGATTCCGGGCCAGCAGTTGCACACCAATTTCAAGCTTGATGCAGCGGGCGGTTATCTGGCGCTGGTGCGTCCCGATGGAACCCACAGCACCACGTTTTCCCCCTTCTTCCCCCCGCAGGCCGAGGACCTCGCCTATGGTTATGCCGTGCAGGTGACCACGACGACTCCGGTGCAACCAGGCAGCGCAGGACGGGTGCTGGTGCCTGGCGATGGCAGCCTGGGCAGCACCTGGACCCAGCCGGACTTCGACGACACCGCCTGGCCGGCTGCGGTGAACGGCATCGGTTATGAAACCGGAGTCAACGAAGTGACCAGCTACGACGGCAACACCCTCGCCCTTGATCCCGCCGGCTACTACCGGCTCGAAGAAAGCGGCGCTCCTCTGACCGCGGTCAATCTGGGCAGCGCCGGCTCCGCCGCCAACGGCAACTCTACCGGCAACATCACCGCTGCGGTCAGCGGGCCGCGTCCGGCCGATTACGCAGGCATGGCCACGGATAACAAGGCGACGGATTTCTCCGGAGGCTACCTCCAGGTTCCCTGGCATCCGGACCTGAATCCCGCGCGGTTCACGGTGGAATGCTGGGCCCGGGTGACGGGAGGCTCCAACACCTTCCGGGCCGCCGTCTCGAACCGGAATGACCAGAACTCCCTGACTTACGGTTTCATCCTCTATGCTGCGGGGGACAACCGCTGGCAATTCTGGACCGGTTCCGGCGCCACCGGGGCCTGGGAGCCCGTCGTGGCGCCTTCCCCCCTGATTCTGAATGAATGGACCCATGTGGTGGGAACCTACGACGGGACCACCAAGCGGCTCTATCTGAACGGCACCGAGGTGGCTTCGCGCGCCAGCACTGTCTTCAACCGCAACACGGTGCAGGGTTTGCGGATCGGGGCCGGGGCCAATGAATCCCCTACGGCCGGTTTCCCCTTCCGGGGAAACCTGGATGAAGTGGCCATCTATCCCCGGGCGCTCACCCCGGCGGAAATTTCGGCCCGCTGGAATCTGGGGAAAAACAACACGGTACCGGCCGCCACGTTTTTCCAGGGGCTGATCTCCACCGACCTCCAGGCCCGGATGCATAACATTAATGCCTCGGCCTGTTTCCGCATCCCCTTTACCCTGACAGATCCCTCCACCCTGGATCAGCTGACCCTGAAAATGAAATATGACGACGGCTTCCAGGCTTGGATCAATGGCGTGCCGGTCGCCTCCGGGAACAGACCGGAGGTGCTGCAGTGGAACAGCGCCGCCTCCGGGGCGGGCAGCAACACCGAGGCCGTGCAGTTTGAAAATTTCGGTCTGGGCTCAGCCCTGGCCGCCCTGCGTCCGGGGACAAACGTGCTGGCCATCCAGGGCCTGAATGCCAGCGCGGCGAATCCGGATTTCCTGCAGCTGGCGCAACTGGAGGTGAAGGACATCGGCCGTTATTCGCTCAATCCGGGCTATCTGGCAGAAGCCACTCCGGGCAGTGAAAATGCGTCAGGAGCCAGCAACCCCGGTCCGGCCATCAGCAGCAATAGCTTTGCCCCGGCGCTGCCGGATCCGTTGACGGACATCACCGTAACCTGCCGGGTGCAGCCGGTTTTTGCCCCGGTGGCCAGTGTCACCATGAAATGGCGGACCGCCTACAATGCCGAGCAGACGATGGCCATGACCGATGACGGCACCGCCGGAGATGCGATCGCCGGAGACGGCGTCTACACCGCCATCATTGCTAAAACCAACTACACGCAGGGGCGCATGGTCCGTTGGTTTTTCACCGCTTCGGACACTGGCGGAGCCACCAGCCGCTGGCCGCTGTATCTGAATCCCCTGGAGTCGCCGCAGTATGCCGGCACCATGATTGCGCCGGCCGGGTTCACCACGGCCCTCCCGGTCTGGCATTGGTTTACCCAGAATACCAGCGCCGCCGCGACCCGGGCCGGCACCCGGGCCTCGGTCTACTTCAATGGGCAACTTTACGACAACGTCTTCGTGCGCCTGCGCGGGGGATTTACCTCCAGCGGGTCGAAGAAATTTGATTTCAATTCCGGCTATCTTTGCGGGATCAATGCCAGGGTGGGCAGCGTGGAGGAAGCCAATCTCAATGGCTCGGGACTCGGCACCGCCGATACCATCATACGCCCCGCCGTCGCCTTCGAGATGTTCCGCCGGGCGGGGCATCCCTCGAGCGAGTGCTTCCCGGTCATGATCCGCGTGAATGGCGCCCTGGACACCGCGAGCGGCCGGGGCGGCGTGGCCTATTTTGTCGAGCAGGTGGACAAACGGTATCTGGAACGGCATGGCCTGGACGGGAACGGCGCGCTCTATAAACCGGACCAGCGCAGCAATTTGGAACCGGTCTTCACTGATGCCACGGACGGGGTGGAAAAGAAGACCCGCCTGACCGAAGACCGCAGCGATTATCTGGCCCTCGTCAATGCCGTGCACAGCGTGAGCCCGGACGACTGGAACTCCGGCTCGCCCAATACGGTTCCGGTGTGGCCAGCTGGTTTCCTTGCCACCCGGACCACCAGGATGTTCGACCTGATGAATCTGGCCAACCTGAGCAACTACCTGGCCTGCCGCGTCATCATCAGCGACACCGATGACACGCGTAAAAATTTCTATTGGTACCGCGACACGGAAGGCACCGGCGAATGGCATGTGTTGCCATGGGACAAGGACGGCACTCTGGGCCTGACACTCGATGCCGCCCCTTACGTGGGCCACCCCTTCCAGGGCGACTACGCCCGCCGCAAAATCAATGGTTCCCACCAATGGAACTATGTGTGGGAGGCCGCCTTCAATGACCCCAAAATCCGCCCCATGGTCCTGCGCCGGCTGCGCACTCTCATGGACACCCTGCTGGGACCGGTTCCCGGAGCTCCGGAAGCCCTCGTGGACAGCATCTGGGCTCCGGTCACTGCAACCAGCCCTGCCTTCTCCGGCTACGGGCCCACCGTCCTGCCGGCCAGCATCAAATCATTCTTCGCCATCCGCCGCACCGGACCGGCCTCCACCTCCACCTCCGCCGGACTCTTTACGGCCTACTCCGCCCCTAACAGCCTCGGAAGCGGCCTCCGCATCCCGGACGCCCAGCCCGCCCTGGTGCCGCTGGACTTTGGCACGGTGGAGGTGCTGCCCCAGAGCGGAAATCAGGACGAGGAATACGTGCAGATTTCCAACCCCAATCCTTACGCGGTGGATATCTCGGGCTGGGAACTGAAACGCGGCGTGGAGCACACCTTTGAACCGGGCACTGTCATCCGGGCCAATGATGTGCTGTATGTAGCCGGAAAAACGTCTGCCTTCCGTGCCCGTAGCACCGCCCCCTCCGGAGGACAGCAGCTTTTTGTGCAGGGCGGATTCAAAGGCACCCTCTCCGCACGCGGGGAGATCGTTGAACTCTGGGATCCGGGGAACCCGGCGAACCCCACCGATAACCGCCTCGTCAACACGCTGCATACGCCGGTCATCCCCACACCCGCCCAACAGTCCCTGCGCGTGACTGAGATCATGTATGCCCCCCCCGCCGGAGGCGCCTTCGCGGCAGGAGAATACGAGTATCTGGAACTCACCAATACCGGAGCCACCCCACTGACCATTACCGGTGCCAGCTTCACCGAAGGCATCAGCTTCACCTTCGGCACCCTGATTCTCTCCCCGGGGCAGCGGGTGCTGCTGGTGAAAAATGAAGCCGCGTTTCAATCACGCTATGGCAACGGCCTCACCATCGCCGGCAGCTATACCGGAAGCCTCGATAATTCCGGCGAGCGGATCCGGCTGGTGGACCACAGCGGCGAGGAAGTGCTGGACTTCCGCTATGAAGGCACCTGGCATCCCCTGGCCCATGGCGGGGCGTCGCTCGTGATCAGCGATCCTGCCGCGGCATGGGACACCTGGGGCACCCAGTCCGCCTGGAATGCCAGTGCCGCCAACGGCAGTCCGGGGGCGGCCGATCCCGCCCTGGTGCCAGCCAAAATCCTGACTGTTTCCGGAACACTGGTTCAGCTCCAGGGCACCCCCGGGCGCGCCTACCGACTGCTGCAATCCCCTGACCTGAACACCTGGTCGGAAGTTTCCTGGCACCCGGCGGGAGCGGATGGAGCCTTCACCGTGACCCTCCCCACCCCGACGGATGGACCACCTCAATTTTTCGTCTGGGAAACGCACTGATCAGGAGCGTCGGCCTGGCTACCCCGCGCCCCCGGCTCTGACGATGCCACCGGCTGATCAACTGCATTACCCATCCCTTGACCAATGCCCTTGCTGAAGGGCCTCAACAGCCTGCCCCCCCCGTTTTGAAACAGCCCGGCACGGGGCCTGAAAAACGTCGCCAACTTCCGCACCAAAGTCCTCATTTACCTCGGCAAACCCGACCTCTACCACGCATCATCACGCCACAGAAATCCCGGAAGAACCAAAATAATTGTGCTCCGGGTTTCCCCGGAAAACAAGTATCCGGGAAAATCATTGCCCACGCCGGCGTCTCCCTGGCAAGTCCCGGCAACGCCTGGGCGACCGTGGACACCAGACCCGGTGCCGGGGATTTTTTGCGGACGGAGGGATCGCTCCGGTGTTCACGCTTTCCCTGGATCAGGTCTATTCCCTCGATTCCATCGTGTTCTGGGGATATCATTTCGGCGCCAACAATGGCAACCATCCGCAAAGTGTCAGACTGGAGTTTTCCACCCATGGCGGCACCACTTGCGGCACTCCATTTGAGGTGACCGTTGGGTTTCCCTCGACCTTCAATCTGGCGGCCACTTCCACCTTCACCGCAGAGGATGCCAATTTCGTGCGCATGACCG
>CAIZWU010000337.1 GCA_903936775.1 uncultured bacterium | reverse complement strand
GGCGGGAATCCGGCGCACATCCCCGCGGTGGATGCGGTGTGGCGGCGCAGGATGACGGAATTGATGGCGGATGGCGATGCGCTGGAGCGGACCCTCGGCAATTATGATCCGCCCCAGGGGAATCCTCCTTTTTTGAAAAGCCTCGCCGGATTCCTCAACCGTCACTGCGGCTGGGACCTGACGCCGGCCCATCTGGCCATCACCGCCGGGGGGCAGAGCGCGTTTTTTTATCTCTTCAATCTGCTGGCCGGCCCGATGCCGGACGGCACTTCCCGCCGGGTCCTGCTCCCGCTGGTCCCGGAATACATCGGCTACGCCAATCAGGGACTGCACGCCGATCTGTTCATCGCCTGCCAGCCGGAGATCGAGGAGTTGCCGGACCGCGAATTCAAATATCGGGTTTCCTTCCCCCGCGTGGAGGCCGCCTTGGCCCAGGGAAACATCGGCGCCATCTGCGTCTCGCGGCCCACCAATCCCACGGGAAACGTCCTGACGAATGAGGAGATCGCCCGCCTTTCGGAACTAGCCCTCGCCGCCGGCATCCCGCTCATCATCGACAACGCCTACGGCCTGCCTTTCCCCGGCGCCGTCTTCACCGATGCCATCCCGGTGTTCGGCGACCATATTATACTGACCCTGAGCCTTTCGAAGCTGGGCCTGCCCGGCACCCGCACCGGCATCGTGGTCGCCCGGCCGGAAATCGCCAGTGCCATCGCCGCCATGACCTCGGTGGTCGGTCTGTCCAATACCAACGCCGGCCAGCAGCTCGTCAAACCGCTGCTCGACTCGGACGAGTTGCTCCAGCTGTCCCGGCAGGTGATCCGGCCGTTTTATGAAACCCGCGCCCACGACGCCGGCCGCTGGATGCACGGGGCCTTCGGCGACACACCGGGCTGGTCCCTGCACCGCTGCGAAGGCGCCTTCTTCCGTTGGCTTCGCCTCACCGGCCTGCCGATCGCCACGCGGGAACTCTACCAGCGCCTCAAAACCCGCCAGGTGCTGGTGGTTCCCGGGGAGGACTTCTTCTTTGGGTTGCCCCACGACTGGCCGCACCGCACCGAGTGCCTGCGGCTCAATTGCTCGGGGAACCCGGAAACCGTCCAGGAAGCCCTGCATATTATCGCCGACGAAGTGAGGCAGGTCCGGGAAAGGGCCCGCTGACCTATGGAACCTCAAATTATTCTGGAAATCCCCCGCGGCGCGGATTAAAAGAAACCCCGTCCGTAATCCTCCATTGATTCCTTCCGACTTTCCCCTCAAATAGTTGACACCCCCCGTCGAAACTGCCATTGATCGGTGGAAATTCTCCCAAAAAATCAATTTTTCCAATGAGCCAAGAAGAAAACGCCCCCACTCCCACCCCGTTGCCATCGACCAAAACGTCGGCGGTGCCTCTGAAAAAAGAGACGGTCCGCATCACCCTGCGCGCCAATGCCCCCGGGGCGGATGCTCCTCCGGCCACGGTTCCGCTGACCCCACGCCCGGCTCCCGGGGCCCCGTCTTTCGGTGGCCCTCCGGCCCCGACCGTGCCGCTGAGCCCACCCCCGCGTCCTTCCATGGGCGGAGCGCCTCCTGCCCCCAGCGCGCCGACCGCTCCCGGTGCCCCTCCCCGCCCGGCCCCTCCCGTTTCTCCCGTCGGCAGCAAAACCATTCCGCTCGGCGCCACCCCGCCGCGCCCGGCGTCTCCAGCCATGGCCCGCCCTGCCAGCGCGGCCCCGACCACTCCCGTCGCCGGGGGTAGTGCGACCCAGCCGTTGCCCCGCGCCACCATGAAGCTTCCTTCGGCTGCCCCTACAGCTGCGATCTCCAGCGCCCCGATGCGGAGCAGCTCCATGGCCGACGACGATGAAGAAATGGATAGCGGCCCGCTCAATATCATGGCCTGGGTCGCTTTGGTGGCCAGCCTCGCCATGCTGTTCTTCACCTTCGCTTCCGTCGATGCCTGGCCGCTTTCCAATGGCTTGGCTGACAGCCAAGCCAAAAAAGAGGACTGGGCCGCCGACAACATCCCGGCTTCCTTCAAGCTTCCCTTGGATTACTCTCCGTTCGACTCCAAGAACGATGGAGCCGTGTTGTCCAAATATGACACCATCAAGCCGACCCTCCCCACCAAGCCGGCGGCTGAATAAACTCATTCACTCCTTATCCTGATACTACCATGGGTCCTGCCGTTTTTCTTGTCGTCTCGTCACTCGCTGCCCTCGCGGCGGTGGTCCTGACCTTCCTTCAGTAATCTCCCCCACCCGGGAATTACCCCTTTTCAGAAGGCCCGATTGGCTCCCGCAGCCAATCGGGCTTTTTTGTTGCATCGTGCCATAACCGACTAAGTTTAGCACAGGTTCACTTCCACCCCATACCCACTCCCAATCCATGGCCAGCGCTGCAGTCACCCAAGTCTCCAAAGCCACTTTTGCTTCCGAAGTCCTCCAAGCCACCGTCCCTGTGGTGGTTGATTTCTGGGCAGAGTGGTGCGGCCCATGCAAAATGCTGGGCCCGGTCCTCGACGAAATTGCCACCGAAAAAGGCGACGCCGTCAAGGTCGTGAAAGTGAATGTCGATGAGGAGCCCGACCTCGCGGTCGAATACGGCATCCGCAACATTCCCGCCCTGTTCTTCTTCAAGGATGGCGAACTGAAAGACAAGGCCCTCGGCGTCCAGCCCAAGTCCGAAATCATCAAGCGCCTCCTCGCGCTCGCCTGATTTTCCTGGCAAGCGCCAAGCGCCAGAGTCCTTCCTCAACCACGGCAGCCCTGACAGGGCTGCCGTTTTTGATTGATGGGGAACAAGTTCCCTGACACGCCGCTGGATCGATCGGGAGGCCACCGGCTCCAGCCGGTTCCCTCCCTTGCACCGGCTGATCCCGGGCGGTAGATGCCCCTGTGCCTACCGTTGCCTGTTATTGTCAGGATTTCCTCAAGCCGGACATGCAGCATGTCCACCGGCAGATCATGTCCTTGTCCCGCTGGCAACCGGCGGTGATCACCCAGAAACGTGAAAACGCGGCCCAATTCCCCTTCCCCGGGGAAAAGAAACGCCTCACCGTCCTCCCGCCCCTGGCCTGGAGGAATCTCCGCCGCGCCTGGTTCCGGCATGTGAAGCACGCCCCGCTGGTGATCCCCCCCTCGCGGGTTCACCGGCTGATTTACGAATCCCTGCGCTTCGACGCGAGGGTGGTGCATATCTTCTTCGGCCACATCGGGGTGCAATTGCTGCCATTCATCGCCGCCAGCCCGCGCCCGGTGGTGGTTTCCTTTCACGGGGCCGATGTCGGGGTGGACGCGCAACGCCCGGCCTGGCGCGCGGCGCTCCAACAGGTCTTCCAGCGCAGTACCCTCATTCTCGCCCGCTCCGAATCCCTCCTCGACGGCTTGGAAAAGCTGGGCTGCCCCCCGCAAAAACTGCGCCTCCAGCGCACGGGCATTCCGCTTGATGCCTGGCCCTTCGTGGCCCGCCCGTTTCCCGCCGAAGGAGCCTGGCATTTTGTCCAGGCCTGCCGGCTTGTTCCCAAAAAAGGCCTGCGCACCACCCTGCGGGCCTTCTCCGAAATCGCGAACCGCTACCCCAAAGCCACCCTCACCCTCGCGGGGAATGGCCCCCTCCTGGAGGAACTCCGCGCCGCCGCCACCACCGCAGGTCTGGCGGACCGCATCCACTTCCCCGGCTTCCTGGATCAGGAAGCGCTGCGCCAATTGATCTACACGGCCCACGCCTTTTTCCACCCCAGTGAAACCCCTGCGGACGGCAACCGCGAGGGCGTGCCCAACGCGCTGCTCGAAGCCATGGCCTCGGGCCTACCGGTCCTCGCCACCCACCATGGCGGCATCCCGGAAGCGGTCACCCATGGCCAGAGCGGATATCTCGTGCCCGAAGGCGATGCCCCTGCCCTCGCCCAGGCCGCCCTTGATCTCCTCGCGGATTCCTCGCGGTATCAAACCATGGCCGCCTCCGCCCGGGCGGAAGTCAGCACCAAATTCGAGCGGGGAGCGCAGACCGCGATCCTCGAAACCTACTACGACGAGGCGGCCTCGAGCAAACCACCCGGCCAGGGGCGGCCGCGCCTCCCACCTTAATTCAGGACCTTGGCGGCCTTCAGGATCAACTCGTGATCAACTTCCGGACCGACCATGGCGGCGGTGAGCCGGCCGGGGCGGAAGATGGTGGCGGCGATCCGCTGGATCTGCTCAGGAGTGACGGCCTGGAGTCTGCGGTGGACCCGCTCCAGATCGATCATACGGCCGTAGAGCAGGACGCTCTCGGCCATAATGGTCATTTGGTGCGCGGTGCTTTCCAGGGCCATGCGGCTGGCATGGATGGAGAAGTCCACCGCCGCCCGCAGCACGGAGGCGGAGACGGGTCTTTCCGCGAGCTTCCTCAGTTCAGTGAAGATGACCTTGAGGACCTTCTCAGTTTTGTCAGGATCAATTCCTGCGTGAATGTCCAGCAGGCCGGTTTCCTGGACACTGTTGATATCGGAGCCGGCATCATAACAGAGGCCACGATTTTCGCGGAGTTCGATCCAGAGGCGGGAGCTGGTGTTTTCGCCGAGGATCACGTTCAGCAGACGCAGGGCGTATTGCGAGGGATGGAAACGGCCCGGCGCATGGAAAGCGAGGGCGAGCTGCACCTGGTCGGTATCCCGCGTCTCGGAAACCACCGCCGGGACGCGGCGCGAAGTCAGGAGGAAGGGACGGCGGCCGGGCTTGGAATCGCCGGGAAGGTCTGAGGGCAGGATGCTGGACAGCACTTCGCGCACCTCCTCCACGGTGATGCGCCCGGCCACGGAAATCACGGAATTTCCCGAGCCGAAGTATTTAGAGACATGGGATTTGATGTCTTGGGGGGTGATCCGGTCGATGGTTTTTTCCGTGCCGGCGATGGGCAAGCCAAGGGGATGCCGCGGCCAGACGGTACGGCACAGCAATTCTTCGACATACTGGCTGGGCTGTTCCCGGTACATGGAAATTTCCTCGGCGATGACATCGCGCTCTTTTTTGACGACATCGCCGTCCACGAGGGAGTTTTGATAGATATCGAGCAGGACATCCATGAAGCGGGGGAAATGGGCTCCCGGACCACGGACAAAGAAGGCGGTGTGGTCCTCACAAGTGTAGGCGTCCATGGTGCCGCCTTGGCCTTCCACATCGCGGTTCAAGCGGCGCGCGGACCGGCGCTTGGTGCCCTGGAAAATCATATGTTCGGCAAAATGCGCGAGGCCGGTCTTGCGCGTGGGATCGTGCCGCCCCCCCACGTTGGCCCAGATCCCGGCGCTGACGCTTTCCATCCAAGGCATCTCTGCCACACAGACGGGGGTGCCGGATGGCAGATTGAACAAATGGTATTTGGTCATGAAGGCTGCCAATTTAACATAAAAACGCGCCCCGGCCAGTCCGAAACCAAAACTTCCCCACGGCTCCTGGCGCCCCCTCAGTCCAAGGGCAGCAGCCGCTCCGCCACCGCCAGATCAGGGGGCCAGGTGATTTTAGGATTCGGCGTGGGATTGTCCACCAGCCAAACGGGATGCCCCAACCGCTCCAGTGCGGAGACTTCGTCCGTGACCAGCACGCCCTCCCGCAACACCGCCTCGTAGGCCTGGACCAGCAGCGGGCGGGCAAACACCTGCGGGGTTTCCATGATCCACAGGCCGCTGCGATCCACGCTGCCGCAGACCCGGCCGGCCTCGTCGGCCCGTTTCAGCGTTTCGGAAACCGGACGCGCACTGGCCGCCGCGCCGGTCTCGCGGGCCTTGGCGAGACACCGGCTGATCTGCGAGGGATGAATCAAGGGACGCGCGCCGTCGTGCACCGCCACATAATCACACTCGGCCGCGACCGCCTGAATCCCCGCCCAGACCGAAAGATGCCGCTCCGCCCCGCCGGGCACAAACGCCCGCAGCTTGGTGAGGCCCGCATCATCCGCCAGCCGCTGGATCACCTCCTGCCGGTCCGGGGAGGCCACGACCACGATTTCATCCACCTCCAGACACGTCTGAAACGCCCGCAGGGTGCGGAGGATCACCGGAACCCCGCCGAGACTGGCCAGCAGTTTGTCGAATCCCATGCGGGTGCCGCTCCCGGCGGCGACGATGATGGCGGAGGTCATGGGTAGGAAATCTGAAAAAGATCGCGGATCATAAGCAAACCAGCAGGCCTGCAGAAAGTGCTAGACCGCGAAGTCGCCGAGGATCTTGTCGCCCAGGAAATTGGGCACCGTATTGCACAGACGATCAAATTCATCCTGCGGCATGGACGACACCTCTTCAACCGATTGGTGTTTCGCATTCCACGCCATGCAGAGATGACCCAACACATGCCCCAGGGAAACGGCAAGGCAGGGTTCGTCATCTTCACCGATCGTCCCATTCCGGAATTCCAAAACCAGGTCCTGAAGATGCAGGGACGCTTCCGCCAGTTGGAATTCGACAAAATCACGATTCATGATGGTGACAGGGATGCTCCGGGGATCCGTTGGGCACCCCTCAATTCCCCTCCGCATCCTTCAACTGCGACTTCAGCCGGTCGGTATCCTTGCGGACCCGTTCCAAAAGGGCTTCGGCGTTTTTGACTTCGTTGCGGAGATCATCGAGTTCAGGCCGGGCGAATTTGCCGGACTCCACTTTGGTCAGAAGATCGACGAGAGTGGCGGAGGGGATGGCGAAACTTTCGATGCGGCCGGAGCGGGCGATATTGATGCCGACCACGTGACCGGCGAGATCAATCACCGGACCGCCGCACTCGGCGGGTTCGAGGAACATGTCGTGCTGCAGGGCCGCCGGATAGCCGGTGCGGTTCCGGCTGAGCGCGCCGCTCATCAGGTTTCTCGCATCCTCAATCAGCCCGACGTGATTTTCATCCCGGCGGCGCAGGGTGGCGCTCAGTTCCTTGTCTTCCTGACCGCGGCGGATCAGAACCTTGACGGTGTCGTAGGGTTTATGGGTGGCGATTTTTTGGATAAAGTCGGAGACGGTGTTGATGGACTGCCCGTTGATGGAAATGAGTACGTCGTTCTTGAGAAGCCCGGCTTCAGAGGCAGCACTGTGCGCCCCGACTTCCCGGATGCGGAGATTGCCCTCTTCATTTTCGACCGAGATCCCGAGAAACCCTTTGTGGGCATCATCCATATTCCGGGGAGCCACACTGACCACCCCGATGGCCACCGGCAGCCGCTCGGGCCCAGCCGCCGCCAGGTAGCTGCCGGGGGCAGGCGTGGCCGCCGTGTCCCACTCGACCGGGGTCAGGCCACGGGCCTCCACTTTGAGCAGGGCCAAATCATAACGGGAGTGGGTATCGCTGATTTTTACCTCGAGGGTGATGCCGCCGGAGAATTGGGCGGAGAGGCTGGCGAGCGGCTTGCCTTTGCTGTCGTGCACCTCGCTCGATTTGGTGAGGAGCCAGCCTTTTTCGTTCACAGCGGTCGCGAGGGCGATGGGTTTGCCCTCGCGCAGGATGCGGGCGGTGCTGCGGCGGGCCGTCTCCAGCAGGGACGACCAGGCGGTGGCCATTTCCGGGGTTTCGCGGCTAAATTGGTCTTGGGCACGATCTGATTCGGCGGCGGCCACCCCATCGGCACTTTCGTCCTCGGGCTTGGCGGGTTCGTTGGCAAAACCCCACCCGGTGGCGGCGAGCAACCAGCCGGCAGCGAGGAGTAGGCGGGGGAGAAGGGGCAGTTTCATGGCGGCTGGCAGGTTATTTTTTTCCCAATTTGACCTCAAGAGTGAGCGGCTGGCCTTCGCGCTGGAGTTCGAAGGTGGCGGTGGCTTCCGGCGGCAGGGCTAAAAGGAAGTCCGAGACTTCCGTGGCATCCTTCACCGGGGTTCCATTGATTTTCATCAGGAGATCCCCCGGTTTCAGACCAGCTTTGGCGGCTGGTCCTTCGGGAGAAAGCAGGCCCAGGCGTGGCCCGTCGGCACTAAGTTCCACCGCAGCGCCCAACCAAGGCCGCGGCCCCGGAGCTTCCGGCACGAAAGGAACGTTAGGGCCTGCTTCGGGTTCATCCGACGGCAGATTGCCCTGGCCATCACGGCGGGGGAAAAACCG
>CAIZWU010000336.1 GCA_903936775.1 uncultured bacterium | reverse complement strand
GGGACGTGGGAACTGGTGGCAGGCAAAATGCCGGCGGCCGGCTTTGTGGTGGATCTGCAAAACCGGCTGGAGGTGCTCTACTTTTACAATGCTGTCTTTGCCGCATCGGAGGGAGCGGAGAGCAGGATCGGCTGGACCAGTTCTTACGGGTATTGTGTGGCCGGCCAAACGGCGGCGGATTTCCGGACTGACGTCCAGCGGCGGGTGAACTACTACCGGGCGCTTTGCGGGCTGCCCGCAGATATTACTTTTGATGCGGAACCAGCGCTCAATGATCCGGCCTCAGGCAGCCCTCAGGTGCCAGCCAATACCTCCAAACAGGCCTGCGCCCAGGCCGCCGCCTACAATAACGCCTTCTCCAATCTGTTTTTTGATGATTACGAAATCAGCCACAACCCGACCCCGGGCACCACAGAGTGTTATTCCCCGGTGGCGTGGAATGGGGCGGCCAATTCCAATCTGACGATAGGCTACTTCGGCCCTCAAGCCGTCGATGCCTATATTGCAGAAGATGTGGCGGGCGACACCCGGTCCAATAATTCCAACGTCGGCCACCGGCGCCTGCTGCTCTACAGCCGTGCCCGGGACATGAGCACCGGTGATGTGCCTC
The DNA here is from genome assembly GCA_903936775.1 of uncultured bacterium. Lineage (GTDB taxonomy): Bacteria > Verrucomicrobiota > Verrucomicrobiia > Verrucomicrobiales > V1-33 > CAIZWU01. The sequence continues at coordinate 14,610 of CAIZWU010000336.1, read as the reverse complement.
CCGGGATTTATGATGATGGCACCAGCAGCTATCCCGTGCAGCCGGCCAATGCTCTTTATGTGGCCGGACTCCTCAAACCAGCCGCCACCGCTCCAAAACAGTTCGTCACCTGGCCTCCGGGTGGCTATATACCCTTCCAGCACAAACCGCTCCGCTGGTCGATCTCGTATCCCGGGGCAGTCTTTCCCGCTACCGCCACCGCGATCTCCATGACCGGCCCCGGAGGCACCGTGATTCCAGTCACGATTCTTTCGGCCAATCAATCCACCCAGGGAGACAACACCCTGGTTTTCCAGCCACAGCTGCCTCCCGTCACCGGCAGCGCGGATGTATCCTATCAGGTGACCGTCTCCGGCATCACGGGTCCCGGGGTGCCGGCCGCCTGCACGTGGCAGACCACCTTCTTTGATCCTGCGGCCCTCGGAGTGCTTTTGTCCATCACGGGCCCGGCCCAGCCTTCGGCTGCCGGAGCGGACTACGGATTCAACGCGATACCTTTCGCCGCCACCTATCAGGTTTTAGTGAATCAAGCCACGTCCGCCGCCTCCGGCTATCTGGAAAACGGGGATGGTGGCAGCCCCGATATCACGACGGAAAAAACGGGGACTTACCCGATCCTGCAGGGAGCGGCAACCCTTACCGTGGATGGCAAAACCAGCACCTTCACCCCACGCAGCGGCAGCAAGTCCTTTCATCTTTGCTTCCCGCTGGATCAGTCGGAGGTGGACTACCAGCCTCATCATCAGTCCTTCCTGCTGGGTCCGGAGTTCATTCCGTCTGCGGCCAGCACCATCAGTTTCAACGAATACTTCCGCTGGCTCTTCACAGTAAACCGGCTCAGCCTCGAAATTACCACCGATGGAGGCAGTCTCTGGACCGAGATCTACGGCCGGAATGGCGGGTCCACCTACTCGGTCAACGGCAGCTACTCCAGCACGGAATGGGACAGCAGTTGGAAAGCCCGCAGTGTTTCCCTGGCGGGTTGGAGCGGTCAACCCGTGCGCCTGCGCTTCATCCTGCGCCATGGCAACCTCTCTTTTGACGGTCCGGATATCAATCACGGATGTTTCATCGATGATATCAGCCTGACCCATGTCAGCCGTCTCGGCCCGGCGAAGACGAGCACCGTGGCCGTGCCGGCCTTCCGGCTGGACAGCCAAACAGCGGGCACTCCCCTGATTCCCGGAGCCTCTTATACACTCCGGGTCCGGCCCCGGATCGGCGCCCGTTTTCTGGGATACTCCACCCCGCTTTCCGTGGTGGCCAAGCCTCCGACCGGATTTGAATCCGTTTATCCTCTCCTCGCCGCACAACCGCTGGGGGATGCCGATCAGGATGGCGTGTCCAACTTCATCGAATATGCCTTTGGCCTTAATCCCGGCAATCCAAGCGATGGCGCGGGATTGCCGCAACCCACCCGCACTTCCTCCGGGCTGGCCCTCGGTTTCACGGTTCCTGCCGGTATCAGCGATTTGATTTACACGGCCGAATGCACCAGCGACTTCGTCCAGTGGGCTCCGGTGCCGGATCAAGGCACCGGGGCCCAACGCCGCTTCACCATTCCGGTGAACCCGGGTGCAAAATGTTTCATCCGCCTCAGGGTCAGTCAATCTCCGCCGTAAGCGGTAATCCACTTGGACTACGTTGTAGTCCTAAAATTGTTGCCCACGGCCTGGAGCAGATTTCAGCCGGGCCAAGCAGTTTCCCCGGGTGACCGGTCCTTCCACTTAAGAACTGAACCATCACGGACAGACCTCCTTCAGCATCAGGATTCGAGAAATCATCTTGCTGTTTTTATAAAAGTCGGTATTTTTATGGTAATTATAAAATGATTACCACCCGGCCCCTCTTTCTGCGGTTTCTCCTCATACTCTCCGCCTGTTGTGGCGGCGTGGGCCCGCAGGCAGTGGCTGGCCCGGCAACCTGGGAACCCATCAAGGGAGTGGTGCCTGCAGGCGGGTTTGTGGTGGACACCACCAGCCGCATTGAGTCCCTCTCCTTTTACAACACCGTGTTCCTCGCCTCGGAAGGGGCGCAGAACCGGATTCAATGGACCGGGAGCTATGGGGCTTGCACCCCGGGAACCACCGCTGCGCTGTTCCAGGAGGATGTGCGGCGGAGGGTGAATTATTACCGGGCGATTTGCGGTTTGCCGGCCGCGATCAGCTTTGGCGCGGACTCCGCAACGAACGATGGCCCGGCGGGCAGTCCGGCGGTGCCCGCCAACACCTCCAAGCACTCCTGCGCCCAGGCTTCCGCCTACATGAACGCGTTTTCGGACGTGTTCTACGATAGCAACCTGCTGTCCCACACTCCCGCCGAGGACTCTTCGGTCTGCTGGAGCACCAAAGCCTGGAATGGCTCCTACCACGGCAATCTGACGGTGGGTTATTTTGGGCCGCGGGCGATCGATGTTTATATGGCGGACGATGACCTGGGCGACGACCAGGCCACCAACCTCAACGTGGGCCACCGGCGCTGGATTCTCTACTCGCGGGCCAAGGACATGGCCACCGGCGATGTGCCGCGCGGCACCTATACCGATGCCTCCGGCACTTACCCCGTGTTGCCGTCCAACTCCCTCTATGTCCTCGGAGTGTTCAACTCCACGGCCAGTTCCCCCAAGCAGTTCGTGACCTGGCCTCCCCGCGGCTACGTCCCGGCCCCACTCAAACCCCTGCGCTGGTCCATTTCCTACCCAGGGGCCGTTTTCCCGTCCGCTGCTTCGGCCATCACCGTGACCGGTCCCGCAGGCAATGTCATTCCAGTGACGGTGCTCTCCGCCAACCAGAACAATTCCGGCGACAACACCCTCGTTTTCCAGCCACAGCAGACCGCTTTGCAGGGTATTTCCGATACGGCATTCAACGTCACGGTCACCGGCATCAGCGGCAGCGGAGTCCCTGCTTCCCACACCTGGCAGACCACTTTCTTCGACCCCACGGTGCTGGGTATCAGTCAAAACCTGACCGGCCCCGCCCAGCCCCAAGCCGCCGGCGCGGAATATCAATTCAGCGCCGCCCCGCTCGCCTCTTCCTATCAAATACAGGCGGCCCAGCCTGCCGCACCAGCCACCTGGTTGCAGAATGGAGAGACGGCCGCGCTGGAGTTTACGTCCGACACCACGGGCACCTACCCGGTCCTGCAGGGCGCGGGATCGCTATCCGGCATCAGCTTCACCCCGCGTAGTGGCACCAAATCCTTCCATCTCTGTTTCCCTCTCGACGAGTCCGAGGTGGACTACCTGCCGCACCCCCAATCCATCAGTCTGAATGGTGAATTCATCCCGGAAACAACCAGCTCCCTGCAGTTCCATGAATACTTCCGCTGGCTCTTCAATGTGAACCGGCTCAGCGCCGAAATCTCGACCGACGGAGGCAATCAATGGACCGAAATTTACGGTCGCTCCGGCAACTACACCTATGCGGCAGGGGCCAACTATACGAGTAGCGGTTGGGATGCGGCATGGAATTTGCGGACCATTTCCCTGGCCCCGTGGGCCGGCAAGCCGCTGCGTCTGCGTTTCATTCTGCGGCCCGGCAGTGTCTCATTTGATGGCCCCGATATCAATCACGGGTGCTACCTTGACGACATCACCCTGACCAATGTCCGCCGCCTGACCGGCTCGGCCGTCGTCACCCAGTCCGGCACAACCTTCACGCTCAACAGCCAGTTCACCGGCGCCCAATTGATTCCAGGAAGTCCCTACCTGTTGCGGGTCAGATCGCAGATTGGCACCCGCTTCATGGGATACTCGGCAGCCCTGACGGTGGTCCCACTGCCCCCTGGCGGATTCGAAACGGCGTTTCCAGCGCTGGCCAGCCAACCCCAGGCAGATGCCGATGCGGATGGGATTGCCAACCTCGTGGAGTATGCTTTTGGGCTCAATCCCCTCGCCGCCAACAGCACCCTTGCCCTGCCCCAGCCAGCCCTGACCGCAGCGGGGCTGACGCTCAATTTCACCATCCCAGCCACCATCACCGACCTGAACTACACGGCGGAATGCACCAACGACTTTGTCAAATGGCTGCCCGTCCCCAACCAGGGAAGCGGATTGCAGCGGAGTATCACCGTGCCTATCACGCCGGGGCAGAATTGCTTCATGCGATTGCGCATCAGCCAGCAGTAGCCCGCCTGCACCGGAACCTCCCGGAACACCTCCCCGCCTTGACGCTGAGCCCCGCCGCGTGCATGGAACGGATCTTAGCCATGCCTGCCAAAAAGAAACCCACCGCCGCCGCCCCGTCCCCCAGCCGCCAGTTCTCCAGCATCCTCGTCGATGGCCCGGAACGCGCCGCCAGCCGCGCCATGCTTCACGCCGTCGGGTTCAAAACCACCGACTTCAAAAAAAACCAAATCGGCATCGCGTCCACCTGGAGCCAGGTCACCCCGTGCAACATGCACATCGACAAGCTCGCCCTCGAGTCCGCCAAGGGTGTCGATGCCGCCGGTGGCAAGAGCATCATCTTCAATACCATCACCATTTCCGACGGCATCAGCATGGGCACCGAAGGCATGAAATACAGCCTCGTCTCCCGCGAAGTCATTGCCGACTCCATTGAAACCGTGGTCGGCTGCGAAGGTCTCGACGGCTTTGTTGCCATCGGTGGCTGCGACAAAAATATGCCCGCCTGCGTCATGGCCATGGGCCGGCTGAACCGTCCCTCTGTCTTCGTTTACGGCGGCACCATTTTGCCGGGCTGCCACAAGGGCAAGGATGTCGATGTAGTCAGCGTTTTTGAAGCCGTCGGCCAGCACGCCAGTGGCCAGATCAATGACAAGGAACTCGCCGCTCTCGAGCAATGCGCCATCCCCGGTCCTGGTTCCTGCGGCGGCATGTATACCGCCAACACCATGGCCAGCGCCATCGAAGCCCTCGGCCTCTCCCTGCCCAACAGCAGCTCCCAGTCCGCCATCGGCGATGAAAAACTCCAGGACTGCTTCGACGCCGGAGCCGCCGTGCTCCATCTCATCAAACGCGGCATCCGCCCCAGCGACATCCTCAGCCGCGAGTCCTTCCTCAACGCCATCACCATTATCACCGCCCTCGGCGGCAGCACCAATGCCGTGCTCCACCTCCCCGCCATGGCCCACGCCGCCGGGATCAAACTGAGCATCGACGACTTCACCAAAATCGGCGCCCGCACCCCCGTCCTCGCCGACCTCAAACCGAGCGGCAAATACGTCATGTGGGAACTCGTGAAAATCGGCGGCACCCTGCCGCTCATGAAGCTCCTCCTCAACGCCGGCCTGCTCCACGGCGATTGCCTCACCGTCACCGGCAAAACCCTGGCGCAAAACCTTGCCAAGGTGAGTCCCGATTATCCCGAAGGCCAGCAAGTGATCCGCCCCTTCAGCAACCCCATCAAAAAAACCGGCCACCTCGCCATCATGTATGGCAACCTCGCCCCCGGCGGCGCGGTCGGCAAAATCAGCGGTAAGGAAGGCACGCATTTCAGTGGCAAGGCCCGCGTCTTTGATAGCGAAGAACTCGCCATGGCCGCCATCACCGGCCGCAAAATAAAAGCCGGCGATGTCATTGTCATCCGTCTCGAAGGACCTAAAGGCGGCCCCGGCATGCGCGAAATGCTCGGGCCCACCAGCGCCGTGATGGGCCTCGGCCTCGGCAAGGACGTCGCCCTCATCACCGACGGCCGTTTCAGCGGCGGCAGCCACGGATTTGTGGTCGGCCATATCACCCCCGAAGCCTTCGTCGGCGGCCCCCTCGCCATCGTCAAAAACGGCGACCCCATCAGCATCGACGCCACCACCAACAAGCTGACCCTCGGCATCCCGGACAGCGAAATCGCCGCCCGCCTCGCCAAGTGGAAACAGCCCAAGCCCCGCTACACCAAAGGCGTCCTCGCCAAATACGCCAAACTCGTCAACACCGCCTCCGAAGGCGCCGTCACGGATGCAGGGTTGTAATCAGGGATGCCAACCGGTGGCTGAAGCCTCAATCCGCCAAGAGCTTCGTTTTGTGCAGCATCATTCTGGGAGCAGTGCATTTTTCAGTAGCACTGCTCTTTGGATACTTGATGCTTTTTCACTCCGGATTTTCCCATACTCCTGCTCGAAAACTTTGCGAGGCGGCCTTTGGCGCAGGAATTAATTATCTTGGTTTGCCGGATAACTTCTTAGGTTTTATCTGCAATTCCGTGTTCTATGGAATCGCCTCCATGGGAATCGTTCATCTCGGTCAACGTCTGCTCGACAAGGAATCAATAAGGTAAACAGAAGCCGCGCTCAAATCCGACGAAAGCACAGGCAATCCTGCGGGTTGGCCAGTGCTAAAGGTTCATTCAATAACAGGCGCAAATCCCTACTCGCATTTCCGACGCAACTGCGGCACATTCCCGGCATGAGCATGATCACCCTTACGCCAACCAGCGCCCGGGCCAACCTGTCGGCGTTGCTTCGCCGGGCCTTGCGTGGAGATGACATCGGAATCGTGGTGGACGGGAAAATCATCGCGCTGCGTCCGGTGACGGTGGAGTCCACCGACTATGCCGCACGGGAGTATGGTGTCACCCCCGCTGAACTTGAGGCCTTCGAAAAACGCACCCATGAAAAAACCGCGAAAGCCCGGAAAGCCGGAAAGCTCCACGCCTTCAGCGGAGACCTCGAAGCCCTCATTAAAGGCAAGGGTAGAGAATGAATTGCTGGAGCAATTGCGGAAACGGACCAAGGCGGAACGCAATCTGATCGGGGAAGCCATGAATGCGGTGCTGGCCTCATGGGGCCAGCCGCATCAGCATTCAGGAATCGGCATCCGCTGACACACCAAAACCATTTATGAATGCCGTCTGGGCTTGGACGAGCGTCTCGCTTTCGTCTTCATCGCCACCCCTTCCGAGCTGGTGTTTTTCTTTTTGGGGAATCACGATGCAATCCGCAAACTGATCCGGTCTATCAGGTGAACTTTCCCGGCTCGGATAATCCGGGCTTGGGAGATCACCTGCAGGTCAGTGCCACCGGCAGGTTGGCAGTCAGGGCCATCAGGCCAGCCAGCTGGGTGTTGAAATTCCATTCCTGATTTTTGGCGCCAGGTTGCCACTGCAGGCCGAATTCCCCCGTCGGGCCGATGCTGTGCTCTTGCAGGGAAGCGGCGCTGGTTTGCAGCAGGGTGGTGACCTGCCTGGAAACGTCAGGGTGTTTTCCCAGGCGGTTCAGGGTGTCCCGCAGCTGGCCGAGCGCCCGGGCGAGGACGCCTTTGAAAAGCGCGGTATCCCAGCCGGTTTGACTCAGTTTTTCGACCAGGACGCCGTCCTGCACGAAGCCGGCTTTTTCCAACAGGGTGCGGGTGAAGACGGCGGCTTCGTCCACGCGGGCCGGTTCCCCGGCGGCTTCGGCGAGGGCAAGCAGACTCAGGATCCACATGCCCTGATTGTAACTCCAGTAGTCGCCCTGGTGGCCCGGAGCGTCCACGATGCCGGTGCCGTCCTGGAGTTTTTGATCGTCAAACCACTGCCGGGTTTTCCGCGCCGCGGCAAGATAGGCAGGCTCGCCGGTGACGGTGTGGAGCCGGGCGGATAAGGTCAGGAAAAGACTGTTACTGATGGCATTGGTGACGGGGGGCTGCTGCTCCAGATTCCAAATGATGCCGCCATCCCGCAGTCGATGGGCATCCATGTGCCGTTGGATGGCCCGGGCGGTGGCGAGGTAGTCTGCCCCGCCGGTGAGGTGGTGCATTTGCAGCCATGCCAGCCCCCACCACCCGGAGTCGTCGAGGTATTCATTATTGAAGTCACGGAAGCCGGCCTTGGTGGAATGGCGGGGGCGCGGTTTGGTGCGGCGGGCTTCGGCGTCAGGCGCCGACCATTGGCCCCGGGCTTTCAGCGCGGGAATGATGCCGGCGACATGATCCGGATTGTCCCGGTGGTAGCGGTGCAGCTCCGCAAGGGGCGCGATCCACCGGCGGTTGCCGGTGGCCGCCATGAAGTCTGCCAGCGTCTCCACAGCGTTGGCGCAGGACCACCAGGGAGGATTGAGCCGCCCCTCGAACCACGCCCGCAAATCGTTGCCGGGCCGGTCCAGCCAGATGGAGAGTTCCGGAGACCAATACCGCGCATCGAGGCGCTGGAATCCTTGTTCCACGGCCAACGTAAGGTTGGCGGAGGAGTCGGCCCGGACCATCTGCGTCAGGCTACTCCCTGCCAGCATTTGGAGGATGGAGCGGCGGGTCAAAGAACGGCAGGGACTCATCGGCTATTTTCCCTGCCTTGGCGGTCGGTTCAAGTCTGATTCAGACTTGATGGGATGCCGTCCCCGCCAACCACCACAAAAGCATCATCCCCAACCCGCAATGATTACCCTTCAATCTTTCCGGACAGCCTGCATCCCGGAGGCGGCAGCGTGCATTTCCTCGATCATGCTGTTCACGGGAACGCCATGGATTTGATAGCCGGCATCTTCGGTCAGGAGGTCGTAGGATTTGGTTTCACCGGTCCGGGACGTGATGCGGGCAACCACCCGCCCAGCGACAACTTGCCCCATGCGGAGGTTTTGAGCCTGAATGCCGGCAATGCGGTGTTTTCCGCAAAGATCCACCGACGCCCCGTCGGAAAAGGTGATCTGCAAAAATACGGTCTGCGGGTTTTCCATGTAGGAATGTTTCTGCAAAATGCGGACCGGCCGGCCTGTGTAGCCGGTCACCATTTCTCCCGATTCGAGCTGCTCGACCGCCCGCGGTCCCGAGGGGGTATCCACCAGGGTATGTTCCGGGATGCAGGCATAAGCCACCTTGAGCCCGGCAAAGGGCAGCGCAACTTTGACCAGCCCGCCAATCAGGTTGCAACTACTGAGGCCAGCGGCCAGCAGCGGAAGGGCCAGCGCGGGAATAATGGATAGCTTGATCATGCGCAACGTTCGGTGCACCCTGCGCTGGTGCAGAACGTGGATTCCCGGCTTGATGATTGGAGCGCTTCCCCCGACCACAGGCAAACGCAAAGACGGGAACCCCGGCCGGCATGACAGGACCACGGCGATCTATTCCTGCGGTCCTTACCAGCCCGGACGGGAGGAACCGGACGAAAATCTGGAGCGGGAGGAGGAACTGCCGGAGGAGTGCGATCCTCCGCTGAAAGTGGAGCCGGTGAAATGAGAGGGGGGCGGGGATATCCCTTGGGGCCGTGGGCTGTTGTCCTGGATACAGACTTTTGCGATGGCTGGCTATCCAGCTTGACTGGAGTCACTGAAAATTGTTGAGAGACTCTCCTTATGACTCCAAAAACCAACGGTCATCCTTTTATTTCTGCCCCCAACAATGGCTTGAGGTGCCTCCGATTGGTTTTGACGGTGCTGCTTTCCGGGGAGGGGGTATTGACGGGGGAGGCCCGGGCCGCTTGGCTGGAGGAAGAAATCTGGAGTTCCTTCAGGGCCACTGGCCCTGGGGAATGACGGCGCCTTCTATGGCATGACGGAAAGCGGCGGGACCAACGGCACCGGCACTTTATTCAAGGTGACCACCACCGGCATCCGCACTACCTTGGTATCCTTTCCCAGTTCCGCGATGAGCTTCCCCTCCGGCGGCCTCACGCTGGCCGGTGACGGTAATTTCTACGGGTCCACTCTGAAAGACGGATTCTCCAATTACGGCACCCTGTTTCGATTTTCCCCAGGCTCGCCAGCGTTAACTGCGAAGGTGGTCTTTACCGGCAACCCGGGAGACCAGCCCGGGACGGCCCCTAACGATGGATGGATCATCGGCCCGGAGGGTCATTTATATGGGGTGGACCCCTCGGGAGGACGGCAGTCGAAGGGGATCATTCTCCGTTATACTTTGGCGGGCTTGCTCCATACCGTGATGGAGTTGAACCCCAGTCTCCAAGGCCGGAGAGGGTATTCCCTACACCGGCTGACCGTAGGACTTGATGGAAATTTCTACGGGGTCTGTTCGAGCGGTGGCGAATCCAACCAAGGGACCTTTTTTCAACTAACTCCCGGGGGCGTGATGACCGACCTCCATCATTTCGCAGGCCAGGGCTTGTCCATTCCCGGATCGGAATACAAGGGCACCATAGACCACAACTTGCTCCCCGGATCCGATGGAAGTTTCCATGGGATTGCCTGGCGGGAAGCGTATGGCAGAGGCGGGCTGATCTACCGGTTGGGGCTGGCGCCCCGGCCCGTGCCCCCGCCCGTGATTTCCCGCCTGCCCGGCGGGGATATCTCCTTGCTCTTTTCCGGCCAGCCCGGCCGGCCTTACAACATTGAGCGGACCGCCACCCTGCTATCACGGCAGGCCGCGTCCATGAACCGCGCCAGCCCCGGCGGGCGGGTGGAATGGATCGACCGGAACCCTGCCCTGCCCGCAGCCTTTTACCGGCAGCGCGAGGTTACCCCTTGAAGGATTCAAGGGTTCCTTCCCGGCCGTCCTAGCCAGAAAACCATTCACTTGAGATTCGACAGCGCAGTAATGCGGTAGCGGTTGGGCAGGAACTCGGCGTTGTCCTGTTTCGCCTGGGCGTCGTCCAAATAGATCGTGCGGGGACCATCGACCACATCAATGCGGTGGATGCCGTTGGCGGGAGATTTGACCGCCTCGGCGAGGGAGGCGAGATCCGTGATGTCTTTGCCGTTCACCTGATTGACGATCAGCCCGGCCATGCGCTCATACCCGATGGTGCAGGGCGCCGGGAGTACCCCGCTGATGAAGACGAGTTTCCGGCGGCCTGCTTTGAGGAATTCATCCTGGTTTGCCTGGGCATAAACGAGACGGAAGGAAGCCCGGTCCCGCCATTCCTTGCCGGCCAACTGAAGGAAGGGAAGGGTGAGTTCCTGGAAGAGGACTCCGCCAAGAATCAGATAGCGGGGCTGCCGGTCGAATACGTAGGGATCGACCAGATAGTCCTGGGGCAACTTACGCATCAACGGCACATCAAGATCGATCGGCTTGCCATCCCGGATGAGCTTGAGCTTCATCACCTCACCGGCGGCGGCCTTGCCGCGGGCGAGATGACCGCTGCCGAGCAGCCCATAGAGCGGGTCATCGTAGGAGCCGCGGGCGTCCAATTTATAGCCGTTCATTTCCATAATGACATCGCCTTGCTGCACTCCGGCCGCGGCCGCGGAAAACCCGGGAGTGACATCCGTTATCAGGATTCCACCATTCGCGGGATCCAGCTTGAGATAACTCCGCAGCTGGGGATCGAGCGTGGGGGACATGCGCACCCCAAAGCTGGGCAAGCCCTCGTAGGGCGGGGTCGCCACATCCTCAAGGAAGCGGTCCACCATGGCGGCAGGGAGAATGTCGGAGACCTGGTCACGGGAGTTGTAACGAAGCAGCATTCCCGCAAGTTTTCCCTCATGGATGACTGGCAGGGTGAAGGTCCCGCTGCGGTATTGCACCGCGCCATTGGCTTGGAAGATCAGGAAAAATTGGTCCTCGAGAAAATAAGGACCGAGGTCAACCCGGTTGAACTCCACCGGAGAACTCACGGGCGTCCCATTACTCTCAAACTGCCAGACGTCGAGACTTGCCTTCGGCTTGAGGGTGGTATCGATCTCCAGCGCTTCCATCCCTTTGAAAAAGTCGCCGGGATCCTCATCGGGGATGATGGTGGCGAGGTTGATCTCGTAATCCACCGCTTCGACCTTGGCAGTGATGCGTTTGCCGGAGGCGGCCTGCTCCAATTCGATGTAGTTGGCATCCTGCGCCAGTTCGGCCGTGACGAGCACCCGGTTCCCCTGGAGCAGGGCTCCAAGGCCACGACGCGTATTGGGGCGTTGCTTTTGCCAGGGCAGGGCGAAGTTGTACCCTTGGCTGGTAATATTGACCCGCAGGATGGAGGTCTCCGGGGAAGGCGCCGCAGTGGCCATGGAAGGCAACGCCAACGGCAGAAGAAGAGCGGCGAGAAGGGAACGGAATTTCATGTGGAAAAAATGGGATCAGGAGAAAAATCAGGGGGCGAGGTAGCGGTCCTGCGCGAGGCCGTATTTGCGCTGAATGCGTTCCTGGGCGGCAGCAATGAGCTTCTTTTCCAGCACGATGAGGCGGCCTTCCCCGGCGAGGCGGATGGTGAGATGGGTGCCGTCAGGTTCTTTGGCGAGGGCATCGGCGGCATCTTTAAGGGATTTGATCTTCACTCCGTTAATCTCCTCGACCACCTGGCCGGTGTAGTCGCGGAACCAGGTATTGATGGCATCCGGCAGCACACTGGTGAGGACCACGATCTCCGGCAGCTCCTTGTAGAGTTCATCCTGGGCGTAGTAGTCGTAGAAGTAGCGGGTCCGGAGATTCGTGAGGCTGAAGGCGCCCATCAGTTCGTGATCCAGCGGCTGGAAGACCAGGCCGGCATGCATCAAATACTCCGGCTGCTGTTCATAGCGGTTGGCCTGCATCAGGTAGGCCGGGAAGGGTTTGAGGGTGATTTCAAACTCCTGCTCCTTGCTCCCGCGCCAGACCTTGAGTTTGAGTTTGTCGCCCACAAATTTGCGCTCCACTACTTCGGCCATTTCGGTCTGCTCTCCCTCGATATCAATCGAACCGGTGCTGTCCACCGGGTAGCCGTCGAGGGCGAGCAGGACATCGCCGACTTGGAGGATTCCCCCGCAGCTGCCAGTGCTATCCACCGCCGTGATCATCACCCCGGTGTCATTGTCAGGCAAGTTCAAGGCCTTTCGCTGGGCTGGATTGAGAATGGGAGTTTTTTGGATGGCCAGTTCGACGTAGTGATCATACCGCCCGTCCTGCACATCCTTCAGAAACCGCCGGATCACCGGGGTGGGAATCATATAACCGGTGTTTTGCGCCACATCGCCGCTGTAGCCCTGGAAGGCCACGCCTACCACCTGCGTCCCCTGCAGCACCGGACCGCCGGAGTTCCCGGGATTGATTGCCGCATCGATCTGAATCGCCAGATGCTGGTCCACCCCGCTGTGGCTGTATTCCTGGTAATCCACCCGGCTGACCACGCCGCGGGTGACGGAGATGCGTTCTCCGCCAATCGGATAGCCCACCACTTTTACCGTGGTGTCCAGCTTGGGGATCTCCGGACTGATGGACAACGGCACGGCTTCGGCAAAGGCTTCGGAGGGTTGCTCCAGTTCGAGCAGGGCCAGATCGCAGTCGTGGGCAATGAATTTGACCCGGGCCCGGTGCGGCGTGGAGTCCCCGACTTTTTTAACCACGATGCGGCTGGCATCACTGACGACGTGGGCATTGGTCAAAAAAAGATTGGGCCCGATCAGGAAGGCGGTGCCGGTGCCTCCGGAAGGTGTGGCGGCATTCCACGGAGTGCGGTAGTCCACCCGCAGCGCGGAGCATTCGACATTCACGATGCTCTCGTATTGTTTACCCAGGGAGGTGGTTTTTTCATCCGGCGACTCCTGCTGCGCAGTAGCCAAGGGCAAAACAGTCAGAACAGCAAGGCAAGCCAGCGCAGCCGGCCGGAAGTGGGTAGAGCGGAACATGGGTTGATGCGGATTTGGTAAAAAGAAACTCCCTGGGGAAGGCCTGACTAAACCAGGACTGGCGGCAAAGTAAAGTCCCGCCTTCGACGCGCTGGACAGCGCACCCTGGAGCATATTATGTTCCCTGAATTCAAATGAGCCGGTATCTGAATTCCCCCCGTGAAGCGGACTGGTATGCCTGTCCGGCCTGTGGTGATGAGGTGAGGGTCGGCTCCACCGGCTGCCGGAAATGCCGCAGCCTGCCCGCCGGGTCGAAGGATGCCTGGCCGGACGGCGGCGACCTGCCGGAAGACGCGGAGGATTTTGACTACGAGGCGTGGAAACAGCGGGAGTTCGGCACCGCCGCGAAGGTGAAACCCCACCAACTGCCTTGGAAATATTGGCTGGCCGGGGTCCTGGTGCTGGCCGCCCTGATCTGGATGTCGGTCTTTGCCGGGTTTCTGCAGTATTAGGTGACACGGCCTCCGGGGTCGCCCTCGGTTTCTGCCGCCCTTCTTCAACCGGTCTCCACTCCTGACCTGCCCCACCGCCAAGCCTTCCCCCCACTCCGCCGCAGTCTCCGCACCACTGGCCTCCGGTTCCCCGCCACTAATCCTTTACCGGGCTCGCATTTCAGAATATTATTCCTTCCCATTCATGAACCACCGCCTGCTTTTCCTATCACTCGTGACCCTGCTGCCGTGGTCGCCGGTCATGGCGGGGCGCTCCAAGGAATTTACGGCAGCCGACCGGGCGTGGTGGTCGTTCCAGCCCGTGCATGAACCGGCCCTGCCCGGGGTGAAGGATGCCGCATGGACGCGGACGCCGGTGGACCGGTTTATTTTGGCGAGGCTGGAAGGCGCGGGCCTGGTGCCGGCCGCGGAGGCTTCAAAAGCGGCCTTGGTGCGGCGGGTGTATTTCGATCTGTTGGGGCTTCCACCCACCCGGGAACAGGTGGAAACTTATGTCAGCGATCCTGCGCCAGACGCCTGGGAGAAGCTGGTGGACCGGTTGCTGGCCAGCCCGCGCTATGGCGAACGACAGGCCCGGCTGTGGCTGGACCTCGTGCGTTATGCCGACAGCGATGGCTACAAGGCCGACGACTACCGCCCGGACGCCTGGCGCTACCGGGATTATGTGGTCACCGCGTTCAATGACGACAAACCCTATGACATCTTCCTCAGCGAACAACTGGCGGGCGATGAACTTTTTCCGGGC
>CAIZWU010000335.1 GCA_903936775.1 uncultured bacterium | reverse complement strand
ACCCGGCAGACGGTTTGAGCCAGACCGAGGGTGGTCATGACGGCACGGGCATTGCCAATATTGAAACTCTCCCCGACCGCCGCCGGGTTCTCGAGGCAGCGGATGATGCAATCAACAAAGTCGTCCACATAACACCAGGCCCGGATTTGGGCGCCATCCCCATTGATGAAGATGTCCTCGTTGAGGAGGGCTTTCTTGATGAAAATCTGGATGGCCCCCTCGCCGGTCTGACCAGGCCCATAAACGTTGAATGGGCGGACCGTCACCACGGGCAAGCCATACTGGGCAAAGTAGGCATGGGCGAGGTGCTCGCCAGCGAGTTTGGAAACGGCATACGTCCAGCGGGCTTCTCCTGCCGAACCGGAGACGGTCTGATCGCCTTCGGCGGAGCGGAAGGCCATGGACCCAAAGACTTCCGAGGTCGAGAACTCGATCATGCGCTCCTTGATGCCATTGATCCGGGCTGCCTCCAAGGCATTGGCGGTGCCAATCATGTTGACGCGCATGGTGCGCACGGGATCCCTCACCACGGTGTCAATCCCAGCAATGGCGGCGGCATGAATCACCACTTCCGCGCCTTTCATGGCAGCTTCGAGCGCTGGATAATCCAGAACATCGCCACGGCATACCTTCAGATTCGGATGACCCTCCACCGAACTTCCACTGAGGGTGTCCCGATGGAAATTGTCGTAAACTGTGATTTTGTTATGATCGATGTAATGTCGGATCAGGGTGTTGGAAATGAATCCAGCACCACCAGTGATGAAGATGTTTTTGTCTTTAAGCATAAAGTTCAGGCGAGAGAGTTAAGAATACTGGCGATCTTCCGGATATCACCGGCCGATAATTTTTCATAGAGCGGCACCGCAACTCCGCGCGTCCAAGCCCGGTAGGCATGGGGGAATTGTTGCGCGGAATCATGGCCATATTTCCCGAGAAAGTAGCGTTGCGCGGGCATGCACTGGGCCCCGTAGTTGGACCCGACTCCCTGCGCGCGCAGGGTATGGAGGACCTTCTGCTGATCGAGACCTTCTCCGAGCAACAGGTGGAAGGTCTGCCACGAGTGATCTTTTCCCTCCGGCACAAGGGGCAAAAGGAGCCCCTCATGTTTAATTTCGTTGTAGTAGACTTCAGCGAGGGCTTTTTTCTTTTGAAGAGTCTCCTGAATCCGGAGGAGCTGGCTGTGAACGAGGGCGGCCTGGAAGTCGGTAAGCCGGAAGTTGAAACCAGCATCCACAAATTCCATCAACCCGTCGATCACGTCGACCCCGTGGTTTCGCAGAATGCGCAACCTGGCCGCCAGCGCGCCGTCTTTCGTCAGGCACACCCCGCCCTCCCCGCAGGAGATGGCTTTCCGGGGGTGCAGGGAGAACGATCCCACGTCCCCGAATGTTCCGGCATGCTGGCCACCGTCATAGGCGCCAAGGGCACACGCGGCATCCTCGATCACTTTGAGCTGATGCCGACGGGCAATTTCCATCACTTCGCGGATATCACAGCAAAGCCCGAACTCATGAACCGGAAGGATAGCCCGGGTCCGGGGCGTGAGCGCGGCTTCGATTTTGGCAGGATCAATATTAAAAGTCCTCTCCTGGACATCAACGAAAACGGGGGTGGCTCCCGCGAGTTCAACCACGTTGGCGGTGGCAATGTAGGAGAGCGCAGGAACCATGACCTCATCCCCCGGACCGATGCCCAGCGCCCGCAACGCGAGCTGCAGGGTGGCCGTCCCGTTCGACGCGGCGACGGCATGAGCCGCGCCGGTGAACAGCCCAAATTCGGCTTCCAACCGGGCCACTTCCGGTCCCTGGACGAGCATCCCGGAACGCATCACCTTGACGGCAGCGGCAATGTCTTCATCCCTAATGTCAGGAGAGGCGAGGGGGATCATGGGATGGAGCGGTGGTGTCGGGATGGGGGACCCAGCAAGAGTCTGCTATTTCAGCCACGCCGCAATCGACCCGATGACCGCATCCTGCTGCGCCATGCTCAATTCGGGGAAGATGGGGATGCTGATCACTTCACCGGCGAGGCGGTGGGCGGTGCTGCAGTCGGAACGGCAGGCGTCGCTGGTGTAGGCGAAGCATTCCTGCTGATCCATCGTGACCGGGTAGTAGATTTCGCAGCCGATGCCTGCGGCAGTCAGATGCGCCTTGAGGGCATCGCGCCGGCCTTCACCGATAACGCGGAGGGTGTATTGGTTCCAGATGTGATCGTTATGCGCGTAGGGAACCGGGAGGACCAGTTGGGCCCCGGCCGCGGCGAGCGCGGCGTCCTGCGCGCTGGCACATTTGCAGTGGGCCGGATCCGCCAGCACCACTCCGGGAAGGGCTCCCAGTTGTTCCGTGTAGCGGGCAGCATTGGCCTGGCGCTGCAGGGTGTAGCGGTCGTAGTGGCCAAGTTTGACGCGGAGGAGCGCGGCCTGAAGCGGGTCGAGCCGGAAATTGCCTCCGACCATTTTGTGGTAGTATTTGGGCTTGCTGCCGTGGGTCCGCAGAAGGCGGGCGCGCTCGGCGAGGGCATCATCGTTCGTGACCAGAAACCCTCCGTCACCGAAGCCGCCTAGATTCTTGGATGGGAAGAAGCTATAAGTGCCAAAGTGCCCGATCGATCCGACCGGTTTCCCTTTATACTTCGCTCCGATCGCTTGGGCTCCATCTTCAATCACGGACAGGCCATGGGCTTCGGCCAAGGCCATCACCGCATCCATGTCCGCACTCTGTCCGAAGAGATGGACCGGAATGATGGCCTTCGTCTTCGAGGTGATCTTGGCGGCGGCTTTGACGGTATCGATATTGAAACAGATCGGGCAGGAATCGACAAAAACGGGGGTGGCGCCTACCCGGGCGACGCAGCCCGCAGTGGCGAAGAAGGTGAAGGTGGGGACGATGACTTCATCGCCCGGTCCGATGCCGAGAGCCATCAGGGCGAGGAGAATCGCGTCGGTGCCGGAGGAACAACCGATGCCGTGTTTCGCCTCCACCATGGCGGCACATTCTTTTTCGAAGGCGTCCACTTCGGGACCCATGATGAATTGGCCGGACCGCAGCACGCTGGTAAAAGCGGCGGTGAGTTCGGCTTCGAGGGGCAAGTTCTGAGCGTTGACGTCGAGGAGTGGGACTTTCATGGGGGATGGGCAGCGGACCGGATTCTGGGTTGAATGAGTTAAGGGGTAAAATCAGATGGCTTTGAAAGCATCATAGGAACTGGTCCCCGTAGCCAGTTCCGCAGGCAGGGGAGCCTCCTCATCAAGGGTGAGGCAATGCACCAGGCCGTCCTTGAGTTCATAGCTGAAACCGGATTCGGGGCAGGTGGCGCGCCCGGTGGGATCAAAGTGGAGTAAATGCCCGTGACGGCTCATCCATCCTTTGAGGCGGCCGGGGACACCCAGGATAAAGCCATAGTCGGGCACGTCCCGGGCGACGACCGCGCCGGCGGCGATGAAAGAGTAGCGGCCGAGGGTGATGCCGCAGACGATGGTGGCATTGGCGCCGATGGTGGTGCCACGGCGGATCAGGGTCCGCTCGTAGAGGCTGTGCCGTTTCACCTGACTGCGGGGATTGGTTACATTGGTCAGGACGCAGGAGGGGCCCAGGAAGACGTCATCTTCAATTTCGGTGCCCGTGTAGATGGCGACGTTGTTCTGCACTTTGACGTTGGAGCCGATTTTGACATCGTTGGCAACCATGGTGTTCTGTCCAAAGATGCAGTCGCGGCCGATCACCGCACCGGAACAGATGTGGGCGAAGTGCCAGATTTTGGTGTTTTCTCCGATGACGACGTTGTCGTCAACAATAGCGGTGGGGTGGACAAACATGGCGGGGAGTGGGCAGAGGGCGATTCTGCCTGGTTTTTCGACGGGAATTTGAATCCGGAGAATCAGCCAGTCCCGGAGGGCTTAGGCCTCACGGACGGCGGTGCGGGTATTCAGTTTGAGTCCCGCGATCCTTTTTTTACACCATTCGAGGAGTGGCATCTCCACGTAGTGTCCGGCCAGCAGGCCGGCCCCCAGCCCCAGACCTGTGGAGACCACGACCACCAGCCACACGGTTCCAATTCCTGGGGCATTGCCCGTGAATTCCAGGAAAATCCTGACCGCAATCTGTTCGATGGGGTAATGAAACAAATACACCGAGTAGGAATACCGGCCCAGCGTCCCCAGCATTTTCTGCCAATCCGTCCTGATCCGGGGAGTCCCTTGATCGAGGGACGACAAACAAACTAATCCATAAACGACCGGCAGGGATGAAGCCGCATACATCAGATTCCAGGAAAAGGCAGCACGGCCCAGTTTGAGTTCGAAGGCCACCACCCCGGCCATCAGGATCAAGCCCGCGACGACATAAAATTTCGAGCTCCTCCGGGAGGCGATGTAAACCGAGGAAAGTTTCCAGACCATGATGCCACCGAGGAACTCGAGGACATAAGGGGATAACAATTGGGCGGTCCACGCGTTGTTGAAGGCATGGCCCGTTGCTGCTGCCAGAAGGATCGCGACCGTCAGCCCTCCCCAGATGGCCACTCCCACTTTTCTGGACCAGAGCAGAGGGATGAACAGGAGGTAAAACATCAACTCAAAACGCAGGGTCCACGCCACCCCGATAATGGGATGCTCTCGGGAAGGCAAAAGCAGGAGATTGCCGACGACCCGGCCTGGAGAAAAGTCTCCCTCGGCACCGCGGGAAAAAAAGAAGTACAGCGGGAAAAAAATCAGGCAGGCAACCCAATAAATAGGGAAAATCCGTGCTAGCCGCCGCAGCGCATACAGGCTGATTTCGTGGGATGAGCGGCCGCCTTTCTGGTTGGAATAGGCAATGACAAATCCACTCAGGACAAAAAAAACATCCACCCCCAGGTGGCCTGCGGAAAAAAGATTT
>CAIZWU010000334.1 GCA_903936775.1 uncultured bacterium | reverse complement strand
TTCAGGAGCCGCCGCCCGTCTGGTCTATTTCGGCCGGGTGGATTTCGGATTTGTCGAAGGAGAGATCACCCCGGAAAATCCCCTGATGCTCCATTTCCTGAATGAGGATGGGGTTTGGAAATTCAATACCCTGCAATATGTCAATCTCGGCAGCGATGATGCCCTGAAACGCGACATCCGCGCTGGGAGCCGCCGTTGGCTGGAGCGCGAAGATTTCCTGCTCGACCCCAACCCGCCGGAATTCCCCAAATCCTGTCCCGAACCCTATCAGGTCGCCACCATTTCGGTGCTCGCCGAGGGATGCCGCGCCGAAATCGAAATCAACAACGGCCTGCACAAGGAACGCATCGAAAACACCTCCGCCGAGCACGTCATTATCGGCGGCCTGCGGAAAGGGGCCAACAAGCTCACCGTCCGCCCCACCCTCCGGCCCATGGGCCACCCCGGCCCGCCACGGCTGGAAATCATCGTGATGGCCCGCACCGGCAATCCCGAACGCCCCACCGCCCGGCTCCTCTCCTGGAAAATTCCCGAGGAAACATGGAAGGAATCCTACGATCTGGGAGTCTGGCTGAAGAGCGCCGCTTCTCTAGGCGGCCCTTAGTTTCCCTTCCCCGCTTTCAACCGTAACTCCACCAGCATCATGAAAAAACTCTCCTCCTGCCACCCTGCTGTCCGTGCTGGCCTCATGGTATTGAGCGTCTGCGTTCTCGTCACAGTAGCCGACCCCATTCTAATGCACAAATCCATGGCCTCCGACTCCGACCCCGCCAAGACCGCTCCCTTCAAGGAAACGATCGAAAAACTCACCCCGATTCAAAAGCAGGTCACCCAAAAAAGCGGCACGGAACGCCCCTTCACCAGCGAGTTCCACGACAGCAAAAAAGAGGGCATCTACGTCGACATCGTCTCCGGCAAAGCGCTCTTCTCCTCCCTCGATAAATTCGACAGCGGCTGCGGCTGGCCGAGCTTCACCAAACCTCTGGTCGGCTCCGAAGTCATCGAGAAAAAGGATCTTACCCTCGGTATGGTCCGCACCGAAGTCCGCAGTTCCACCGCCGATTCCCACCTCGGGCATGTCTTTGATGACGGCCCGCGCGACAAAGGCGGCCTGCGCTACTGCATCAATGGAGCCTCCCTGAAATTCATCCCCAAGGAGGATCTGGAAAAAGCCGGCTACGGACAATACGCCAAACTCTTTGCCCCGGTGACCGCCCCGGCCCCCAAACCCGAGGCCACCAAACAACCAACCAAACCCGCGGCCAAGTAATTCCCCGCCGGGCTTGACACCACCCGTCACCGCCCCCACCCTCGCTTGTGAAAATTTTCACAAAGTCCCGCGCCTCAGCGGCCCTCAAGTTCCCCTTCCAACTCATCGAAAGTGAGTTGGCGGAAGTGGAAGCCAGCATCAAAGCCGAAGCCTATGCCTTTGATCCGGCAGTGGAGGGGTATGTGTCATACATCCTCGGCACCAGCGGCAAGCGCATCCGCCCCGCCCTCGCCCTCCTCGTCGGGGGCGCGTGCGGCACGCCCACCGCCGATCATCAGAAGCTCGGGATCGTCTTGGAATTGATCCACCTCGCCACCCTCGTCCATGACGACATCATGGACGGCGCCGCCCTCCGCCGCGCCCAGCCCACCGCTGCGGCCAAATGGGGCAGCGCCCTCAGTGTTCTGCTGGGCGATTGCCTTTTTGCGCACGCCCTCGAGTTGGCCGCCAGCTTTGACAGCACCCACATCAGCCGCAAAATCGCCCGCTCCTCCAACGAAGTCTGCACCGGCGAAATCCTGCAGACCCAGCGCCGCTTCGACCTCGCTCTGACGATTCCGGAATACTTCCGGATCATCAGCATGAAAACCGCCGCCCTCTTCTCCTCGGCCGCGGAGCTGTCCGCCTGGCTCAGTGGTGCCAGTCCCGAAGTGCAGGAAAATATGCGGAAATACGGCGACCTCCTCGGCACCGCCTATCAGATCTATGACGACTGCCTCGATCTCACCGGCGACGAAGCCGTGGCCGGCAAAACGCTGGGCACCGACCTCGTCAAAGGCAAGCTCACCCTCCCCGTGCTCTACCTCCTTGAGGAAAGCACCGAAGAACAGCGTAACCGTCTCAACACCCTGATCCTCCGTCAGGAACCCATCGATCTCAACATCATCGCCGGCATCGCTGGTTATGCCGGCTGCATCCAACGCGCCGTCCGCACCGCCAAGGATATGCTCGACGAAGCCCGCGAAGCGGTCGCTATCCTCCCGGAAAACGACTACACCACCGCGCTCAACGGTATCACCGACTACCTCGACACCCTGCTGGACGGCTGCAAAGCCTGACCCCGCTTCCGGACGCCCATGGAGGCCTGGGTGCGGCCCTGACAGGCCGGTGGTTCGCTACCCAAAAGGAAAGCCGCAGCAGACTTTCCAACGAAAGCGTCGGGATTCCTTACACTCTGACCACGCCGCCTTGGCGGGTTAAATTTATTACAGACCTCCCACCGGCGGCCCGATCACGTTGATAGCAAGGGACTTGAAGCAGTCATCAGGCCCCGGCTAAATGGCGGCCGGCCCGGGGGTGGCACCAGAAATGCTAGAAGAGAGCGGGCCCCAGCCGGAAACGGAACCCACCCAATCCCTGACCCATCATTACTATCATGAACACCGCTATTGTAGGTTTCCTTGCCTTGGCTTCCCTGACTTTACCCGTCCATGCCATCAGCATCGCGGCAGCTGGCTCGGCTTACACTCAAAACTTCGATGGCTTGGCAGTAGTATCAGGGTCCGGCATGACGTGGGCCAACGACAGCACTCTCCCGGGATGGTCCCTGTTCAAACAGCCAGTCCAAGGAACTGCGATATTGAATTACAGTGCAGGAACAGGAAGTATCGCCACTGGAGGCTTCTACAGTTTCGGATCGTCTGGGAGCAATGATAGAGCCCTTGGGGGATTAGGGGTAGGCGCCTATTTTGGCAGTCCTGCCTCGAATAAACTCGCCGGCTGGATGGCCGTGAGTTTTTCAAACGGCAGTGGCGGGAGTTTGGATGGCTTCCAAGTATCCTGGGAGGGGGAACAGTGGCGCAACGGAGGGAACACCTCGGCTCAAACGATGGTCTTTGAATATGGTTTTGGAGCCAATTTTATTGACGTTTCGATCTGGGAGGCTCCGGGCGGACTCTTTGACTTTACCTCGGTGGTAAATATAACGACCGCCGCGGCAGTGGACGGCAACACCACAGGTTTGGTTGCCGGAAGGGGTGGTTCTGTGTCCAGTCTGTCCTGGGCTGTCGCTGACACCTTGTGGCTTCGCTGGGTGGAAAAGAACGACAACCTTAATGACCACGGTCTG
>CAIZWU010000333.1 GCA_903936775.1 uncultured bacterium | reverse complement strand
CTGATTATCAGGCTCGCCGCTTCGGGCCAAGGAAAATCCGGCATAACTCGCTTCGCTCGGCCAGCGGCACTTATTCCGGTTTTCCGTGGCCCTCCGCTCTGAGCCTGATATAAGGTCATTATGGGATTTCATGCGGTGAAATGCCCTTTTGTAGGGCCTTCCACGAGTTTACTTGCCCTTACAGCGTCTCCGCATATCGATCTAATCCCCCCGCTCATTCCCGTTGCGCCTGCCTTAAAACAGGAGCATCCATTTCCGGTACCGCCCGGTATAAATATGCCAATCGCAGGCCAATCCGAAAAATATACAAGTTAGCAACCGCCGCCCTCGCACGAATATTCTTGAGGTTTGGAGGAAGGACCGCAAAAGTGACCGCGCTGACAGGAGGAAATAAATTCGACCAGTGGTTGGATTCCGCCCTGGTCTCCCGGTCTACCCAATCAAAACCACCATGAAGATAACCAACCGCTTGTTTCTGGATCAGTGGCAAAAGATCCTGCTCGGCTGCCTTGGATTGTTATCGATCGTTCCATCCCGCGGCGTCCCGCTTCCCCCGGCTACCGCCCTGCCCGCCGGCAGTTCCACTCTCCGGGGATTCACCGTCCGGGTGGCCCAGGCCCCCATCGCCGAAACCCTCGCCAACAATATCGGGCGGGCCAGCCAGCAGATCACGGGGACGCTGCTGGATGCTCTGGGAGCACCGATGGCCAATGAGGCGGTGGCAGGGCCGGAAGCCGGTGGCTCCTATATCGTGCCGGCCATCAATTTTGAGAGCAACGGGACCGGTTTTGATCTAATCGATTACGCCAACGGAAACCTCTATTTGACTTCCTTTGCTCCGGAGCTGTTTCCGGGAATTCCAGGCAGTGGTTTCCACACCGAGAAGTTTGCGGTCGAGGTCGTGGGATTCCTGGAACTTCCGGCCGGCGCCCACACCTTCGGCGTTTGTGTGGGAACAGACCGCACTGATGTCAATGACGATGACGCCTATGCCGTCTTTGTGGCGCGGAATCCCCGGGATTGCTTCGGCCTCAAGGTGGCGGAGTTCTCCCGCAACGCGCCGCCCCCTTTCCAGGGAAACACCCACAATGAGAATCTGTGGACAGTGGAGGCCGCCACTGCGGGTATTTACCCTTTCCGGCTGCTCTATTGGCAGACCGGACGCGGCGCCAATCTCCAGTGGTATTCCCTCAGCGGGGAAGAGCGGATTCCGGTCAATGACTCCACCAATCCTCTGGCGATCAAGAGCTATGCCACGACCACGGTAGCCAATGCCAAGGGGCCTTATGTGGCCGAAGCGCGCCCGGTGGCCGGTTCAGCCGGCAACAGTGCCTCCGCTCCCATCGAAGCCGTGATCGTGGATGGGGCGACCACCACTGTCCCCGCCGCCGGGGTGCAAATGAGGCTCAATGGAAGCCTCGTCACCCCCACCGTGACCCGGGCCGCTCCGCTGGTGACCGTCTCCTTCAATCCGAATCCCAACCGCACCACTCCGGACAACGCGGTTCAATTGAACTATCCGGATTCGGGAGGGGGAACCGGGCAAAGCCAATGGTCCTTCGGAATCAATGTCAGTGGCGGCTCCGGCACCACCGCCACCGGCCAGTGGGATTTTGATGGGGGGAACCTGGCCGCGACGGTCGGCCAGGCGCTGCAATATTTTGATGGCCCGGCCGGACTGACCTGGCAGGGCACCAAATTCGGCACCACCACCGCCTTGGGAGTCGCGCCCATCAGCGGACGCGAGGCAAAGATCATGGAGGTGCCGGCGGACCTGTCCCGGCAGATCGGCTATGTGATGACCCATGGGATCGCCCCCAACGGAGGCGGGACGCGGGTGAACCAATATACCCTGATCATGGACATTCTGGTGGATACCGCGGGGCCCGGTGCCGCCGCGTTGCTTCAGACCAGTTCATTGAACAATACCGATGATGGGGATCTTTTCTGGCAGGGCAACAATTTCGGTCAGGGCACCGACGGTTATCTGGGCACCGGTCAATTCACCGCCGGGACCTGGCACCGGGTGGTGGCCGCCTATGATGAAGCCGCCACGCCACCCGTGGTCACTAAATATGTGGACTGCATCAAACAGGATGACTGGACGGCCAACCAGGGATTGGATGCGGTGCGCCGCAGCCTGCTGCCTACCGCCATCCTGTTTGGCGATGGTGACCAGGATGAGCGCCGCCGGATGTGGGTCAATTCCATCCAGATCCGTGCCGGAAAAATGAGCGACGCTGAAATCGTCGCCCTCGGCGGGGCTTCGGCGGATGGGATTCCGCTGGTGGTTCCGCCAACCAAGGTCACGGGGCAGTGGGATTTTGAACGGGGCAATCTGGCCGCAACCGTGGGCAAACCCCTGACTTATCTGGATGGAGCCGGCGGGCTGACTGAAGCCGGGACCCAGTTTGGCCTCTGCAGCGATTTCACCCTGCCTTTGATCGAAGGGCAAAACGCCAAAGTCATGAGGGTTCCAGGAGATCTGAAGCGGGAAATCGGCTACATCATGAATCACGGGATCAAACCGAATGGCGGCGGCACCCGCGTCAACCAATTCACCCTCGTGATGGATATTTTCGTGGGCACCAGCGGGCCAGGTGCCGCCTCGCTGCTGCAGGTCAGTTCCCTGACCAACACCGATGACGGCGACCTGTTCTGGCAGGGCAATAATTTCGGTCAGGGCACCGACGGCTACCTGGGGACGGGACAGTTCACCGCCGGGGCCTGGCACCGGGTGACGGCGGCTTATGACGAAGCCGCCACGCCCCCGGTGGTCACCAAGTATGTTGACGGCATCAAACAGGATGACTGGACAGCCAACCAGGGGCTGGATGCGGTCCGGCGGGCCTTGCAGCCCACCGCCATCCTCTTCGGCGACGGAGACCAGGACGAAAGGCGGGAAATGTTTGTCAATTCCATCCAGATCCGCGAAGGAAAATTGAGTGATGCGGAGATCTATCAGCTTGGAAAACCCCGGGCCGGCGGGATCCCCGTCTCCGTGCCGCGCTCGGCGGTCAGCGGACAATGGGACTTCGAGCGCGGCAATCTCGCGGCCTCCATTGGAAAACCCCTGACCTATTTGGACGGGGCCAGTGGCGAAACCCAGGCGGGTACCCTGTATGGCACCTGTACGGAACTCGGGGTGGACCTCATCAATGGACGCGACGCCCGGATCATGAAAGTGCCCGGTGATCTGAAGCGGGAAATCGGATACATCATGGATCATGGGATCAAACCGAATGGCGGTGGCACCCGGGTCAACCAATTCACCCTCATGATGGACATTTTCGTCGGCACCAGCGGGCCAGGTGCCGCCTCGCTGCTGCAGGTCAGTTCCCTGACCAACACCGATGACGGCGACCTGTTCTGGCAGGGCAATAATTTCGGTCAGGGCACCGACGGCTACCTGGGGACGGGACAGTTCACCGCGGGGGCCTGGCATCGCGTGATCGCCGCCTATGATGAAGCCGCCACTCCTCCGGTGGTGACGAAGTTCGTCGATGGCATCAAGCAGCACGATTGGACCGCCAACCAGGGCCTGGATGCAGTGCGCCGCGCCCTGCAACCCACCGCGATTCTCTTTGGCGATGGGGACCAGGACGAGCGGCGTGAAATGTGGGTGGATTCCATCCAGATCCGTGCCGGCAAGCTGAGCGATGACGAGATGATTGCCCTGGGAGGCCCCCAAGGCACCAGCCTGCCGGTGGGGCCGCCCGGAACCTCAATCTCCGGAACGGAACCACTGGAGTTGACCATCGCTTCGCTGCAACCGGGTGAACTCACCCTGACATGGCCTTCGCTCAGCCCGCATGGCTCCGTTTATACCCTGGAAAGCAGTGCCACCATGTTGGAGAACAGCTGGTCCCTGGTCCCCACCACCGGAAATTCCATCACCATCCCGGCGGGCCCAGGCAAGCAGTTCTTCCGGCTGCGTTACTGAACACACCGGCCAGCCTGACCACCCCTCACCAACCTCCCGGCAGCGCCAATCAGGGTGCTCCGGGAGGTTCTTGTTTAAGCGTGGTCCGCTGGAGGCGGAGAAAGCCCATACTCTTTGCAGGCTCCGGCTACGCCACTTTCCCCAGTCCCTAAGTCATTTGCCCAGATCGCCCTGGGGGACTGGCTCATTGTCAGGGCGCTTTCCCTCCGTGATGGTGCTTGGAGAAGGCCCGGAACCGGGGCGAAACGGCGTCCGGTCGGCGCTTGATCCCAGGACCCCAAACAAAAACAGCCATGAACCCGACTACCAAAGCAGCCCTTTTCGGAGCATCCCTCGGATCAGCGGCGAGTCTCAGCCTGTTCTCCTTTATCCCCCGCCCGGCCGCAGCGGAGGTCACCAGTGTCAGCGAGGAATATAAAATTCTCTCCTTGGTGCCTTACCGGGAAGTCATCGGACGCATGGAAGCCGACCTCAACCGGCTGGCCAGCGAAGGATGGAGAGTCAGGACGGGCGTCGGGACCGGTTTGGTGCTCGCCCGTGAAAACTAACACTCCAAGATCCGGACCAGCCCGCGAACACCGGCACTCCTCCAGTATTTGGTCTGGAATCCTCCCGTGATCGGGGTAGTCCGTGTCATCCGTGCAGCTCCCTTTCCCGGGTTCGCCTGGCGCCGCATCCCACCGCCTCAGGCCAGCAGGGGCTTCAGCATTTCGAGGATCCTGGGGACTTCGACGAAGGGATCCGCCTTCATTTCATACTCCAAGGTGAACCATCCCTGATAGTTGGCGTCCCGCAGGATCTGAAGGACTCGTTTGACATCGCTTGGTTCTGCCCCGGAGGCGCCCGCCCGTTTGATCTCCATCTTGAGCTGCACATTGACCGCGTAAGGGGCGATCTTCGCCAGATCGGCGTAAGGGTCGGCGGTGTGGAAGTTTCCGCTATCGAAATTAATCCCGGCCCACGGGCTTTTGGCGGCCTTGACCATTTGGATGAGATTATCAGGCTCGGCCACGATGCCTCCGTGGTTTTCCAATCCGAGGAAGACCCCCTGCCCTGCGGCATAGTCCAGGCATTCCTGATAGGCCGCCAGGCAATTGGCCACGGCTTCCCCGGCGGTGATTTCCTTCGGCTGGGGCCCCGCAAAGACCCGGATGTGCGGGGCGCCCATTACAGCGGCGTGATCGATCCACTTTTTCGTATAGGCGATTTCCGCGTTGAGTTTATCGCCCTTGGGCAGTGCGAAGTTATTGCCCACCGCTGTCCCGGCCAGCTGGACACCACGCAGGTAAGCCCGGCGCTTCAAATCCAGCAGGAACGCCCGGTCCACCTCCGGTGGGAAAAAATAGCTGGTCACTTCCGCACCAGCCACCCCATGGTCCGCACACCAATCGACAAAGTCCAGCATACTCCACGGTGCCCGGGCGGTTTTGGGCTTTTGCTCCTTGTCGCGCGACCACTGGAAGGAATCCCGGAAACTGTAGGCTGCCACCCCCAGCTGCATCCGGCTGGCACCCGGGCGCTGGATCGGTTCGATGGCAGGCAAAGCGGTGACGCTCAGAGCGCCCAGACTGGTGGTGAGGAAATGGCGGCGGTTGATCATTGCAAAAACTTGAACGGCCACCGGCCGATGGATTTAGCATCCGATTCGGCGCCACGGCGCAACATGCCGCCTCCACCGCCGGCCTGGCACCTTGACCAAATCAGCAATGCCCCTTATCCCCCGGTAGCGGGCGGGAAATCAGACGCCTAGAATTCAGTCCATGTCTTACCCCGCAGTTGTCCTTTTCATCGGCCTGATCCTGCAGGGCGGCAGCACGGTGACTTCCGCAGCAGAGCCCGGCCATTTCACCAATCCTTTGAGGGAAGGGGCGGATCCCTGGGTGGTCCGTGATGAGTCGGCCAAGCGCTGGCTTTGGTGCACCGCGGAAAAGGCGGAAAGGATTGTCATCCGCACCACCGCCACCCTGACGGAAGCCGGGACCGAACACGAAATCTGGCGGGCTCCCGCGTCCGGGCCTGCCAGTGGTCAGGTCTGGGCACCGGAATTGCACTTCCTGGATGGACGCTGGTGCATCTACTTTGCCGCTTCCGATGGCCGGAACGAAACTCATCGCGCCTTTGTGCTCCGCACGGATTCCTCCGACCCGCTGGGATCGTGGACGCTGCACGGTCCCCTCGCCACCGGCGGAGGCATGGACCGGAACAGCCCCCCGATCTGGGCCATCGATATGACGGTGCTCCACCACGGGGGAATCCGTTATGCGGTATGGTCGGGTTGGGACACTCCGGACAGCGACCGGCAGTTTCTCTACATCGCCCGGATGACCTCGCCCATCGAACTCACCGGGCCGCGTGTCAGGCTTTGCCGCCACGATGATTACGAATGGGAACGCACCGGCGAAGGGGCCGCAAACCGCGGCCTGAACGAGGGACCGCAGGTGCTTCAGCATGACGGCCGGACCTTTCTGATCTATTCCTGCGGGGCGGCCTGGCTGCCCACTTACAAGCTGGGACTGCTCGAATTGACCGGCCGCGATCCGCTCAGTTCCGAAGCGTGGCGCAAGCACCCCCAATCGGTTTTTCAAAGCACAGAACTCACCTTTGGCGTGGGGCATTCGTGTTTTGTTTCCACCGGAACGACCGCCACTTGGTGGCATATTTACCTACCAAACGCGACCGCACACCCGGCTGGCCCCGCTCCATTTATCTCCAGCCCTTTCGATTTGATCAGTCAGGGTTCCCTGATTTTGGCCAACCCCTCCCCCCCGGCAGCATGCTCCCCGTTCCCGTTGAGGGAGGAGGCAAGCCGGGATAAACCAGCCATCGGAGTGTATTCGTCAAACACAGGCGGCAGCTACAGGATGCCCGCGTTGGTTTCGAAGTTTCAATGTTTGCCGTGCCCTTTCTTTTCTTTGGTGTTTTTCTCGCAGTGATCGTGGTCATCGCCCTCGTCGGGCACGCCCAGGCCGGGGTCCGGCGGGAGCGGTTTGCGGCCTTTGCGGCGGAGCGGGGGTGGCACTATTCGGCCGCCACCGAACGCGGCCTGGAGGATCGTTATCCGGAACTGGATCTGTTCCGGCGCGGCTCCAACCGCTACGGCGGGAATTTCCTGACCGGATCCGCCGCGGGACACGCCCTGACGGCTTTTGACTATCATTACCAGACTTCCTCCGGCAGCGGCAAGAACCGCAGCACCCAGCATCACCGCTTTACCGTGGTCATGCTGCAGCCCGCCTTCCCTCTGAAACCTCTCGCCATCCGCGGGGAGCATGTCTTCGACCGCCTGACGGCCGCCTTTGGGTGGGACGACATCGATTTCGAATCGGGGGAATTCAGCGGCAAATATCACGTCAGCAGTCCGGACCGGCGCTGGGCGTTTGATGTCATCACCGCGCGCACCATGGCCTTTCTGCTGGACCGGGAGGCAGGATCCATGCAGATGGACCATGTCCGCCTCATGTTGTCCCTGCGGCAGGTCAGCGATCCCTCTGAAATCCTGCCGGCCTCTGATACTGCGGCCGGGCTGCTGGACGGCATCCCGGACTACGCCCGCATCACGCCCCCCTCACTGCTGCCACCTCCCCTGCCCTGACCTCCATGGAAATCCTGATCCTCCCCGCCGCCTTGGGACTCATCGTGCTGCTCTGGTTCATGGGCACCTACAATGGACTGATCCGTTTGCGCAATCACTGCCGGGAATCCTGGGCGGACATCGACACCGAATTGAAACGGCGGCACGATCTCATTCCCAATGTCGTCGCCGTGGTGAAAAGGTATGCGGCTCACGAACAGCACCTTTTTGAGGAAGTCACTGCCGCCCGCGCCCGCGCCAACACCACAGACCACACCGGAACCCACGTCGGGGAATTGTGCCGCGCCGAGAACGAACTGCTGCGCAGTGTGCGCCGGGTCTTCGCCGTGGCCGAGGCCTATCCCGCCCTCAAGGCCGATGCCCAGTTCCTTCGGCTCCAGCAGGAATTGGTGAACACCGAGGACCGCATCCAAGCCTCCCGCCGCTTCTTCAATGCCAATGTCCGCGACCTGAATAACCGGGTCGAGTCCGTCCCTTCCAGTCTGGTCGCCAGCATGGCAGGCATCGGCCCAGCAGAGTTCTTCGAAATGGACGACCTCGCCATCTGCGCCCCGGCGGCGGTGCGTTTTTGATGCCGGATGGCTTGTGACTGATCTGGCCGACGTGGAATGACCTTCGGACACCAATACAAATTCCCACCAGTCCCGACTCGCCTTCCATCACACAAAAAACGGAAAACAAACCACCGTGGAGATTCCAAGCGGATCATTCAGCAGGCTGAGGCTGGAAGCTCCGCAGGTAGTTTTGAGGATGGCATCGAATTCCTTGTCGGTGGATCCCTGCATAGTTTCCGAGCGGACGTTGCCCAAGGAGGCGAGTTCCACGAGCAGAGGCAGGATTTTACCCTTGCCCTCAGTGGTCAGAATGAGCACTCCATCGTAGTGCCCCCGTCGTCCAGGATGGTCCATCGAGGGCGACGCCCGACTTCGCGGCCAGCGCATCGAAGGCGTGGGCGCGCCCGGTGATTCCTTGATGTTGCAGGATCCCTTCCCACGTGAATTTGAGCAGTATGATATAACGGGACATAAGTGTGGTGGTCCAAGGTTTGTGCAGCCGTAAAAATTACAGAACCTGCCCGCTGACCTTGGCTTCCTCCCTTTTCAGCGATGGTATCGCATTAATCCAGAGATACGGAATCACTTCCCCAGCTGCTGGGCGGCTGATTTTCATCCGGAGAACTCCACCGCTTCTAACGGGCTACACCAGCAGCTCCCGGATAACCCGGGCTTCCTCCACGCCGGTGAGGCGGAAGTCGAGGCCCTGGGACCGCACGAAGAGTTGTTTGTGATCGAGGCCGAGTTGATGCAGGATGGTGGCGTGGATGTCGTGCACGTGGGCGGGATTTTCCACGGCTCCGAAGCCGAATTCATCGGTCGTGCCATAGGTTAGTCCTGGCTTGAACCCGCCGCCCGCAAACCACATCGTGAAGGCGTCGATGTGGTGGTTCCGGCCGGTGGATTCGCGCACTTCCCCCATCGGAGTGCGGCCGAACTCGCCCCCCCAAATCACGATGGTGTCCTTGAGCAGACCGCGGCTGGCAAGATCGCGCACCAGGGCCGCGCAGGGCTGGTCGATGTCGCGGCACTTCTCGGGGAGATGTTTCTCGAGGTTTTCGGCAGGGCCGCCGTGGTGGTCCCAATTGGTGTCATAAAGCTGGACGAACCGCACCCCGCGCTCGACCAAGCGGCGGGCCAGCAGGCAGTTGCGGGCGAAGCTGGTTTCCTTGGGGTCTTTGATGCCGTAGAGATCCAGGGTGGCCTGACTCTCCTCTTTAATGTCCATCAGCTCCGGTGCGCTGGTCTGCATGCGGTAAGCCATTTCGTAGGCGTTGATGCGGGTGTGGATTTCATCGTCGCCGGTTTCGACCAGACGCTTCATGTTGAGATCACGCACGGCATCGACAAGCTGGCGCTGTTGCCCTTGGCTGATGGATTTCGGGGTGGAAAGATTGACGATGGGATCCCCCTGATTGCGCAGCGGCACGCCTTGATAGGTGGTGGGCAGAATGCCACTGCCCCAGAGCACGGCCCCACCCCGCGGACCCCGCGGGCCGCTTTGCAGAACGACAAAACCTGGCAGATCATCGCATTCGCTGCCCAGGCCGTAAGTGACCCATGCCCCCATGCTGGGGCGGCCGAAGACGCCGCTGCCAGCATTCATGAAGAGCTTGGCCGGAGCATGGTTGAAGAGGTCCGTTTTGCAGGTCGTGACCAAGGTAATGTCATCAACCATGCCGGCGGTATACGGCAGGAGATCGCTCACCCACTTTCCGGACTGTCCGTATTGTTGGAAGCTGCGCCGGGACCCCAGCAGGTCGCTGCGGTGGCTGCTGTCCATAAAGGCAAACCGCTTGCCGGCGGTGTAGCTTTCCGGGATGGGCTTCCCGTTCAGTTGGGTCAGCAGGGGTTTGTGCTCGAACATGTCGAGTTGGGACGGCCCGCCCGCCATGAAGAGGAAGATGACGTTCTTCGCCTTGGCAGGAAAATGCGTGGGCTTGGGCTGCAGGGGATTCCCGAACTGCGGGGCGGGGGCTGCCCCCAGGCCGCGCCCGGCCATCAGCGAGGCGAGCGCGAGCGAACCCACGCCCATCGAACAGCGGCTGAAAAAATGACGCCGGGTCAGGTCGCGCAGAACGTTATCAGGATTCATGGGATTCATTCGCGGGTGACGGTTTCGTCGAGGTTGAGCAGGGCACGGGCGGCATTCAGCGTGTCGAGTTTTTCGAGCACGGCAAGTTCATCGGGTTTTGGCGCCCGCGTGGTGCAGCGGCGGAAGGCGGTTTCGAGTCCGTCCTTCTGGATGATCTTCTCCAAGGCGGTGGCGAACTCAAAGAAGCCGTCATCATTCATCAGCGTTAGCGCCTGCAGCGGCGTGTTGCTGCGGATGCGGCGGGTACAGGTGGTGAAGCCTTCCGGAGCATCAAACACACTCAGGCTGGGCGGAGGCGATGCCCGGTAAACAAACGTGTAAAGCCCCCGGCGGAATTTATCCTCCCCTTGGCTCTCCTTCCATGTGCGTTTCGATTGCCCCTGGTTCAACACCCCATCGGGAATAGGCGGATACACCGGCGGCCCGCCCAGCTTGCGCGAAAGCAGCCCGCTGGCGGTGAGGGCGACATCACGCACGATTTCGGCATCCAGCCGCAGACGCTGCTGGCGGGCCAGCAGGAAGTTGTCGGGATCCTTCTCCCGCAGCTCCGGCCGGTCGGACGAACTCTGGCGGTAGGTGTGTGAGGTGACAATCACCCGGTGCATCTCCTTGAGGCTCCACTTCCGGTCCACGAGGGTGGTGGCCAGCCAGTCCAGCAGTTCAGGATGGGAGGGCGGAGTGCTGGTCAGGCCGAAGTCGTTTTCCGTCACCACCAGACCGCGTCCGAAATACTGCTGCCAGATTCGGTTCACCATCACCCGGGCCGTCAACGGATTGTCAGGACGCATGATCCACCGGGCCAGATCCAGCCGGTTGGGTGGGTTGGTGGTTTTGGCGATTGGGTGTAACACTGCCGGGGTGCCGGGAGTCACTTCCTCCGCCGGGCGGGTGAAGTCGC
Organism: uncultured bacterium; assembly: GCA_903936775.1. GTDB lineage: Bacteria > Verrucomicrobiota > Verrucomicrobiia > Verrucomicrobiales > V1-33 > CAIZWU01. The sequence continues at coordinate 1,910 of CAIZWU010000333.1, read as the reverse complement.
CTTTGATCAGAACGGTGGTCCGGCGCGGCTGCGGCCGCTCCTGCATCACCAGGGTGGTGGTGCTTTTGTTAAGCTGGGCGTCGATCTCCTGATAGCGGCCGTTCATTTCCTCGAAGCGCCCCGCCCCGCCCTCCGCCGCGGCACCCAGGGTCCTGCGCTGGGCCAGACTTCGTTTTTCCGCTGGTTCCGCGAGGATCTTGCGCACCTGAGGTGGCAGGCTCTTGATGGCCGCCGGGGTGAGTCCGGCCTCCCACTTGGACAGCTCATCGGCGCGTGCTTCCAGATAGTTTTCGATCCGGCCTTCCAGATCCTTCAGCTCCGCCGTCAAGGCTCCGGCATCCACAACCGGGTCCATGACCCTCAGCTCCGGCTCGTCCTGATTATTAAAAAAGGCAAAAAGCCGGTAATACTCCTGCTGCGCGATGGGATCGAATTTGTGATCATGGCACTGGGCACAGCCGATGGTGAGGCCCAGCCAAACCGTCCCCGTAGTCGCCACCCGGTCGAAGACGCTGTCGATCCGGAACTGTTCCTTGTCGATCCCGCCCTCCTCATTGATCTGCGTATTGCGGTGGAAACCCGTCGCAACTTTCTGATCCACCGTGGCCTCCGGCAGCAGATCGCCCGCGAGCTGCTCGATGGTGAACTGATCGAATGGCAGATCTGCATTGAATGCTCCTATCACCCAATCCCGGTATTTCCAAATCTGCCGCGGCGCATCAATGGAATAGCCATTGCTGTCGGCATAGCGCGCTTGATCCAGCCACCAGCGGCCCCAGCGCTCCCCATAGTGAGGACTGCCCAGCAGACGATCCACCACGGCCCGGTAGGCTGACTCAGCGTCCGCCGTGCTGGCCTGCACAAAAGCATCCACCTCGGCCGGTGAGGGCGGCAATCCGGTCAAATCCAGCGACACCCGCCGGATCAGGGTGGCCGGCTCCGCGGCCGGCGATGCCGTCAGGCCATTGCTCTGGAGCGTAGTTTGGATAAAGTGGTCGATCGGGTGGCTCTTCAGCCCGGCAGGCAAGCCCACTGGTTTAGGCGCCACAAAAGCCCAGTGCGGCTGATACTCCGCGCCTTCGGCGATCCAGCGTTTCAGGATCTCTTTTTGCGGGGCGCTGAGTCTTTTGTGGGAATCCGGCGGCGGCATCAGCTCATCCGCGTCATCAGTCAGGATACGTTCAATCAATTGGCTTTGCTCCGGTTTTCCCGGCACAAAGGCCTCCTGCTCCAGAGCAGCCTCGCGCACGTCCAGGCGCAGCTTCGCCTTGCGGTGGGATGGGTCGTTGCCATGGCAGTGATAACAGTTGTCCGACAGGATCGGCCGCACATCCCGGTTGAACTCGATCTTAGCCGGCACGGACTGCGCTACCCCCTGGGCCAGCGAAGCCGCGAGGAGGATGAGGGAAAATGGGTGTTTCATGAAAGACATGATCTATACGCCACCATGGCGTTCTTCATTTCGGGGACAACCGGAGCTACAAACACGTGACCGCGACCGCCCGGGCCAGTGTAGCCCGTCAATCGGACCGCATATTAACAAGCTTCTTCCGGCCGCGCTTCACCTTCTCCAAAATGTCGCGGGCGGAGGCGGTCCAGACAAACGGCTTGGGGTTGGAGTTGTGAGCGGCGAGATTTGCCTCGATCGCGGCGATCAACTGGGGCACATCCTTGAAGACGCCACGCCGCAGTCCCCGCTCTGTCAGATCGCGGAAAAACCGCTCCACCATGTTGAGCCACGAGGCACTGGCAGGGGTGAAGTGGAACTGGAAGCGGGGATGCCGTTTTGCCCATGCTTTCACGGCAGCATGCTTGTGGGTCGCATAGTTATCACAAATCAGGTGGATCTGTTTGCCGGGTGGCGTGCTCCGGTTGATCAGGTTCAAAAAGCGAATCCACTCCTGATGCCG
>CAIZWU010000332.1 GCA_903936775.1 uncultured bacterium | reverse complement strand
TCCTGTCCGGCCCATCCCAAACACACCACCCTCCCAAAAAACTGGCTGGATGCTCCGCTTACTCAGCAGGAGCTTCGTCCACCCCTCCTGGCTATCAACTCCGGCTTTGAAAACCCCGCCCGCCCGTGGCAAGTCACGTGCAGATGAAACCAACCCTCTGCATCATCGGCGGCTGCAATGGTGCCGGCAAAACGACGCTGGCCCGGGAACTGCTTCCCCGGCTCGGACTCATGCGGTTTCTTAATGCCGATGAAATCGCCCGCGGTCTGTCCCCGCTTGACCCCAACCTGACCGCCTTCAAAGCTGGCCGCATCCTTTTGGAGGAAGCCCGCAGCCTGCTCGACCGGGGAGAACATTTCGCGATCGAATCCACCCTCAGCGGCAAAACCTACCTCGCCCTGCTCCGGTCGGCAAAGTCCAAAGGTTACCGGGTGGTGCTGCACTACATCCTGATCGGCTCCGCCACCCAAGCCGTCGGCCGCGTCGCCCTGCGCGTCAAACTCGGCGGCCACCACGTCCCTGAAGACGACATCCGCCGCCGCTTCGACCGCAGCCGGAAGCACTTTCTGGAAGACTACCTTCCTCTTGCTGACGAATGGGGCCTGTGGGAAAATCACTCACCTCCCGCATTGCAAATCGCGGACAGCGCGACCCATTCGATACAAGAACTGACGGCTATGCTAGAATCCACCCCGCTCCAGGAAAACCCGCCCCGCGAGATGTCGGAAATGTCCCGCATCGTTCTGGAAGCCAGCCGCGTCGCCACGGAAAAGATGCTCGACTATTACAAGCGCATGGGCATCCGCGTCACTCCGCAAATGACCCTCGCCCCCGAGCCGAAGAAGCGCGTGCGGAAGGCAAAGGTATAACGGGGTTTGCCCTCAACCGCGTAGTGGTCGTCCACACCCCGGAGAATGGCTCCGCAGCCCTGCCAGAGGCCGGGTTCATGGCCAGGAAGAACGCGGGGAATCCCTAACGCTTCACCTCGTAATAATAACTGCGGTAAGTGCCGTCGATGGTGACGCTGCCATCGGCCGCAACCGGGACGGCTTTGCCTGAAGGGACTCCGTAGGCGTCCAGAGCACGGACCCCGGTCGGTTTGGCCCCGGCCAGGGTGAAGACGGCCTGGACCGGCTCCAGGAGCAGCGGCGCGGTTCCGGTCGACTCCAGCCGGGAGCCGTCGGCGCTGTAGACGGTGCCGGTCTGTTTGTCCCGGGCCAGCGCCGTGATCAGGATATGCCTCGACTGCGCCAGCGGCTGGTCATCCAGCGGCGTGAAGAGGGTGCTCACAAAGGGCGTGTTGAATTGCACCGTCACGCCCGGCAAGCGGTGCGGCTCCTTGCCGGGTTTTCCGATGATTCCCTGCGTTTTGGGCGACGCCACGGTGATGACTTCCTGTCCGTAGTCCCAGGTCAGTTCATTGGTCGCGCTGCGGATGATTTTTTGCTTTTCATTCCAATACTTGTTCAAATCCGGCTTCACTGCAGGGCCACCCTCGAATCCGACCGTGACCCGGCCGATGGCAAAGGTCTCCAAGGGCGTGCCTCCGGCGACCTGCAGGCTTTTGGTATCGTTGCTGCCCTGGGTGGTGGCTTCCTGCTGCAGCGGGTCGGTGCCCGTGAAAACCCCCGGCTGGGTCAGGCGCCGGGCGGCGACGATGGGAGCTTCGGTCAGATGTCCTTTGCGAAGGGCAAAGGCGAGAGCGGGGAACTGCCCGATAAAGTGCGGCGTGTCCGTGGCATAACTGCCCATCCCCGGCCAGCCGTCCCCGAGCCGGGTGCCGTTTTGGGCAAAGTGCCAACTGGCATCCCAGCCCTGCAGACCCATCCCATAAAAGGCCATCAAGGGCGCAGCTTCCAGCTTCCACTGATTAGGAGGAAGCTGGGTCCACTCGGTGACGGAGAACGGTTTGTTCTCCACCTGCTTCATGGCCATGGAAAACAATCCTCCTCCCGGCTGCGTGAGGTGTGAGGCATTGTCCACCATTCCTTCGGCGATGCCATGTCCTCCCGCCCCGCCGCCAAAATAGTTATGCCGGTCGATCATGGATCCCACGGTGTCCGTCCAGAGGTTGGCAGCCTCGCTGGCAGCTCCACCCACCTGCCAGGCGGTGGTGATGGTCACCCCCTTGAAGCCAGCCCCGCGGATCGCCTCCTCACAAGCCGTATAAAAACCGCGCTGCATTTCCGCCATGCATTGGATAAAATCCGCCGCCCGTTGCGGCTGGCCGGCATACTCCCCCTGCGGGCCGGTTCCTGCCAATTCCCACGGACTCATGATCGCCAACTCCTTGGCGCCGGCGCTGTCCCCGTTTTTCAAGGGGCCCCAGGCGGACCGCAGCGCGGCATCGGACGCGTATTTAGCCTTCACCCATGCGGCAAAGCGGCGGCGCAGGAGTTGGCCGTGGTTTTTCCATTTCCCGTCCGGCTTGGCCAGTTCGCCGAGGGGATTCCAGAAAAAGACACTGTCCTCATTCTGCATCTCCACCGTGGCCAGGGCCGGATCATCCACATAGCGCAGGCCGGTGTAGGGGTTTTTATGTTGGAGCATCTGGACCAGCCAGCGGTTCCGGATCTCCTGGAGCTGGGGGGAAACGGTGATCAGGCCGTAGGTGTCCGCGCGCCGTTGGTTTTCCGGCAATTCCGCATAGAGGGCGGACGGATAGCCATCTTCCGGGCCGATGGTGAAGTGATAGAAGACCGACCAGGCCGAATAAATTCCGTGCTGCTTCAGCCCGGCAAACCACCAGTCATATTCATCCAGCTTCTTGGGATCCAACACCCCGCCGCTGGTGAGTTCATCGAACACCGCATGCTGGCGCACCGAGTTGATGCCCATCTTGCGCAGATAACGGATGCGCTGCGTCTGCTGCGCCCGGGTGTATTTTCCCGGCTGCACGTTGGCGCCAGCGCCCCACAACTTCACCGGCTGTGTAGCTTTTTCGAATTGCAGCTGGTCCCCCCGCGCTTTGAGGAAGCCCTCCTGCCCGGCCGGGCCCGGCACCAGCGCTGACATATCAATCACACTCCGCGGATCAAAGCGGTCATCGTCCGCCAGCAGCGGAAACCATTCGTCCGCAGCACCGGAGGCGGCTCCAGCGGCGGCCCCCGGCTTCATGGTGCCCTGCGGCACAAAGGCTTCCGTGGTCAGGACAAAACAATCCAGCCCGCCGCTGTTGGAGGCCCCGCCCTCCCAGCGGAACCGGAGGGTGTGATTCCCCGCCGCCAGCTCCACCTGCCCCACCTTCACCCAGGCCAGAAACCGGTGATCGATTTTCCCGTCCGCCGCGATGTTCTGGTTCTGCCGCGCCTCGTCCAGACCAATCGTCTGCCATGACCCGTCGTCCAGCTTCCACGAAGGTTTCGAAGCCACCGGATTCAGCCTCGCCCAAAACGTGTAAGCGCCCGCCTCCGCGGCGGAGATCTCATACGCGGCCTCGCCCGGGGCATCGCCATAGTGGGACAGCCACTGGTTTCCGCTCAACAGTTCCTTCTTCACCCCATCATACCAGCCATGGCGCTGGGCGGAGGATTGATTGGCGCTTTCGCCCTCCACCCAACGGGATGCCGCAACGGCCGGGGCGGCTGCGGCCAGAAAAACCAGCAGGCAGGAAAGATGACTCATAAAATGGAAGGGACTGGAGAGGATAGGGCCCTATCCCTGCCCGCTACTCCGCCAGCGGCTTCAAAATAAGGTTTCGGAACGC
>CAIZWU010000331.1 GCA_903936775.1 uncultured bacterium | reverse complement strand
TCGGGGTGAAGATGCCGACTTCCTTGATGTCGTAGGATTTGTTGGTGGACCACATGGTCACATTCTGGCCTTTTTTCAGAGTGCCACTGACGACGCGGACATACATGATGACGCCCCGGTAGGAGTCGAAGAGGGAATCGAAAACGGAGACGCGCAGGAAATTGTCATCGGGCACCTGCGGGGGCGGGACGCGTTCGATCACGGCTTCGAGAATGTCATCGATACCGATACCCATTTTGGCGCTGGCTTTGATGGCTTCCTCGTGGGGAATCGAAAGAATATCTTCAAGCTGTTTATAAACCGCCGGCAGGTTGGTGCTGGGGAGGTCGATTTTATTGATGACCGGGATGATGGTCAAACCCTGCTGGTTGGCGAGGTGGAGATTGGCCACGGTCTGGGCTTCCACGCCTTGGGCGGCATCGACGAGGAGGACCGCGCCTTCGCAGGCGGCGAGGGAGCGGCTGACTTCGTAGGAAAAATCGACGTGTCCGGGGGTGTCGATGAGGTTGAGCTTGTAGTCTTCGCCGTTTTTCGCCCGGTAGATCATGGTAACCGGGTGGCACTTGATGGTGATGCCGCGCTCACGCTCCAAGTCCATGGAATCGAGGAGCTGGGCCTGCATTTCCCGTTTGGTGACGGTGAGGGTGGTTTCGAGCAGGCGATCGGACAGCGTGGTTTTCCCGTGGTCGATGTGGGCGATGATCGAGAAATTGCGGGTGTGGGAGACGACGGACATTCTGGGAAAAACGGGGGAAACTACGGGAACCGGCAGACTAAGGCGGAAAGGCAGCTTGTAAAGCGGAGCCACTCTGTGGGGAGCAGCACTTTTGGGGAGCAAGGAAAAAGCTTGCCCAAGCAGGGGAAACTACGGTTAAATACGTCCGGGGATGTCCTACTCCCTGCTTTGCGCCATGAACCCCCGACTTCTGATTGTCCTGCTGCTCGTTGGAGCGGGCGTGGTGCGTTCGTTAGCGCAGGGAGCGCCTGGGCCGGATATCAAGGGGGCCACGGAATATGAATTCCCTACGACCGATGGCGCCGCTTATCTGCTGGAGGGAACCGTGAATGGTCAGACTTGGACGACGCTGGCAGGTCCGATTTTTGGCGACGGGAAAGCCGCCCGGGCCCTGCTGCCGCCTGCCGCCGCCGGCCAGCGCCAACTCCGGCTACGGCCGGTGAGTGCCGCCACCTATGGGGCCGCCACGACTCAACTGGGAGGGAAAACCCTCGTGCTGAATGATCATGGGCGCGCCCGGCAACTCATCTTCTTCCCATCCAACCAAGGAAGACGGCGGGGGGTCCTGAAGACCGACGCCACGCATGCCCGGGTGTTTGAATGGCAGGTGCGCCGCACTACAGGCAACTTCGTCACGGTGGATCTGACATTTTTCGACGGGACATCCTCCAGGGTGGAATTGACTTTTTCCAACGGCCTGTTGGGGGCTTACCAGATGCGCGACCAGAATACCGCCGGGATCGCCCAGGTCACCGAAGGCGGGGGATTCAGTTTACACACGGGACGAATCCGCGATGAGTCCCATGAAGCGGTGCTCCCCAGCACTTTGGCTGGCCAGAGTGTGCTCTTCGAGGAAAGTGGAACGGTTTCGCGTTATGACTTTGGCACCGCCGGACTCGTCATCCTGCACCGTCCCGACGGATCCATCGAGTCACATCCTTATCAATACAGCCGCAATGCTCCCGGCCAGGCCGAAGTGCGGGTCGGACCCGGAACTTCCAGTGAACCGGGGCAACCAGATCAGCCGGGACACGTGATTGCGCTCTCGGCAAATTCCCAAGCCACGGGCAGCTCCGAGCGGATGCCGTTGCCGCTGCCGGGCGGCGGCTTCCCACCGGGCACCCTGCCGAAGACCGGAACGTTCAACGTGCCCACCGCGCCCGTCGTGGCCAATTCCACTACCGGGCCACCCAAGTCCTTGACAGGCAAGACTCTGCAGATCAATGGGGATGAACCTGTGACCCTGACCTTCAACGGGGATGGCACTGGAACCGCCACGCGCACCGACAATGGTTCCGTGGAAGTGACTCCTTTTACCTTTGATTATTCCCCGACCGATGATGACGAGGCCAGCCTCACGCTGACCTTCCCCGGAGCCTTGACGGACCGGGTGGAGGATTATGATCTGGAATTCAGCCCCAATGGCGCTGGCAGCTTCCGCGGCAGCACTTACGAAGGCGGGGAGCTTTCCCGATCCACCTCTGGCACCTTCGACCCGGCCGGCTGAGCAAGAAATCTCATCCTTCTCACGGCGGGTTACGGATGATTTGATAGAACCGGCGGGGAATGCCGATGGCAGCGAGGTTGTCGAAAAACTGCTCGCCACCTTGAAACCCGTGGAGCAGCCTGCGGTGCGCCGGCTCAATCTTGCGCAAAAATCCTGGAAGAAAATTACCGCCCTGACCAGGTGAATCGCTTCGAAAATAAGAGTCCCCGCCATGTGCGCGCGGCGCAAACCGGGCGCCCCCCCAAACGTCTGGAAGGACAACCCGCCTGATGCCATCCGCATCTGAGCGCTTTTGCTTTCCTGGAATTAAAACTTGTGAAGAAACAATAATTCCATATTTTACAGAAATTCTAATTCATCAAGGGTCATTAATTCATCCAAAGGAATTAACCAGACCCTCCTTGCCGATGCTCCCCGACTTCAAGCTGCTTTTGATCGATTCCCTGCCTCCCGTGCGCGAAGCACTGGCGGCCTTGACGGGAATGCCGGGACCGCAAGCGATCGTGGAGGCCTATCAGGATCCTGCCGCAGCCATGGCGGCCCTGCTGCGGGAACCCGCTTCCGGGCGCCCTTCCCTCGCCGTGGTGCCTCTGACCCCGTGGGCAGGTCAAGACCCGACCGTCCTGGCGGCGGCTCTGCTCAACGCCACCAGTGATCTCCCCGTGATTCTCGCGGCCCCGCACATCCCCGAGGCTTGGAGGGAATGGGTCGCCCAACATCCAGCCTCCCCGAGGCTGATGGTGATGAGTCTGCCTTTGGACCTGAACGCCCTCCGTCTGCTGGGAGCAGCCGTCGCCCGGAGCCGTCAGAGCGGGAGCCCCGCCATCTCCCTCCTCGCAGCCCCCGCCGACAGCGCCTGCCTCGCGACCCTCACCAATGAACTGCGGCATAGTGAAGAGCGCTTCGCCGCCGCCTTCCGTGCCACCCCCTGCCCGCAGGCGATATTGAATTTTACGACCGGGCAGTTTGCGGAAGCCAATGCCGCCTTCTGTACCCTGACGGGTTTTTCCCAGGCGGAGCTGCTGGAGCACTCCATGCCTGCACTGCAAGCCACTGGTCTGGTGGAAGTGCTGCGCGGCCCCCACCCCCTCGCCCCCTGCCGCCTAAACTGCCGGAACCGTGGCGGGGAAGCCCTGCATCTGAACTTATCCACCCAGGCCACCACCGTCGGGGGACAACCCCACCTCATGCTGCTGATCGAGGATCTCACCGGGCGCGTGCAGTTGGAGGCACAGCTCCGTCAGGCGCAGAAAATGGAGGCCATGGGGCAATTGGCCTCAGGCGTGGCCCACGACTTCAACAACATCCTCACCATCATTCAGGGGCACCTTAGCCTGCAATTGGACACCGGCGAATTCGATGCTTCCACCCGGGCGGCCTTGAAAGAGACGCTGGCGGCTTCCGGACATGCTGCCACCCTGACCCGCCAATTGCTCGCCCTCAGCCGCTGTCAGTTGTTCGAAGCTGCCCCGCTTGATTTGAATGCCGTGATCCAACGCATGAGTGCCATGCTGCAACGGCTGATCGGCGGGCATATCGACGTCGAGTGGAAATGCGAAAGTGGCCTCCCCCAGGTCATGGGCGATGTGCCGGGCATTGAGCAGGTGCTGATGAATCTGATCCTCCAGGCACGCGATGCCATGCCAGGCGGTGGCCGCCTGCGCATCGCCACCGGCCTCAGCGAAATCTCCGCCGCCAATGCCGCGCAGAACCCGGAGGCCCGGGAAGGAACATTCGTCAGGTTCAGTATTGTGGACACTGGCCATGGCATGGACCAGCGCACCGTGGAGCGTCTCGTAGGGGCTTTTGCCGCCTCGCGCACCTCCCCTCAGGAAACCGGGACGGCTCTCGCGGCAGTCTATGGCATCGTGAAGCAGCATCACGGGTGGATCGAATTGTTCAGTGGTCCCGGTCAGGGCACCGCTTTTTTTGTCTACCTGCCCGTGACCGCAGAGACAGCCCGGGACTCTGGCCAACCCCACTGCCAGCCTGCCAAAGCCGGCCTCACCGTGCTGCTGGCGGAGGATGAGCCGGCGGTCCGCACCATCCTGCGCCATCTTCTCATCCACTGCGGCTGCACGGTCCTGGAAGCCCCGGATGCGCCAGCGGCCCTGACAATCTGGGCGGCGGAAAAATCCCGCATCCACCTCCTGATCACCGATATCGTGATGCCTGGCGGCATGACCGGCCACGAACTGGCCGCCCGCCTCACCGACGAGCGGCCGGAGCTGAAAGTGATTTACAGCAGCGGCTACAGCGCCAGCCTTTTCTCAGCAGGCCAGGACCTGATTCCCGGCCGGAACTTCCTCCCCAAACCCTACGATGCCTCCAGCGTGGTCACCCTGATCCGCCGGGTGGCTGCCGAACGCACAGAAATGCTGACCTCCTGATACTTGTCCGGCGAGGGTTCAGAGGTATTCCAGCAGGGAAACCATTTCGCTGCGGATTTCCTCGCGGTTCATGGAGCCGATGGTGTGCCCTACGGCCAAAAAGAGCAATTCCCGGAATCGCTGCCGCAGCCGGAACAGGGCGGCCCGCACCGCCCCCGGCGTCATTCCCGTTTGTGCTGCGATGGTATCCAATTGCTCACCTGCCCCATCCGGCTCCATCAGCCGGGCCTGAAGCGCCTCAAAAATGGCCAATTGCCCGCGTCCGGCGTATTCCGCGGCTGTCGTCGCCACCGCTTTTTCCACCAGGTGCATCGCCCACCGGTGCTGGAAAAGCCGATCCGGACTCATCTGATCCACGGCTACCCGGTGATAGCTGCCCTCCGCATCCGTCAGGCTGATCAAGGCTTGTCCATGCCCCCGTTTTTCCGCCTGTTCGGACCGGTGCGCATCCCGCAGAAAATTCACAAGACTGGTGAACAAATAGTTCCTCAGCCGGCCGCGTGCCGGATCTGCCTTGGCGAACCAATCCCGCCGGATGATCCGGAAAAAAAATTCCTGCGTCAGATCCTCGGCATCCTGCTCGGACCTCCCCTGCCGCCGGATGTAGGCATACACCGGCGGCCAGTAATCCTGACAGATAACCTGCATGGCCTGCAGCTTCGACGTTTCGTTCCCATGCCCGGCCTGCCACACCATGCTCCACCGGGTTGGAGCCCCTAATTGAATCGTGGCCTCCTCCGGCGGTCGGCTGCTGGAAACTTCAGTTTTCACAATCGTACAATAATCGCCCGATCCAGCTGGAGCGCCAGGCCAAGTTCGCCCTATTATTATGATGCGTAACACTGAACGAAACCCCTCATTGTAAAAAAGAGCATTTTCCAATATTTCCACATTATTCAACCTGCCGTTCCTGCGCTAACTGGGCAACTTTTTTAAAATCTGCTGAATTTTATTGTGTGATGGACAATTCCCACCTCCTTTCATAATACCAGCCCCAGTGGGCATCCTTCCGGTTGCCCCCGGTTCTGTTTGCCCTTTAATCCAAATTTGTGGAATCACACGAAATCCTCCGCGACGCCTTCGAGAAGACCAGTCCCAAAGAGATTGCCAGCGAACTCGGCATCTCCCTCTCGCTTGTTTACAAATGGTCCCAACCGCCCGAGGAGGAAGGCCAGGGCAGCGGCAGCAAAAACCCACTCGACCGCACCACGGAATTGATCCGGCTGACCCGGGACGGCCGCATCATCCAGTGGCTTTGCCAGCAATCCGGCGGGTTCTTCGTGAAAAACCCCAAAGTGGTCAACGAAGGCCACCGCGACGTCGGACCGGCCACCAATGCCATTATCCAGCAATTCGCCGATCTCCTGGAATCCATCACCACGGCCGCCAGTGACCGAGCCATCAGTCAGGAGGAAGCGGAACGCATCAGGCTCCGGTGGGATGACTTGAAGACCACCACCGAAGGCTTTGTCCGTGCCTGCGAACACGGCAATTTCGATCAATTGACGTCGAAACGTTAAAACGGGACGGCTCCGCCTTCCCATGATGATACGCCTTGCCAGGACAGAGGCCAGGAGGTGCAGGCTCTTCCCATCCCTTGGGCGCCCCGGCTTCAGGCCGGAAATTCCGGGTCAGACCCACTCTCTTCCATGAACCATTCTCCTGACCTGCCCCAGCCAGAACCCGCGCGCCCGTCGTCCGCCATGCCCCGGCGGCATTTTCTGGACTGGGCCACTCCCCTGCTGCCGGCCCTGACGGATTGGCTGTTGGATGTTCCTTCCGGTCCCGGCGCCCCCGATCTCTCCCCGACCGTAATCATCGTGCCGACTGCAGGAGCCGGGCGGCGATTGAGGGAAGCCCTCGCGATTCAGGCAGGTGAGAGCGGGTTGCTGTCGCCGCAGGTGATCACGCCGGAAGTGTTGATTTCATGGAGCACGCCGCCCGGTAATCCAGTGGCGGGGCGCGGGGAGTCGGTAACCGCCTGGGCGGCGGTGCTGGCGGAACTGCCGCTGCAGGAATGGCGGGCCTTGTTTCCGATTGATCCCGTCAGTCAGGAGCTCTCCTGGGCGGTGCAGGCGGCGGGAAATCTGCTGCAGTTGCGGCGCACCCTGGAGGAAGGGGCCCGGACCCTGGGAATGGCAGCGCTGGATCTCGGACCGGGGCATCCGGAAGTGGCGCGGTGGGAAGCCTTGGCACGGCTGGAAAAGCTCGCCGCGGGACGGCTGGAATCAGCAGGCTGGAGGGACTCAACCTTGGTCAGGCTGGACGCCGCACGGCATCCGATCCTGCCGGAAGGAGTGACCCGGGTGGTGCTGGCAGGCGTCCCGGACAGCATCCGTCTGGTGCGGCTGGCATTGGAATCGCTGCTGGCCCGGCAGGCGGCGGAGGTGGTGGTAATCATTCATGCCCCGGAGTCCGCCGCCTCCTCCTTCGATCCCTGGGGACGGCCCCTCCCCGGCGTTTGGAACCGTCGCGAAATCAAACTTCCCAAAGGCAACGACAGCATCACCCTGACCTCCCGGCCCGAAGACGCCGCCCACGTCCTCGTGCAGGCCCTCGCCAAAGCGGCCGCCGCACCCGGCACCCTCACCATCGGATCCGCCGACCCCGAAGTCTCCGCACCCCTCCGCCGTCAAGCCGCAGCGGCCGGAATCGACGTCTTCGATCCCGAAGGCCTGCCCCTCTCCGAGCACGAAATTTCCTGGCTCCTGAAAACCCTGACCCAACTACTCCGCTCCGGGGCATGGTCCGCCGCCGGTCAGTTGCTGCGCCTGCCGGACGTGCTGGGCGCCGCCTGCCGGGCAGCCCGGACCAGCAGTCAGCTGAGGGCGCTGGAGGAATGGGATGCCTTCCAATGCGAAAGACTCCCTCAAAACCTGTCCCAGGCCGCCCCCTTGGCAGAACATTGGGCCGGAGTTCTTCATGAACACCATCAAAAGCACGCCGAATCCCCGGAGCACCTCAATCGGCCTGTTCTCCCTGGCATTATCGCATGGCTGCGTCAGGAAATCGCCCAACTCAAAAATGGGCTGCTGCCGGAAACGCTCGCCGCTTTCCTCGAAACCATCTACGGCGGCCGGAGATTTGAAACCGCCGCCGGACGCCAGCGTTTCACCGATGCCCTCACGGCCTGGCAGGAGGCCATCGAATCCGTGGACCGCGGGGCCGCCGCCTTCCTGCCGGATCTGCCTCCCGCCGACCGTCTGGATCTCGCCGGTTCACTCCTCCGCGAGCAACACCTCTACGCCCCGCATGCCGATGAGGCCGCGGCCCTGCACGGGTGGTTGGAATTGCCGTGGCAGGAAGCGCCTGACATTCTGATCGCCGGGATGAACGAGGGGATGGTCCCGGACAATTTGCAGGGAGATGCCTGGCTGCCCGACAGCGTGCGGGCTCTGCTGGATCTCAAGACCAACGACACCCGGCTCGCCCGCGACAGCTATCTGCTGACCACCATGATCGAGAGCCGCCGCTCCGGTGGCTCCATCAAACTACTCGCCGGACGTATGACTTCCGCCGGAGATCCTCTCAAACCCAGCCGGCTGCTGCTCCGTTGCCCGGCGGCCGATCTGCCCAGCCGGGCGGTGCGGCTCTTTCCGAAGGAGACCGCAGACGAATCCGCCCGCCCCCCCGCTCCGCCGTGGCATCGGGCATGGCAGCTCAGCGTGACCCCGCCGCGCCCTGATTCGAGGATTTTCCAACGCCTCAACGTCACCGCCTTCGGCGAATACCTGAAATGCCCCTTCCGCTTCTATCTGAAATACGTACTGAAGATGGAGCCCATCGATCCCTTCGTGGGCGAACTGGACGCCCGCACGGTGGGGAATCTCTTTCACCATACGATGGAGGAATTTCATCAAAACCCGGAACTGCGCGACAGCGATAACGCCGGGCGCATCGCGGATTTTCTGCAGGAAGCCTTCGAGGCACGGATCAATGAAACCTACGGCCAGGCCCTGACGGTTCCAGTGATCCTGCAGTTGGAAGTGATCCGGAATTGCCTGACCAAGGCCGCCGGAATCCATGCTGAGGAAAGTGAAAAAGGGTGGCGGTTCAAGGAGGTGGAAATTGCCTTCCCGACTTTGGTGAGAATCCGCGGCACGGAAATCCGGGGCCGCATCGACCTTATCCAGCATCATCCGGAGCACGGCTACCGTATCCTTGACTACAAGACCTCGGCCACCGCCAGGAAACCAGCGGACGCGCACCTGAAATCCGTCCGGGCCCAATCCGCCCAGGAAGCGCTCAGCACAGGACCTTGCGGTGATTTTGCAACCCTCGATCATGGCGGGAAATTCCACGTCTGGCAAAATCTCCAATTGCCCATCTACGCCAGAATCATGGCGGATCACTACCATGCCGGAAAAGTCGGGGTCGGTTATATCAACCTGCCCCGCGCCCTCAGCGAAGCGGGACTGGCCATGTGGGAGGACCTTGATGACACCATCCTGCAATCCGCCTGGGCCTGCGCCGACGGGGTGGTCTCCAATATCCAGCAAGGCATCTTCTGGCCGCCCGGGCCAAAAGGGAAATATGACGACTTCGAGTCGCTGGTGTTTCAGGACACCGAGTCCAGTTTCGACCCCACCGCACTGAACCGCGTGCAGTCCATGATCGCGTCCGGCGCATTCCGTCCCATCCTTTCCTCCCCGCTCTGACCGGATATGCTTCCCCACACCCTCATCACCGCCTCGGCGGGCTCCGGCAAAACCTGGCGTCTGACGGTGCGTTATCTGCGTCTCGTCATGATGGGAGCCGCACCGGAATCCATCGTCGCCCTGACATTTTCCCGCAAGGCCGCCGGCGAGTTCTTCAATGCCATCCTGCACCGCCTCGCCGAAGCCGCGGGGTCGACTTCCGCTGCCGGAAGGCTGGCCCACGACATCGGAATGCCGGAGAAAAATACCGATGATTTTTGTCAGGCCCTCGAACAGCTGGTCTCCCGTCTGCCCTTCCTGATGTTGGGCACACTGGACAGCTTCTTCATCCGGCTGGCACGCAGTTTTCCTTTTGAACTCGGCCTCAGCGGCGAATTCACCCTGTTGAACGACCACCAGCTCACCGTGGAAAAACTGCGGGTGTATGACCGCGTCTTCGCGCCGGATGACAGCTCCGCTGAAGCCCGGACCGAGTTCCGCCGGGCCTTTACCGAGGCGACTTTCGGCAAGGATGAAATCCGGGTGCGGGCGCTGCTGGATGACTTTGTCGGCAGCTGGCATGGGCAATACCTCGCCACCCCCGATCCTGACAAATGGGGCAACCCGCGCCGCATCTGGCCGGTGAAGTCACCCGTGCCCGGTCCGGAGGTGGACCGCCCGGCCACGGTCCGGCGCATCCGCGAGGGACTGGAGCGGCTGCAGCTCAAGCCCGCCCACGAAGACCGCTGGAATGGATTCCTCGAATCTGCCGCCGGCCACCTCCCCGGCACACCGGTGGTGGAACCGATGAAATACCTCTGGGACCGGTTGCTGCCTTTGCTGAAGGAATTGGAGACCGGTTCGGCCATCCTCAAAATGGACCGCAACACCTATGATCTGGAAGGCCCGCTGGCGGAAGCGGTGATGGTTTTGCTGCGGCATCTCATCGCCGGCGAACTGGCGGCGGTGCTGCGGCAGACCCGGGG
>CAIZWU010000330.1 GCA_903936775.1 uncultured bacterium | reverse complement strand
GCGCCACACGGGCTTTAAATCCTGCATCATGTCTCTTTCGTTTGGCTTTCATTGGGTCTGTGATTGGTTCGCGGTTTCCTGCGCCCAGGTCCAGCCCAATCATAGCTTAGCCAGTGGCCCGGTTTTCGGGGTCCACCTCAAAACGCGAGAGAACACCGGTGTTGCGTCTTCATTTTGGGATTCTTGACAAGAATATACAAAACTGTCAAAACAAAAAAATACCCTGATTAATTTACCAACCCCATTGGAAAAGAAGGTGGCAAGCGCCGTAAGCTTGACTCTTTGAAAGACCCCATTTATTTAAATTCAAATCCATGTCAGTCCGTCAGGCCACACCCCACCATCCCAAGGGAACGGGCTTCTTTTTATTCGGTTTGGCCGCATGGATCAGCTGTGGAGCCTTGCTGAAATGGCAGACCCCTTGGCTTTACGCGCTGGCCGCAGGGTCCGTGGCTGGCGCGCTGTGGCTTGGCTGGAGGCGCTCGATTTTTTGCCGGGGCGCGGTGCTGCTGGCACTGGTGCTCCCGGTTTGGAATTTGAGACGGGATGCCCCTGCCCTGGTGTCGGTTGGAGATGATGCGGAAGCCATCAGCGCCCTCGTCACGGCGGAGGAGACCATCCTCGCCCTGACTCCCAAGCTGGGCACTCTTTCCAAAGGATTGCTTGATCTGCAGCTGCCATCACCGGCCGGGAGGGAGCTTTTCCGCGAACGGTTCGCCTTGCGGGACATCGGCCCGGCCCCGATGGAGGATTCTACCGGAACCGCAGCGCTGAAAACGAGGGAGTGGCCTGTTTCCCCCGAACTAACGGAAACCGGCGGTGCCACGGCAAATCTCTGGGGGTCCCTGTTGAAGGAAGTTTCGTGGTTCGAATACGGGAAAGTATACCATATCGACGGCATTCATCCCGGAGGAGACTTGACGCGGTTTGAAGCGAAAGGAGGGTTTGAGGCGCTTGCCATGATGAAATCCGGCGAATGGCAATCCCTTCACGGAAAACTGCGTCTTAAATGGGAACGGGCTGCCGCCGCGACCGAGGGGGAGGAGGCCCGCTGGCAAATCAGCAGCTGGGAAACGCTGGAAGTGCACGGCATCACCAGCCGCAAACGCCTTTTTGTGGAAGCACTGGCTTCAGCCATGCCGTCCGAAGTGGAACGCCGGCGGGTGCAGCGTTCCGAGCATTATGAGGCCACCGTGAAGTATTATCAGGAAGGGATGAAGAATCCACCTCATCCCTATTTTGCGCCGATTTCGGCCAATCATAAACCCGGGGTCAGCATTGCCGATATTGATGGGGACGGATTTGACGATATCTATATCTCGGTCCGGATCGGGAAGAACCTGCTGTTGAGAAATCAAGGCGACGGCACCTTCGCCGAAGAAGGTGCGAAGTGGGGCCTTGACCTGCCAGGACACACCACCTGTTCGATCTTTGCTGATTTTGACAATGATGGGGATCTGGATGTGATGCTGGGCCGCAGTTTATTGAAGGCGGCTTATCTGGAGAATACCGGAGGGCGGTTTGTCCAGCACCGGGCTCCCCCGTTTTTCCCCATGGCGGTCGTTTCCATGGCTGCCGCCGATTACAACAAGGATGGCCTGCTGGATGTCTATCTTTGCACCTACCGGGCGGCGGCACCGATTGGATCGAGCCCGTCGGGTGGAGTGGCGGAGGTTTCGGATGCAGCGGCCTTCGATTGGCCTGATGAATTTTTCCCGCCTGAACTGGCCAAGGAATATCGCCGCAGGCTGAAGGAAAAGCAAAACGGACCGGACGGGGCCATGCCAAAACTCCTCGATCAACTCGGCCCCCCCAATGTCCTGCTCGTGAACCGCGGGGCCGGAAAATTCGAGATCGCTCCGGAAAGCGCCTCCGTGGAGATTTGGCGCAACTCAATGCAGGCGACCTGGGGCGACTACGACGACGATGGGGATCCTGACCTCTATGTGGCCAATGACTGGGCTCCGGACAACCTGATGCGCAATGACGGTGCCTCCGGTTTCACCAATGTCAGCACTGACGCCGGAGTGACCCATTTCGGATTCGCCATGGGAGCAACCTGGGGCGACTACGACAATGATGGCCGGGAGGATATGTATGTCTCCAATATGTATAGCAAGGCCGGACGGCGGATCACAGCCAAGCTTTCAGGGCTCCGCAAGGACTATGCGGAATCCGCCGAGGGCAACTGGCTCTATCATCAGGAGGCAGACCGCCGATTCAAACTCGTCTCGGGCTTGGAACCTCCCGCGCTGACCGTCACCAAAGCCGGTTGGTCCTGGGGGGGCAAGTTCGCCGATTTCGACAATGACGGTTTCCTCGATCTTTATGTCCTGAGCGGTTATTTTTCCGCCCCGAAGGAACTATCCTCCGAGTTGGATTTATGAAGCAATCTCTGGCGCACGGTCGTGCGCACCGACGAAAATCTCTCCCGCCAGAGCTTTCGCTTTTCCTCCGAATGGAAGCGCAGCGGCGCCGGGCAGTTGACCCCGGAAATCGACACCCGCTTGGCCGGTGTCGAGAAACGTGGGGATAAGCTGGTGGTGCACTCCCTCAGTGGAGGCGAGCGGAATCACTTTTTCTCCAATCGGAAAGGGACGGCTTTTACTGACCTTTCGGCCCTCTCCGGCCTGGACACCCCCGCGGACAGCCGCGGATTCGCGGTGATCGATTATGACCGCGATGGCCTGCCGGACGTGGCTCTCGTCAATGCCAACCAGCCGCTCTTCAATCTCTACCACAATGAGATTCCGGCGTCCGGTTCGCTGTCCGGCGGGGGAATGATCGCCCTGCGCCTCGTGGGAGGAAATAATACCTCCACGCCTTCAAAAACATTCACCGGCCGCGACGGCTATGGAGCAAAAGTCACCGCGGCACTCGGCGATATGA
The DNA here is from genome assembly GCA_903936775.1 of uncultured bacterium. Taxonomy (GTDB): domain Bacteria; phylum Verrucomicrobiota; class Verrucomicrobiia; order Verrucomicrobiales; family V1-33; genus CAIZWU01. Next base: position 1,429 of record CAIZWU010000330.1, on the reverse strand, counting down.
ACATCATCCGTGAACATCGTTGCGGAGACGGTTTTGCCGCCCAGCACACCGCGACCATGATGATTGGTCTCGGCACCCACCCCAGTGCGACCCGGGTAAGTGTGCGCTGGCCTTCCGGGAAAATGACGGAAACAGAAATGGTGCCCGAGGGCACTCTGGTGACCTGCTATGAAAATCCTGCGGAGGCCCCGGGGGGCGAGGCCTTTGTCCGCAGCCCCTACCGGGTCAAGCTGCCCGACCGTTCCAGCCTGCCCGCCGCGCGGACGCCATTCCCGACCGCCGTGAATGACGTGGGAGCGAAGCCCGGATCGAAAATCCGGGTGTATACCAGCATGGCCTCATGGTGCGCTGCCTGCATGAAACACCTGCCCGTGCAAAAACACCTGGCCGAAGAAATGGCCGGTGAACCGATGGAATTGATCGCCGTGCCCATCGACGACACCGACGATGAGGCCACCCTGAAAACCTATGTCGGGGAACGGAAGCCAGCCTACCGGCTCCTCGCCGCGCTGCCCCCCGCACAACGCTCCATCTTCCGGGCCGATCTCGAAAAACTCCTTGGCCACGAACCCGGCCTGCCGTCCTCTGTAATCACCGATGGAGCAGGTGGCGTGATTGCGGTCCTGCCCGGCCTGCCGACCCTATCGCAACTGCGCAGTTGGCTCCCCGCAGAGCGATAATCCTCCTGAATAACTCATTTATAGGATACGCGGCAGGAACAAGTTGAAAGCCGAGGGATTGGGCCTGCTTGAGGAGTTGGGCATGCTGGCGTTCGAGGGATCGCCGGGTAATTTTTAAGGCTTCCGATTCGTCACAGGCCTTCCGGGTGGCGATCAGGGCATATACACGATGCGGGCCAGTTTGTGCGCTCCCGCGGTGATCCCTTCGGCTTTGCCCAGCCGCCCCTTCATCCGCCGTGTGGATTCCCCCATTTTCGTTTGCGAGCGGTGCTGCCCATACGCCTGAGGTGCGCTACCAGTTCCAGGGCACGGGTAGCCTTGGTTTTGAAAACCCGTGTTTCAGGGGAGATTCCGGCCTTTTCACAGCGTGCCGGATCACGGCACCAGTCCTCCGGCAGATAAAAACTCGCTCCCGCGAGAGAGGCCCGCCCCGTCCGGGGGCGGCAAAGAGCGCCACCTGACAGTTATCGATTTTCCCGGAACGGCGATTGTATTGGCCGGCCACGCCCACCGGGCGGTCGCCCTTTTTGTCAAAACAGGTCTGGTCGATGTAACTGAGCGCCATGGGCCCACCGAGCAAGATGGGAAACTTCCCGCCCCACATGATCCATCACCGGCAGCGCCTGCCATGGCGAATGGGAAATGAATTGGTGCAGCCTGTCATAATCCGCCCCGGCCACTGCCTCCTCCATGCGTTCCATGTTTTTGGCGGGGGGCCGGGCCTGGATCAGGCCGTGCAGGCAGATGGC
>CAIZWU010000329.1 GCA_903936775.1 uncultured bacterium | reverse complement strand
TGTCAATAATCACCCTTCTGCCCAGGAGCTCCAAGCATATGCTGTGCCTTTTCCGTCACGGGAAGACCCGCCCATGGGGAAGGCCCAACAGCAGTGGCCATTCTGGATAACCTGAACGGCACCGGGATGGACTAACCTCCTGCGGGCGTGGTGCCGCCACGGGTCTCCAGACGGGAAAATTGAGCCTGACCGGGTTCCATGGCGGCTTGTCCTGCTGCAGGTGGGGCCTTGATGAGCCTCAGGGTTTGGCGCCGGGCAGGGCGGGGGACAGGAGCCGGGTGCGCAGACCGGCAAAGGTAGAGCGCAGGTCTTCCGGACGGCCGATGGCGAGGGCGGCTTCGTAACTGAAGTCAAGGCCGGGGGTGATGGCGAATTGGACGACGGGGGCGAAGTAAGAACAGGCGCTGACCGCTTCCGGAGTGGCGCCGAAACGATAGCAGGTCAGGGACCTCGCGATCGGGACGAAGACGCCGGCTCCGATGCCATCCTGGTTGACGTAGGCGGCCCAGGATTCCGGGATCTGGCGGCTTTCGTTCGGCCAGCCCGGCTGGGATTTGGTGAGAGGGCCGCTGGTCCACGGAGCCTCGCCCTGGTAGTGGACGAGGTGGGTCAGCCGGGGATTCATGAAGACCGCGGGGACTTCATGATCGACCACGGGGTGGGTTTCCGTGCCGGTATAGAGGAAACGGAATTTGACGATGGCGCAGGCTCCCTCGAGGCGGATGTCCTGCTCCATGAGGCAATCGGTGAGGAGTTGCCCGCCCGCCCAGTTCCGGGGACGGATGCGGGCGCGGAGGGTGGTGCGGCCGTGGGTCAGTTCAAGGACTTCGGCGGCGTTGCCTTGGTAGTCGCCACCCTGGACCGGGTTCCACCGCCAAGGTTTACCGGCCCAGAGGGAGCCGTCGGGCTTGCCGTAATAACTCTGCTGGATGAGGCGGCCGTGGTCGAAATGGTCGAGCAGATTTTCCTTGGAGCCGCTGGCGGAAAGCCAGGCGATCCCGGCCCCACTGGAGCGTTTGACGCCGAGGCGGATCGTTCCGTTATCCAGATAGACCCAATTTTCCGGGGCCTCGGCTCCCTGCACAGAGGTGAAAGGCAGGGCGGTGGCGGTGTGGGCAAGACCAGCGAGAAAGCGGCGGCGGGACGTGGGCATGGACAGGGAACGGCAGGGGCACCGTGGTTTATGGCAGTGGATGGAAGGATATTCCTTCATCCGGCGGGAATTTACCGGGCCGATTCAGGCGGCCGCGGCCAAGTGAAGGGCTCCTGCCGTGGTTGAGGGAATGCAGGCACCGGGCGGTCTCCCCCAGCCTTAGTGCAACACGGCGAGTTCCACCTTGGTCAATCCGATGGACTTGGTCAGCCCGATTTGGGCCGCGGCGGCGGGAGTGAGATCGATGATGCGGCCACGGACGAAGGGGCCGCGGTCATTGATGCGGACCACGGTGCACCGGCCACTTTTGAGGCAGGTGACCCGGACTTTGGTGCCCATGGGCAGGGTGGGATGGGCGGCGGTCAGGGCACGGGAGGAGAATCGCTCCCCGCTGGCAGTACGGTGGTCGGTGTAAATCGAGGCCACCCCGTGTTGTTTTTTTCCGGAGACCGCCGGCAACGTCGGGGGCACTTTCGGGCGGGAGGCACAGGAAACGGAGTGCGAGCAGAGGAGCAGGAGAATCGAGACCAGCCCCGAACGCTTAGTTTGAATCATCATTATGGAAAATACGGTTCATCAGCGGGATATTGCCTGGGCGCTGGATGTGGACCGTAACGGTCTGCCCTGGAACGAGCAAGCCCGGAGTTCCGGGGGTCGCTGACTGGGCTTTTTCCGGAAAAGTGCAGACGACATCGCGGCCAAAAATGCGCCGGTTGGGCAGGGGGCTGCTGGCATCGGCGACGTTGTTGATGCGGGGGGAGATGGCGGTGACCTTGGATTCAAAAATGTTATTGCGGTCGAGGGCCGGGGTGATCCAGACGGTATCCCCGATGTTCAGCTTGCCGATTTGTTCCTGAGGCAGAAACGCAACGATCTGGTCGGGTTCGGCGACAACACGCATTACCGCTTCGCCTTGGGCGACGAATTCGCCTTCTTCTTTTTCGAGGCGGTCCACCGTGCCGCCGCGGGTGGTGCGGAGAGAGCAGAGTTCGATGAAGCTCAGCAGTTCGTTGATCTCCTTTTGTTCATCCGGGAGGAGGCCCGCCCGCACTTCGTCCGTGATGGAGCTGGCATCGGCATTGGCCGTGACCGTCGCGTTGGCTTTCATTTTGGCGACTTGGCCAGTGATTTTGGTCAGCGTATTCCGGACTTCGCCGATGCTTTGCACCGCCGCGGCCTGGCTGCCCTGGAGTTCGGCGATATCGGCGTTGAGGTCGTCAATCTTCTCGTTGGTGAGGGCGGCAAGGGCGTTCAAACCGAGCAGTTTGGAGGCGTTGGCATTCGGGGTGCCCTCGGCCTTGAGCAGGCGCTCGCGGGAGGCGATGAGTTCGGTGAGGCGGCCCTTGTCGCCGGCGTCGGTGATTTCCAGTTTCCGGAGTTCGGCTTCCAGATCGAGCTGCTGGCGTTCGATGCGGGAGATTTCCTCGTAGCGGTTGGCTGCGACCCCGCGGAGGACGCCCACCAGTTCACGCTCATACAGGCTGGAGTCCATGCGGGCGATAATGGAATTGGGGGGCACAAAGTCGCCCCGTTTCACGAGGATTTTGGCGATCCGGCCTTCTTCAATGGGGGAGATATTTTCCTGATAAACGTCCACGGCTCCATTCATCCGGGCAAAGACACGGCCCCGGCTATAGCCCCATGCCGCGATCAGGCCGATGCCAACCCAGACCAGTAATGGCCAGGATTCCAGGATTTTCCGGCGGGTGAGACCGAGTTTGGTTTTGACGGGAGTGTCGCGGTTGGGATGGAACTCGCTCATGGCAGATGAAAAGCAGGCAAAGGAAACAAAAGCGGGGAGGCCGGGATTAGATTTCCACGGTGGTGCGCTGCATCACGAGGGAGACCTCGCTGGCGTCCGGCAGCTTGGCGATGGCATCGACGAGGTCCACTTTATAGGAAGGATCAATCAGCCGGACCTGATAGGCGTATTCGAGGACCTCGCCCTGGATGGCCTCGCGGGTGGCGATCATCTCAGCTGTGGTGCAATACTGGCCAAAGATGGATGGCAGGGCAGCATTGGCGCGGGATTCAGCCGGCAGCATGAAGCGCAGCAAGCCTTCGAACTCGCGGCGGCTGGCAAACGGTGACCATGCCAGGAAGATGGCCGTGGCGGCGAAGAACAGGGTGCCGAGGATGGCGACCATGAAGACCTGGGCGCCGCAGGAAACGCCGACGGCAAGGGAGCAGAAGATGAAGATGATGTCCCGCGGATCCCGGATCGGGGTGCGGAAACGGACAAAGGCCATGGCGCCGAGGATGCCAAGTCCGCGGGCCATGTTGTTTCCGATGGCCATGATCATGATGGAGATCACGATGCAAACGAGGACGAGGGTATGAATGAAGGACCGTTGGTAGCTGAACCCCTGGTGGGTCCATCGGTAAACGTTGGCGATGACCATCGACAGCACGAAGGCGATGCACAGGGCATTGAAGATCTCCATGGCCTCCAGGGTGCGGCTGGCACCGAGGGCATCGAAAAGAGGGGCGGTCTGTTGATCTAAATTATTATTCATGAGGCTCGGTCACGTAGGCAGATGCTGGACAAAGGGGATCCCGGGTAAGGAGGACCGCATTGTGGCGGGGTCACTCCCCGATGCAATGGAAATAGGAGCGGGGACCCGCGCGGGTCTGGCCAATGAGGAGGACGGCATCGGTCAGATCCAGTTGGGGGTCAGGGTGGTGTTTTCGCTGCCGTCAGCGTAGGTGAAGCCCCGGAAGAGGGTTTCGAGGCGCCAGGCCACGGCATATTTACAGAAGCCGGTATTGTTCAGATTGAAGCGGCGCACCAGTTCCATCATCCATGTGGGGGTGTCCCGCATGGCCTTCAATTCGAAAATGTATCCGGCATAGGGACGGCGCAGCCCGGTCTGGGTGTCCATGGGCCGCCAGTATTTGAAGTCGGCTACTTCCTCGCCGGGCAACTCCCACGAACGGGTGGGGCGATAGCTGACCCGGCGGTCGAAGGTGATCCGGGCGTAGTCGTCATTGGCGCCAAAATAGCTTTCGCGGATGTAGCGGATCAGCATCTTGGGCCGGGCACCAATGGTATTCGCGATGCGGCAGAATTCGAGAAGATTGTTGTTCTCCTTGGGCGATTTCAGCATGGGTGCCGTCTCTGGATGGGGCACGATATTGGGTCCGTATTTCCCTCGGGACATGCGGGCACGGCTCTTGATGATCACCACGCCGACCTTGCGCTTCAGCTCAAAAAATACGGGATTCCTGGGGTTGCTGTCCGTCCCGTAAGTCCGGATGCGGAGTTTGAAACGGGCCAAGGCCTTCCGCTCCTTGGCGAGGGCCAGGTCCATGGTGGGGCGGTCGAGTTGCAGCGTGGTCGTAATGTATTCCGGGATATCACCCTTTCCATTCGGGTCCGGGACGACAAAGGGCTCCAAATAGTGCCGGATCTGGGGGACGAGACGTGGGTGGATGATGAATTTTTGCTCGAAGCGTTCGATCACCATGTCCTTCGCCCCTTTGCGGCTGGGGCCAAGAGGCTGACGACCGGAAGGGGCTGGTGGCGTGGCCCCGGCAGCTTCTGCCGGGCCCGGGATGGCTCCACCCAATTCCACCGCCAGCGGGCCGGATGGTGAAGCGATGGTCTCAACAGAAGGTGGCATGGAGGCAGTGGCGGGCAGAAATGGGGAGGGAAGTTGGCAATTTTGTCACAGAGTGGCTGAAAAAGCACTCTGAAAACTTTCTTTTCTCATGGCTTTTGCATCCTTAAATCAAGATTAAAATTTATGGAATTCCAGAAATTCAGGCGGAATTCGCCAGTTTTCTCCCCCATAATAGTCAATCCGCCTGGTAAATGACGGGTAAGATCGAGGGTAGCGTCATCCGCTTGATGGGAAATGTCATGGTGCTCCTGCGCCAGTTAAATAGTGCGTCCCCCCTTTTAACCCGGGCAGGACTGTTTTCCGGTACAGCCGGTTTTTGAGGCCGTTGATTTCCGCAAACTCAGGGAAGGCGGGGTCATGCCGGACGGTGGGATGGTCAATCCGGTGGATTCATAATAAACCGGACCGGTTTTTCGTAGATGGCCAGGACAAGGCAGCTGGCTTCGCTCATCACCTGATGGCGGGTGCCGGGCGGGTGGATGCGGAGGGAACTCCACACGCCGATGGTCAGGCTGACGTCTTTGAGGTAACTGGAATCGACCGTGCCAATAGGGGTGCTGTTGGGTAACGCGTTGATAAAGAGCAGGAAATGGATCGGGGGCCAAGGCTGCCTCGTGGCCGTGAGGTGTCCGGATTGTGCCCTTTTGCGACAGATGGGACATCTCCAGCCGCGCCGGTATTTTTTGGGTGCGGTTGGAGGGCAGGGGCCGCCGCGCGCGCCTCCGGTGGCCGCCCGGGCCTGCGATTAACCCGTTTGGGTAAGTGTCCGGACCTGTCTCGGTTCCCCTATATCTTTCTGAAAGCTGGGGAAACACCCTCCTGTCATCAGCTTCTCCATCCACTGCAGTCAGTCACATTCCACCGTATTCATGAAGACCCCATTCCTACACTTTTCACGTGGTTCGCACGATCGGCTGGTTCTTGCGGGTTTGCTGACCGCGCTGGCGGCCACCGCTCCGGTGCAGGCCCAGAGTGGCACTTGGAACAATCCTGCCACGGGCGGGCTTTGGAGCGTCGCGGGAAATTGGACGGGAGGGGTGATTGCGGATGGCAGTGGCTCAACGGCCGATTTCAGCACTCTGGACCTGACCTCGGATCACACGGTCGTGCTCGATGGAACCCGCACCCTGACGGGTTTGACCTTTGGTGACCTTGACCCCGCCACTCCGGCCAATTGGATGATAACCGACAATGCCGATCCTCTCAATTTCTTTACCTTGGATACCACGCCTACGATCACCGTCAATGCCCTCGGCAGCGATGCCACGGCCACGGTCAGGGCCGCGATCACTGGAAGTTTGGGCCTGATCAAGGCCGGGGCCGGTCCTCTGACCCTTGCGGGATTCAACACTTACGGGGGGACTACCAATGTGAGCGGGGGGATTCTCCGCCTGGGAACCGGGGGAGTGATCAATGCCGGAGCCCTCAGTACGGCCAATGTGGCGGGGGCCCGGTATATTGGCAGCGGCGGCGATTTGACCAGCAGTGCCCTGTCCACCATCAACCAGACTGGCGGCGGTTTCCTGCTGGAATCCGGCAGCGCTACCTTCAATGGCGGCATCCGCACGGCCAACTCGGACGGAAGTGTGATCCGGATTGATGGCGGCACCTTCACTGCCAGCACCGTGGAACTGCGCCGCACGCAAAGCTACCCTGCGCTCCGGACCACGACCGATGTCAATCAAAACGGCCTGTATGTGACCGGGGGCACGGTGAATATCACCACCCTCAATGCCGGTACCAGCAATTCCTCGGTGTCCGCCCGGATTGATGGCGGGGATGTCCTCATTTCCGGCAATGCCAATATCGGCGGCACCAGCAACACCCGCTACAGTATCCTCCAGGTCAAAGGAGGCACTTTCACTTCCACCGATCCCACCAATGGCGTCGTGCTGGGCTTCAGCACCACCACGGGAAACAATGCCGAATTTTACCTGACCGGGGGAACCTCGACGGTCGAGAAAATCACCATGGGAACCTCCGCGCTCGTCACCGCGGGATCCGGCACGGTTTATCTGAATGGGGGGGCGCTCTATCTGGGCAGCGGGGGCGTGGAGAAACGCGCCGCAGGCACTTACGCCGCGAATGTCAGCCTGATCGCCGGCACGCTTGGGGCCAAGGCCAACTGGGCCACCGGAGTCAACCTTTCCACCGGTGCCGAAACCGCCAATAACGCCTTCATCAAGGCGGCTGACGCCACCGATGCACCGTTCAATATTACGCTGAGTGGGATTATTTCCGGCAGCAGCGGCTTCACCAAAACCGGCGGTGGTACCCTGCTGCTCACGGGGAACAACATCTATGACAGCTCTTTCGGCACGGGCACTATCATCAGCGCCGGCACCCTCCAGGTGGGCAATGGCGGCACCAGCGGGTCACTTGGGACCGGCCCGGTCACCAATGACGCCCGGCTCGAGTTCCAGCGCAGCGATGCCCTGACGGTGGCTGATGTGATCAGTGGCACCGGGTCCGTCGCTCAGTCAGGGACGGGCACCCTGACACTGGCAGCCGCCAATCTGTATGCCGGAGGGACCACTATTTCCGCCGGTACGCTTTCCCTGGCCAACTCCAGTGATTCCGCCACCGGGAGCGGAGCGGTCAATGTCCAGTCCAACGGGGTCCTTGGGGGCTCCGGGGCCGCCGCGGGACCCGTGACCGTTGCCGCGGGGGGCGCGGTCGCTCCGGGTGCCGGAGTCGGCACGATCAGTGCCGGAAGCCTGACCCTCGCGGCAGGTTCGAATCTCTATTTTGAATTCAACAGCACTCCGTCCAATGACCTGATCGCGGTGGCCGGGACCCTGACTCTGAACGGCGGCGCGGTCCGGTTGCGTCAGGAGAACTCCGCCAATCCCTGGAGCGCCCTTGCCAAATATTATCTGATCAAATACGGGACCCTGGCCGGCACCGGGATCAGCGCCCTCAGCGTGGCCAATCCGGTCAGCGGGGTCATCTACACTTTCGGCACCGAAACCGTCGGGGGTGAGCAGTTCATCACCCTCACCCTCAGCAGTGCCGGGACTCCCAATACATGGAACGTGGATGGCAGCGGCAGCTGGGATACGGCCGCCAATTGGAGCACCGGAATTCCGGGGGGCATCGGGAATCCAGTCAATTTCCTTGGAGCGATCTCCGCCGCCCGCACCATTACCCTCGACAGCGCCCGCACGGCCGGTTCCCTCACGTTTGACAATGGGAATCCCTACATCCTCGCCGGTTCAGTCCTGGCTTTCAATAACGGCGCCCCGGCTGCCGCCGCCACCGTCCAGAGCGGATCGCACACCATCAATTCCAATGTCAGTTTGCCGGGCGCCGGACTCAATGCCACCGTCAGTCTGGCAGATGCGTCCCTGACCTTTGGCGGCACGGTTTCCGGTTCCGGGGCGCTCCGCCATCAGGGTCCGGGAACGCTGCGTCTCACCGGGAACAATCCCTGGGATGGCGGCACCACCCTGGCGGGCAACGGCATCATCGAAATCAGTCAGGGCGCCGCTCTCGGCACCGCCGGTCTCGCCTGGACCGGGGCAGGAACCCTGCGGCCGCTCGCTCCCCTGACGTTGGGCAATGCCCTCTCGGTGGACGCCGGTATCAACGGGACGATCGATACTGCGGGCGTTGATCTGACCGCTTCCGGAGTCATCAGCGGCGCGGGCGGACTGGTGAAGACCGGGGCTGGAGTCCTCACTCTGACCAACACCAATTCCTGGGCCGGGGGCACCGCCTTCCGCGGGGGGCTGATTTCCTTCGCTGCCCCGGCGCAGTTGGGAGGCGGAGACCTGGTTTTTGATGGCGGCGGTCTACGCTGGGGTGCCGGCAACGCCACTGATATCTCCGGAGGGATCACGTTATTCCTGGCCGGCGGTGCCACCTTTGACACCGGCTCCAACAATCTCACCCTTGCCAGTGTGGTGGGGGGAGGCGGGCCGGGCAGCCTGACCAAAACGGGCTCCGGCAAGCTAACCCTCGCCGCCGCCAACAGCTACACCGGCCGCACCCTTGTTCTGGGGGGGGCTCTGGCCCTGCCGGCGGCGGAAAATCTGGGGCCGGCCCCGCTGACTCCGGTCACTCAACAATTGACGCTCGATGGCGGTGCGCTGGTGATCGAAAACTCCTTCGATCTGCCTGTCACTACCGGTGTGGCCGTCGGCAGCGCTTCGGGCAAGATCACGGTTCCCGTGGATTTGACCTTGGGAATCCCCGGGGGGATTGCAGATCGGGATGCGCTGCCTGGGGTGCTGGATCTGGAGGGCTCCGGGACCGTCAATTTCACGGGCAACAGCAGTTACAGCGGTGGAGGCACGTTCAAGGGACTCACCGTCAATGCCAATGCCACCAACGCCTTTGGCACCGGAGCCGTCATGCTGGATGGCACCACCGTGAACTGCGCCGGCAATGTCTTCCTGCCCAATGGGTTCATCGTGAATTCCACCGCCGCCATCAACCTCTCCAATGCCAACCCGGGCAGTACCCTGACAGGCTCACTGCTGGGGTCCGGCACCCTGACCATGACGGCCACCGGCAACCGCAGCAACATCTCCGGCGACTGGACCGGATTTACGGGTGACCTGATTCTCACGGGGGACGGGGAATGGCGTATTACCGGGTTCAACGAAACCCTTTCCAATGCCCGCGTGCGCATTGATGGCACCACCCAACTGGTCCTCGCCGTGAATCCCAGTGCCGGGGTGCCCCGCGTCATCAGGATCGGTCAGCTCACCGGCACCGGACTGCTGGGAGGGCAACCGGTCCCCGGCCGTTCCGTCAGGTGGACGGTGGGGGGGCTCGGCACCGATTCCACCTTCGAGGGCGTCATCAAGGATAACATGAGCCAGCCCAATGGGGTCGGCAACGCGGCCTCGGACTTTACCAAGGAAGGCATCGGTACGCTCACCCTGACCGGTGTTTCCACTTACACCGGCAGCACCACCGTCTCCAACGGCACCCTGTTGGTAAATGGGGATAACACGGCCGCAACCGGAGCCCTCGCGGTTACCGGCGGCACCCTGGGAGGCACCGGTATCGTGGGCGGCGCGGTGACCGTCGAGGCCGCGGGTTTTCTCGCGCCGGGCGTCAGCATCGGCACCCTCACCACGGGCACCGCTTTCATCGAGGGCACTCTCCTGACGGAATATGACAATTCCAATGCCAACCGGATCGATCGGCTCAGCATTAATGGGGACCTCATCCTGGGCACTGCCTCCCAGCTGGTGCTGGAAGCGGATGGCGCCTGGCCGGCCGGAGCTCCCCGCGTCATAGCCAGCTGGACCGGCAGCCTCAGCGGCACCTTCGCCACTGTCATCGGCCTGCCAGCCGGTTACGAGGTCAACTACGCCTTCAATGACGGAGTTTCCTCCAACAATATCGCCATCGTCCCTGGCTTCTCCAGTCCGGCCTATACTGCGTGGCTCACCGCGAATTCCCTCACCGGGAGCGCCGCCGCGGCCTCTGCTGATCCTGACGATGACGGGATAATCAACCTGATGGAGTTCGCGCTGGATGGGAATCCCGGCCTCGCGGCCGACTCCGGCAAGTCCCGCATCGCCATTGTCACGGCCGGCGCGGATCAGGCCCTCACCCTTACCATTCCCGTCCGCGCTGGGGCCGTTTTCAGCGGGGCCACCGCTCAGACCGCAGGCATTGATGGAGTCATCTACACGATCGAGGGTTCCGATGATCTGTCCGGCTGGTCCACCATGGTCATTTCCGAGGTCACCCCGGCGGCCAGTGCCGGCCTCCCCGCTCTTTCGACAGGTTGGACCTACCGCACCTTCCGCAGCCCGGATCCGGTGAGCGCCGACAACCGGGACTATCTCCGGGTCAAGGTTGCTCCCGGGAGTTGACTTTATTGAGGAGGAATCCGGCTTTTGTGCTTCAACCTCAGTTCTGCCGATTAAACGCGCAGGTTTTTGGCGCCCTGTCACGCCTCATTCCACGGCGTGGGACTGCAGGGCACTCCTGATGGGGCCGGGAGGACGGCATGGCAGAGGCGCTTTATGCCGTGAAGTCCTTGGCAACCCGGGGGAGATTGTGCCACAAGAGAAGGAAATGACCCTCCGACTTCTCCCCGCCCTGTTTTTTCTGGCCTGTTCTCCGGTATGGCTGGCTGCCCAGGACCGCGCCGCCCTGACGATTCCCGCCACCGATGAGGGTTTGCCAGGAGCCGGCCCGATCCGCCGGGCCGACTGGTTCCGCCAGCTTTGGGATCAACGCCGCACGGCCTGGGCTACCCAGGTGGCGGCCGACCAGGGCGCGGTGGTTTTTCTGGGCGACTCCATCACCCAGGGCTGGGGCGATGATCTGGGCAAAGCCTTCGGTTCCATGAAGGTGGCCAATCGTGGTATCTCCGGCGACACCACCCGTGGCATCCTGATCCGCCTCCAGCAGGACGTGCTGGCGTTGCATCCCTCCGCGGTGGTGCTGCTGGCGGGGACCAATGATCTGGAGGAAAAAGCGGGCCCGCCGGTGATTGCAGGGAACATCAAGCTGATTCTGGCCGCCCTCAAGGCCCACCGTGCCGACCTGCCGGTGGTGTTATGCAAGGTCTTCCCCAGCGCTGCCAGCAAGTCCCGGTCCGCGGCGCAAATCCAAGCCCTCAATGAACAATACGCCGCCCTCGTGAAGGACCAGCCGCAGGTCACGCTTTTGGAGACCTGGAAGCCGTTTGCGGATGCCGCCGGCGACGCCCTCCCCGCTGAATTCCCCGATCTGCTCCATCCCAATGAGGCCGGTTATCTCAAGTGGGCCGCAGCCCTGCGTCCCGTCCTCGCCACCCTGGGCCTGACGGAGACCGGGCCGGACTCCTTCCAGAATGAAGAGGGTTTTACCAGTCTCTTCAATGGCAAGGACCTCACCGGCTGGACTTTCAAGGACGGCGCGCCCTTTGACGGAAAAACCCGGAGCAGCGACCAACGCTATTTGGCCAGCAATGGCCGGTTGGTGGTCACCACCCCGCCGGAAGGCAGTAAACTGGCGCAGCTTTGGACGGTGAGGGAGTTTCCGAAGGACTTTACCCTGCGACTGGAATTCCGCGCCACCCCTGACGCCGACAGCGGGGTCTTCCTGCGCGGTCCGCAGCTCCAGTGCCGCGACTACTCCCTCGCCGGTCCCTTCAAAAACCTGACGAAATACAAACCGCAGGACTGGAATGAACTCGAAGTCGTCGTCACCGGCGCTACTGCCCGCTGCACCTGCAACGGCGAGGTTCTTGACGCCGCCTTCAAAGTCCCCGCCACCGGCCCCATCGGCCTCGAAGGAGACCGCGGCCAGATGGAATACCGCCGGATCAGGATCAGGGAATAGGACGATCTTTTCGAAATCAGGGATGGGATCGGGTTTTGTTGGGTCGTGATCCAACAAATTGCCGGCGGATTGGTCTATTGCGGGGGGGGGGGTTCTGGGCCGGGTGTTTTACGAGGAGTTTACATTCCGGCGTGTTTTTCCATCCTACCTTGTCCAACATGAAAACGATTCCCTCCGCTCTCCCTCTTGCCGGCGTCCTGTTTGGCCTTGTTCTTCCCTGTCAGGCGCAGCCCGCCCTGACGATCTACAATCAAAACTTCGCCACGGTGCGGGACCGGTTGACGCTGGACCTGCAAAGCGGGCTGAATGATGTCCGCTTCACGGACACCACGGCCCATGTGGAAGCAGATTCCGTGATCCTGCGCGATCCCGCGGGGGCGGTATCGCTCCGGGTGATCGAGCAAAACTACCGGGCCGATCCTATCTCGGAGGGCCTGTTGCTCTCATTGAATGAGGGGAAGGAAATCGATTTCCTCATTCCCGGTACCCAAGGCAAGCCTGACCGCACCGTGAAGGGGAAAATCATCCGCAGTGGTTATACCGCGCACTCCGCCGAATCGATGCAAAGGTATGGCCGGGCTTACGCCATGAGTCAGATGTCGATGAATTCGGCGTACGGACAAGGCATGCAGCCCATCATCGAAGTGGAAGGCCAGTTGCAGTTTGGCCTGCCAGGCAAGCCGTTCTTCCCCGCTCTGGCGGATGATACCGTGCTGAAACCGACCCTTGTCTGGAAGCTGCATTCCGACCAGGCCGCCAAAGTGAACGCGGAAGTCGCCTATCAGACCGGTGGGATGAGCTGGGAGGCGGCCTACAACGTGGTGGCACCGGAAAAAGGGGATACCCTGGATCTGACCGGCTGGGTCACCATGGACAACCAGAGCGGCAAGACTTTCAAGGAAGCCAAGGTGCAATTGGTGGCCGGTGACGTGGCCAAGCTGCAAAATGGAAATGACGAGGAGGCTCGTCGTGTCGGAGCCATGAGAGCCGCCTTGGCTTCGGTAAATCCTCCTCAAATCACCGAAAAATCCTTCGACGAATATCATCTCTACAGTCTGCCCCTTCCCACTACCCTGCATGACCGCGAGACCAAGCAGGTTGAATTTGTCAGGGCTGCCGGAATCAAGGCCGAGCGTATTTATGTGTATGACGGTGTGAAAATCGACCGCAACCGCTACAGCAATTACACCATGATGAACATCCGCAGCCAGGAGGATTATGGCACGGAGAGCAATCCCAAGGTCTGGGTGATGCGCGAATTCAAAAACAGCGCAGCCAACCAATTGGGCATTCCCCTGCCGCTCGGTACGGTGCGGTTTTATCGTCAGGATGATGAAGGCCAGCTTCAGTTCACCGGCGAAAACCAGATCGACCACACGCCGAAGGACGAAACCCTGCGCATCTACACCGGCAATGCCTTCGATCTCGTGGGCGAACGCAAGCGCACCGCCTTCAAGAGCGACAGTTCCAACCATTGGTTTGACGAAACCTTTGAAATCACCCTGAGGAACCACAAAACCGAAGCCGCCGAAATCCGCGTTGTCGAGCACCTCTACCGCTGGACCAATTGGGAAATCCGAGAGCCTTCCAACACCTTCCTGAAAACCGATGCCCAAACCATCGAATTCCGCATCCCGCTCAAGCCGGATGAGGAACGGGTGGTGTCTTATCAAGTGCACTACTCCTGGTGATCATGATAGGAAAGCGTGGCTTATTACTAGCTTTAGGTGTGGGTTTCCTGTGCGGCGATGCCGCTTTGCTTGGGCAGGATGGGAGGCCGCAGCCCGATCTGGTCCCGACTGATGTAGCCCGCAGGCAACCAGTTTCCCCGCCGACAAAGGAGCAGGTTAAACTTTGGGCTCGGGCAAATGAGCAAAAGATCCTGCTGAAACAACCTGTTGCCGATCCAAACAGCCGCCGGCGGACTTTGCTCACTACGGATTTCCTGGTTCAGGACCCATGCCACCACTTATGGGCCTTTATGGTGGATGGAAAGAAATTTTCCGAATGGGATGGGATTTCCTGGCAGGAGCGGCCCGTGCCGGATGATGTGCTGGAACAAAATGTCCAATCCTCGCAGTTTGTGGCGGACGCGCATGGCCAGGCGTGGCTGTGGCCCTTGGACGCGGGGCCCACTTCTGTATTCGAATTCGCCACCGGCCGTTGGCAGGTCTTTGAAACCCTGCGGGAAGCGGTGGCAGCCCGGTTGGTGCCGGGCGATTGCCTCGCAGGTTCGATGGACGTGATGCCGGTGCCGGCCTCCCACTTGAATGGAACCAAGGCGCTGATGCATGTGGACGGTCGGATCGAGGTGCTGCGGGCGGGCACCTGGCACAGTACCACTGTGGCTGAAGTGTCCGGTGCGGAAGGCGGCACGAGCGACCCTTTAACCTTCACCCATGGCGGTGATCTCTGCTTTCAGGTGAATGAGAAATATTATGCCTTCGGGCAGGAAAATTCCTGGGGGGAAGTGCCTTCGAAAGCAACCCTGCCCGGAATGGATCGCTATTCGTCCCCCGCCACACCCCGACAAATCCCAGGGATTGCCAATGTCAGGTCTTCTATATGGGACCGCACGGGAGCCGCTTGGATCGTGGCGGGTGATCGCCACTTGCATAAGTGGAGGGAGGGCCGTTCGGTGGCAATCATGGATGGGGAAAAGCCGCTCGTGATGCCGGACACCTCGTTCTGTTATGTCTTGATTGATCCTGTCGGAAATGCGTTTATTCGTCATTGCCAGTGGGGAGCTGTCGGGAGCTACGAATTTGTGGCGGCTCTGCCTGTAACCTCAGGGGGGGCTGCCACCCTCGGTACAGGAAAGGGAGGTTTAGTTAATATCAAACTGCCCGATCAGGCGCAGGGTTGGCGCCGTTGGCGGAATGATGGTGCCCCGTGGTCGGATTTGACCCGGGAGCTGCTAATTACGCCCAAAGGATTGCTGCCTGGCACTCATCACCTTGAAATGGCTGCCTTCGATGATGAATTTACTCTACTTGAACCATCACAGAAATGGGAAATAAAAATCGATGCCCTGGTTCCGGACGACCTTCGTCAATGGATCCAGCTATTGGGATCGCCGGATCTGGGGCGGGGTGAGGAGGCGGCCCAAATTCTCGTCAACCAGGGACCGGAGGCGCTTCCTGCATTGGAGAGGGCGTTGCAGGAGGGTAGCGCGGAAGAGAGCCGGCAGTGGTGGCTCCGGGCAGTAATCCAGCGCATCAAACGCGAATCGGTGGGAAAGGGATAAGCCGTTGCCCTGCGGGGATTTCCCCGCAGGCTGCGGGTTATGGAATACGATTGGTCAAGTCTGGATGAATTACGCACTACCTACCTGGAAGGGACGGCGGGGCAGGGGGATTATTGGGCTTCGGATGAACTGCTGCGCGGCTATGATGTCACGTTTGCCCGGCGGATCGCGTGGAAATGGCATCATGTGTTCCGGGATCTGGCGGGCGTGAGTTGGACGCCGCCGGCCGGGGCCGTCTATGATTGGGGCTGTGGCACGGGCGTGGCCGCGAGGGAATTTCTGACGGCTTATCCCGGAGCCGGATTGACGGGGGTGAGTCTGCATGACCGATCCCGCCGTGCGGTGGGTTTTGCCAGCGCGGCGGTGAGACGCGAGTTTCCTGACATGCCGGTGATGGCGGCGGAACCCGAAGGTCCCTTTACCCTGCTGATCAGCCATGTGGTAACGGAACTGAAGGAAGCCGGCATGGCGGAGTTGTTGAAGCTGGCGGACCGTGCCGCCGCGGTGGTGTGGGTGGAACCAGGCACCAGCGTGGCCAGTGCCCAGCTGGTGAAGGCCCGCGAGGCCTTGCGGGAATCGTTTTATCCGATCGCTCCCTGCCTGCACCGGAACCGCTGCGGTCTGCTTGCGGAAGGCCATGAAAACGACTGGTGCCATTTTTTTGCCACCCCGCCGCCCGAAGTTTACACCGATCGCGACTGGGTGCAGTTCGGCCGCATCATGGGAATCGATCTCCGGTCCCTTCCGCTCAGCTATCTGGTGCTGGACCGCCGGGCTCCGGTGGCTCCCGTGCCGGGGGCCGTGCGCATCATCGGCAAGCGCCGTCTCTACAAAGGCCACGCCTTGCTGGATGCCTGCGACGCCACCGGCGTGCATGAGCGGCGCTTCACCAAGCGCACTGACCCCCTCCTCTTCCGCGCCATGAACAAAGGCAAGACCAGCACCCTGCAGCAATGGACGCTGGAGGGCAATGAGGTTACCTCATTGAAGGAAATCTGACACGCCACGCTCCATCCTCCGCCAGCCATTCAGGCATCGCCTCCGGAGACGCCAGTCAGGCAAACCATGGTCCGAAAAAACCGGCGCTCTGCCCCGGGTTTGCGACGCTGCGGCATCGCTGAGCAGGCGCGCTGACGATCATTTCCCCAGCGCGACCGCCTCGAACACGGCGGTGGTCGCGGCGAAGGTGTTGCCTGAACAGACGAATAATCCGATGTGGCCCTGCGCATCGAAGCCCGCCTCGTGGGTCAGGCGCGGTTCACCCCAATTTTTTCCGTCGGTCGAAGTGAACACCTGGATGTCCTTGCCGACCTGGGCGATTTTCAGATGGATCGGCAGCGATACTGGGCCGAGGTCCTTGCTCTGGCCATCATCGGGGTCGCCGCTCTTGAAGCGCCAGCGGCAGGTCAACTTGCCCGTGGCGTCGACTTGGACCAGCACGTGGCGCGGGCAGGCCTCGCTCAGGGTTTCGCGGATGATCAGGCCGGCGGTGGACGGCGGACGATTGTCCCACGCGTAGGACGGGCCGCCGACGTTCGGTGCGATGCCGGTCAGGCGTGCGGTGAGCACGCTGCTGCCGCCCAGCGGCTGACTGACCAAGGTTCCCTGGTCGCGCAAGCGTTGCCACCACGAGGTCATGCCGTGGCCGCAGCCGGTGAGGCGGAAGATCTCGCCGTCCACCGCGATGGCGCCCGGGATGGGCGGGGTGTTAAGTTCGTCGTAGCGCCAGCCAAGGGGCAGCGACGATGGAGTCACCGTCACGGCGCAGGTCTGGGTCTGCTGATCGCAGGTCGCGGTGATGGTGGCGGTGCCGGGCTTCCTGCCGACCACCACCGCCAGTTGTTCGCCGATGCGGTGGATCCCGGCCACCGACGGATCGCTGCTGCTCCAAGCGACCGTGCGCTCCCAGGTGTTGCGTGGAGCGGGCGTGGCGCTGAGCGTCGCGCGGCCGTTGGCGGGAATGCTGAGGGACCGGTGGTCGAGGGTCAAATTGGCGACGGACTGCTTGGGCGTGCAGGTGATTTCCTCGTTCAGGGCGAGTTCCTGGATCTGCACACCGTCGCCACCGCTAGCCGCCGTCACTGCCAGACGGTAGAGATTCCACTTGGCCGGCTGGGCGATGGTGAACTCGCGCCGGGATTGCTGGGCGGAAAACCCAGGGGCTGTCTGCACATCCAGCCGCGTCCAGTTGGTGCCGCCGTCGTTCGAGCCGGACAGCTCCAGCGCGCCCGGCAGGCGTTGTGCGTTGGTGCAGTTGAGGGCGTATGAAGTCACCAGATACGACCGCCCATCGACGTGGCGGCATTGGATCCAGGCCGACGCGGATTTGTCCACCCAGGCGCTGCCTTCATCGCCATCGAAAGCCTTGATCGCCGATTGGTTCGCCTCCGGCGATCCGCTGCTGGTGATCTGGCACATGCCGGCGTTGGCATAACACGCGGTATTGAACACCAGACCGTTCGGCCGGCCGATGCCCGCGACCATCAGGTCTTCGAGTGCCTGTTCGGTGGCGGGCTTCTGTCCGTTCACCGCCACCAGGTAGGAATGCTGGCGGCGGTCCCCTTCCGCCGGTTGGTCCTGCCAGCGATTGACCCCGGTCTTGGCGTCGGCGGCGTTGACGCCGCCGCTGACGACTTGGTACCACGGCGCCGCGCCACGTACGGTGACCAGACACGACACTGGATCCCAGCTCAGTCGGTCACCGGCGTAGCCGACGTTGGGATAGTGGCGGTAGGCCAGGGTCAGCGGATTGTGCTCGGGCATCTCATAGGTCACCCGACGTCCGGAATTGGTCGAGCCGCCTTCACCGTTGAACAGGATCGGCGTTGGCCAGGTGCTGCACACCAGCGCGGTCGAGGCCGCGTCCTCCTTGAAATTGTATTCCGCGTCCTGGTCGTTCCGGCTGGCGGACGGCGGGTAATTGCCGCCCATGATGTCGAGGCGTTTTACTTTTTTCGCCACCAGCGCACGACCATCGAGCGGACTGGCGGCATCAGGCGCGGACTTGAGCAGATTGGCGACGTTGCGCAGCATGCCGACCGCCACCACCGTTACGCTGTCGTCATCCTGCTTGGCCAGAATCTGGCGGTAGAGCGCGACCGCGTCGGGATACTCCGCGCTGGTCGCGAAGCGCCTCGGGTAACGCCGGACGATCTCCGCGGGATAACCGGGATCGGCATGGAAGCCGGCATCCTTCAACGTGCCGACCGCGATCTCCGGCCGGCCGAACCACGTGTTGATAGCATCGAGGGCCGGCGCGATCGCCGGTGACGAGGTACAGCCCATGGTCCCCAGCAGCTTGATGTCGCCGCGGGCGAGGGCCCCGTGCAGCATGAACAACGCGCCGACATCGTCGCAGTCGCCGCCCATGTCCGTGTCGAAGATGAGGTTCGGCGGCGCCTCCCCGGCGTGGGCGCCACACCAGCACCCTGCGCTCAGGGTGACCAGGATCAGCCGTGCCAGGGCACGGCGTCGGTCTGAAAGGAATCTGCTTTTTGCGGGTGGCGTCATAGGCGGGATCCGGAACGGGGAGAGCGGGGGGCTGACTCTGATTGCTTCGGGTACGCCTGGGAACCAAAATCAGATTTTCTGCGTTTTTTGCATCCCTATCCTTCTGCCGGACGGACATGAAGGTGGATTGAGCCACCTGCTCAAGTGACCCTGTTTTTCAATGTGCCCGATCAACCCGCCCACCCGCCAGGATGCCCTCCATTCCTGGAGCGCCTTCTATCCAAAGTTGCGGCCCTCCAGTTTTCGCAGGCGGCCCAATCGTGTTTCTGGCAGAGTCGCCAAACATCGCCAGCTGCCCGGGAAGCATTTGAAAAGTCCAGTCGATGACGAATGATCAAACCCGTACTCCATCTTCAGAATGAACCACGCCAGCAGTAGAAACGTAAATGTGTTAGTGGTTGGGGCGGGCATGGCCGGGCTCTCCGCCGCAACCGCTTTACAGCAAGGAGGACGCCGGGCTGTCGTGATCGACAAGGGCAGAGGCGTGGGAGGTCGCATGGCCACACGTCGAATCGGTGCGGCCACGTTTGATCACGGAGCGCAGTTCGTCACGGCACGTGATCCACGCTTTGGTGATCTGCTCGGGAAAGCCCGCACTGCGGGTGCTGCGCTGGAATGGTGTCGGGGATTCACGGCTGATGCCGATGGCCATACACGCTGGCGTGGCACTCCGGGGATGTCATCGCTCGCGAAGCATTGGGCCTTGGGCTTGGAGATCGTTCAGAAGAAGCAGGTCGCCGCTTTGCATCAGAGAGCAGATCATTGGTCTGTCAGGATGTCTGATGGCGAAGTGTGGTCGGCGAAGGCGGTTATTTTGACTGCGCCCGTGCCTCAATCGCTTGAGCTTCTGGATGCGGGTGGAGTCGTGCTTGAACCTGCTTTGAAGTCACGTCTGTCCGCGCTTCAATACGAGCGCTGTTTCGCGGTCATGGCCGTGCTGGAGGGTCCCTCGCGGATGCTGCCCCCGGGTGGTTTTGCACCGGCTGAGGGACCGATTGCCTGGATCGCCGACAACCAACTCAAAGGCGTCTCAGCAGAACCCGCCATCACGATTCATGCGACTGATGAGTTCAGTGTCGCGCATTGGGATCAGGATCGGGATGAGACGGCCCGGATGTTGATCGCGGCGGCTGATGAATGGATGGGTGGGGGAATCAAATCCTTTCAAATCCATGGCTGGCGTTTCAGCAAGCCCAAGCAAACCGACCCCTCTTCATGTGCTCTCGTGAGCAGCGATCCTCCGTTGGTGCTGGCGGGAGACGTCTTTGCCGGACCACGGGTCGAAGGCGCGGCGCTCTCAGGCTGGGCTGCGGCAGAAGCTGTCATCGCAGCCATCCCGCATTGATCACCTTTCAAACTTATGACTACCTCTGTTTCATCACCACCTTGGATGCGGAACGTTCTTCTCGCCGCGGGAGTTTACAACGTGCTCTGGGGTGCCTGGGCCGTGCTGTTTCCCGGGGCTATTTTCAACTGGCTGGAAATGCCGCAGCCCAACTACCCGCAGTTTTGGCAGTGCATCGGCATGATCGTCGGCGTCTATGGCGTCGGTTATGCCATCGCGGCCTTTGATCCTGCAAGGCATTGGCCCATCGTTCTGGTGGGTTTTCTCGGCAAGGTCTTCGGGCCGCTCGGCATGGTGCAAGCGCTGTGGACCGGAGAGTTGCCATGGGGTTTTGCGCTCAATTGTGTGACCAATGATCTCATCTGGTGGGTGCCTTTTTCCCTCATTTTGAAATACGCCTGGGACCAGTATCAAGCGGATGCCGGGGGGGATCTGCTTCCTGATGAACCGACCTTGCTCGCCGAAACGATGACCACGCAAGGCAGCAGCCTCGCCGGGTTGTCCCGGCAGCAACCCGTGCTGGTGGTATTCCTGCGGCACTCAGGTTGCTCGTTCTGTCGTGAGGCACTGGCGGATCTTTCTGCCAGTCGTGAGAACATGGAGAAGAATGGCTCCAAACTCGTCCTCGTTCACATGGGCTCGGCGGCCTCTTTTGCCACGTTCGCCACGAGCTATGGGCTCGGTGACGTGCCTGCGGTCTCCGACCCTGAGCGCCGGCTCTATCGAGGCCTCGGATTGCGCCGTGGCAAGGTGAGTCAGTTGCTGGGCTTGAGTGTCTGGTGGCGGGGCCTGAAGTCATTTCTCGCCGGTCATCGTCCCGGGGCCCTGGAAGGAGACGGCACTCAAATGCCTGGCGTGTTTCTGATTCATCAGGGTCGGGTCGTGCGCCGGTTCCTTCACGCCAATGCGGCGGATCGCCCCGACTACGCCGCACTTGCCCAACTGCCGGTGACGCCATGAATCTGCTATTCACCTTTCACAATGCCTCGGCCTGGGCGCTCGTTGGTTTGATTTGGACAACTCAGTTGGCCCATTACCCTCTGTTCGCGCAGATCGGCCGGGAAGCCTTTGTCGCGTATCACCAACGCTATACCAAGCAGATCACATGGGTCGTGGCTCCGTTGATGTTCATTGAAATCGGCACTGCGGGTTTGATCGTGATCGCTGGTTCTCCCGGTCCATGGTTCCTTGCGAGCCTGGTGCCGTTGGCATTTAATTGGCTATCCACATGGCGGGTGCAAATACCGCTCCACGATAAACTCGCCGCGGGTTTTGATGCGCATGCCCATCAGCGTCTGGTCGCCACCAATTGGTGGCGCACCGCGGCGTGGACCCTGCGTGGCATTTGCCTCATGATGGTGAGTTGCTGAGTTTGCTGACTTGCCTGCGCCGCCTGCCGCGCTCCCTGCGATACTTCACTTCATCCCGGACCGTCCTTCACTGCTTGCCCCAGGTGAAGGGACGTCCGCATACGAGGCATGCTTTGGAGGGGGGATGCTGTTTCTTCACGCCCTTCATGGCGGTCCAGTTTCCTCAGTTGGTTTGGCAGCAGTTCTTTGATTCATGTCATGAAGCGACTTCAGATAGGCGTTGTTGGGCGCTGGTTTCGCGGGGCGTTCTTCCGTCCCCAGCATCCCCTGCACCCGCCCGGCGCTCTCCGCGATGAGTCCGGCAATGAGCGGAGCCTCAGGCAGATTCTTCCAATACTTCTTCGGCATCTCCGACTGCATGGCGTTGATTTTGACCCGGGCCGGATTGAAGATGTTCCGGTAGTAAGTGCGCCAGAGATCATCCAAGGCATCTTCATCAGGAGCGCTGCTGCGGGGCACGCCGGCGGTGAAGTGCAGGCGTTTGCCATCCCAGTGGGCACACTGATACGGCGTGAGGATGGACCAATCCATCCCGGCGAATCGTTTCTCAAAAAACGGCGCCGCTAACCGCACGATGCGATGATCCGGCTCGAACCAAGCCACGAACTGCTCGCGGCCCGTGACGGCATCCACGCTTACCCGGCGAAACCGGACAAAGGCATGCATCTTGTGGATGTCCCGCCCAACCGCCTTGCACCAGTCCTGGATTTGCCGCACATCGCGATCCGTGGCGAGGGAAAGCAAATGCCGTTCACCGCCCAGCGTCAGCCGCCACAGTACCCGATAGAGCAAGGCCCAGCGCTTGGCATCGGTGTGTGCGGACGCACTCTTCGCCATGTCCATGAAGGCAGATGATACTTTAATTGCCTCTGCCGCTGGTTTCCTGGTGCCAACAGCTTCCCCGATAAATAACGACGCTTCCTGCGGATCATCCGTCCAAAGCACTTCGTCTGGCTTCACACCCTGTGCGAGAAGTTGGCGCGCCGCATTTCGCCACGCTTCATACTCAGGTTCGATGACGATCGTGCGCATGACCCGTCTATAGTTCCCCTGATCTCACTGAGAGAAAGTCGCCCGCGGCAGGTGCCGGCGGCGCGTCGAAGCTGAGCTCCAGTTGTTCCGGTGGGGGCAGAAACCGGGCGCGCAGCGAGTCGCTGTCCAGTCCCATTCTGGCCGGATGATGATCTGCCGTAACGATGAAGGGCAGCAGCTTTTTCATCTGCAACCGCAGCCGGATCAAGTCTGCCAAACGCAGTCCCGTGTAGCGCCGGGCCCTCACAATCCGTTCCACATTGCGCACCCCGAGACCTGGAATCCGTAGCAGCATCTCGCGGGGTGCCTTGTTCACATCGACAGGGAACGTTTCGCGATTCCGCAACGCCCACGAGAGTTTTGGGTCCAGTGCCAAGTCCAGATTTGGAGCCGCCGCATGAGCGATTTCTTCCACTTTGAAATCATAGAACCGCAGCAACCAATCTGCCTGATAAAGCCGATGCTCGCGTATCAACGGCGGTGCTTTCAACGGCAAAATCGACGATGGTTCCGGGATCGGGCTGAATGCCGAATAATAGACCCGCTTCAACCGATGAGCCGTGTAAAGCTTGTCCGCACAGCCCAGAATCGTCGCATCCGTGGAGGCATCAGCGCCCACCAGCATCTGCGTGCTTTGGCCTGTGGCGAAAGGCGGTGGCTTCGGGGCAACAGGCTTCCGCTTTTCGGCATACCGCTCGTCGATCTTCTCCCGAATGTGTCCCATCGCCTCCTCCGTGCGGGCCAGATTCTTTTCGGGTGCCAGCGTGTTCAGGCCTTGCTGGGTCGGTAGTTCCACATTGATGCTGATCCTGTCTGCATAGCGTCCCGCCAAGGCAATCAGGGCCTGAGAGGCCTCAGGAATGGTCTTCAAATGAATGTAGCCACGGAAGTGATGCTCCTCACGCAACTTTCGTGCGACCTCGATCACCAACTCCATCGTGTGATCCGCGCTGCGAATGATGCCACTGCTCAGAAACAATCCTTCGATGTAATTCCTCTTGTAGAAATCCAGCGTCAACTGCACCACCTCATCCGGCGTGAAACGTGCCCGGGTCACATTGCTCGACCGGCGGTTGATGCAGTAATGGCAATCATACAGACAAGCATTCGTCATCAGCACCTTCAGCAGCGAAACGCATCGTCCATCCGGCGTGTAGGAATGGCAAATCCCTGATCCACCCGTGGAGCCTACCCCTGTGCTGCCCCGCGAATCCTTCCGCGCCGCACCGCTGCTGGCGCACGAAGCATCGTACTTCGCGGCATCGGCCAGGATTTCGAGTTTGCGCGTGATGTCCATCAAACGGTCTGTGTTCTTGCGCTGCGCGCCGCCCACTTCCGCGTGCGGTGATGCCGATACTTGAACAGCAAGGTCAAATAGAGCCGTACACCCGTCGCAGAAACGAACCACCCCCACCAGGAGCGACCCCATTGATAGGTCATGGTGTCATACATGATGCAACTGCCCGGCCCCTGGTCCTCAAAGCGATGCTCATGCTCAAACAGGGCGAACGGCCCCTTCACGATTTCATCCACCAATAATTGCGGACGTTGCACCGTCTTCCACCGGCAAGTCCAACGCATCGGAATGATCCACCAATCGCGGCAATGCAGTTGAATCATGCGCCCTTCCTGGGCAGGCCCATCGGTCTTCAAGGAGACGAGCGTTAATGTCGGCGGCATGACTTCAGGGAGATTATGTGGATCGCTGTGGAAGTCGAACATCGTTGCCGCGCTGGCGGCGAGTGGCGTGCTGGTGTGGAAGATCGAAGCCATGATTGTTTGAACCAGGTCTTTGGAAGGGTCACATCCGCCGTTCTTTTGCCGACGCAAAGGGTCGATTGAGTACCAGTAGATGGAGCATCTGTGATTGCGTATACGAATCGGGGGGGAACACAGACGTTGATTCGTGTCCGCCGCCTTGAGCTAAATTACTTGCTACCTCTCCACCATCTTTTTGGGCAGGGGTTGGGTTCCGCGAGGCTCAGATTCCGAGGTAGGCCGCTTGGACCTGGGGGTTGGCCTTGAGGTCGGCAGACGGGCCTTCGAGGATGACTTTGCCGGTTTCGAGGACGTAGCCATAACTGGAAACCTCGAGGGCGAGGTTGGCGTTTTGTTCAACCAGGAGAATGGTCAGGCCCTGGGTGCGGTTGATCTCGACAATTTTTTCAAAGATGGCCTTCACGAGGAGGGGCGCGATGCCGAGGGAGGGCTCATCGAGCATGAGGAACTTTGGCTTGCTGAGGAGTGCCCGGCCAATCGCCAGCATTTGTTGTTCACCGCCGGAAAGGGTGCCGGCGAGTTGCTTGCGGCGTTCGAGGAGGCGGGGAAATATAGTGAAGACGTAGTCGGTCTGGGAGGCGGTCCAGGTGGCATCGCGCTGGAGATAGGCTCCCATCTGGAGGTTTTCCTGCACCGTCAGGTTGGCGAAGACCATGCGGCCTTCCGGAACATGGCAAAGCCCGCGGCTGACGATGGCGTGGGCCGGCTGATTGGTGATCTCCCCACCGTCATAGCGGATGGTGCCGCCGGACGATTTGGCGAGGCCGGAGATGGCGCGCAGGGTGGTGGATTTACCGGCACCATTGCTGCCGA
>CAIZWU010000328.1 GCA_903936775.1 uncultured bacterium | reverse complement strand
ATGCGTGACTGCATGGCCTTGGCGAACTGGCTGCGGTGGTCTGGTTTGACGACTCCCTGCTGGATCATCCAGTCGATGGCCTGAGCGAGGGTGAAACCCCTTTCGAGCAGCACCCGGGTGGGACCGCTGGTGGCGGCTGGGCGCGGGGCGTGCAGGAACTTCATGGTGCAGCCACAGGCGGGACAACAGATGGCCGGTTTGTCAGGCCGTAGCAGCACCGCCTCCCCGGCCCGCAGCAGACCCTACACCCGGGCATACCGGTCTTTGGCTGTGGCGCTGAGCCAGCCGGAGTGCCGCCCCCACATGAGCCGGAGCGCAGCGGAGACAGAGAGCGACGCCGGAGCTGCCCCGCAGGGGTGAAGGAGCCGTGGGGCGGCGACTGAATCATGATGGCGCAGATCCCGCGTCCACGTCTGCAGGATGCTGGTCAGGCTTTACTCCCCGCCAAGGTGCCGCGGGTCTGCCGCCAGATCGCCCAGGGCGCCCGCCCTAAGCTGGTTGAACCTCCGTTTCATTTCTCGAAAACTCAGAAAATGCCCCTCTGCCATCAAAACAATACCGACAACCAATCAGTCCAGCCAGCCCGGGAATCACTCAAATTTCTTGCAAACCCACCTGGGTCGGATATGTTGTTTTGTTGTTGCTCAATCCATTGGGATTGAAGCACTTAACTCCCGCGCAACCGCCCAAAAATACCGCATTACTAAATGGATATCCCTCCCCAGTTCTGGTGGGATGATAGACCGTCCGCTAAAAAAATGCAGAGAAGACTTCTCAAACGGGCTGCGGTATTAGCTTTGACGCCCTGCCTGTATCCGGCAGGCGTGATCGCGTTCACTTGGCACCACGTTCTGAAGTCAGATTTCGAGGGCGGCAGGAACGGCAAGCTTGATGCATACCGTCACTCGCTTGCCAGTGCGACCGTGTCCTACACCTTGGGCGAGTGGGCAGTTGACTTGACGACATGGATATTTGAATCGGGTGGGAAGGAATCCAACCTGATGGACACCCACAACAATCGGATTGGGGCAAGACTCGGAACGAAGGCCGGATCATTCTGCGACATCGAGCCCGCCGTCCGGCAAGCGGTTCAGAATGGTCATATTTCCGCTACCGATTCAGACCAGATTACGTGGCTCCCGGCTGACAAGTGGCGTGACAGCAAGTTCTGGTGAATCGCCAGCGAAGACCATCCAACTCATGAAGAAAACGAACAGGGCAGTGGTGGCAATGTCTCTGGTTCGCTTCGCTCTGGACGCTTCATCTCCGCCGCGCCACACTTTCGACGTTGGCTAAGAAAGTAGAAATTCTCATACATCGCTTCGATACGCAAAATATGAATATGAACCGCATCTCATCAGCGCTGGTTTCGACGCTCGCGCTCACTGTTCTCTGCCTTCGGGCACAAGCTGAATCATTCACTCCGCAGCAGATCGCGGAGCGATCCATGCACCGTCGCGCAGTCGAGGCCGTGGTATGGGGCATGCCAGCGGTCAACTATGAGCGCATGTTGCGGGCGGCGGGGGACAACGGCGCAAAGCTGAATCAGGTTGTCTACTGGTCGA
Source organism: uncultured bacterium (assembly GCA_903936775.1). Lineage (GTDB taxonomy): Bacteria > Verrucomicrobiota > Verrucomicrobiia > Verrucomicrobiales > V1-33 > CAIZWU01. Next base: position 32,419 of record CAIZWU010000328.1, on the reverse strand, counting down.
GGCCTTTGAATTGGCAAAACCAGACGCTTACGCCCAATCCCGATACTATTTACCTCAACCCGTTTTATGACACATCCAAGGGACCGGTGGTTGTGGAGATTCCGCCCGCAGATCAGGATCATGTGATCGTTGGCAGCTTTGATGTCTCCTGGCAGAATGCGCTGGCCGACGTGGGCCCTGCTGGAGCGGACAAAGGCAAGGGAGCAAAGTATCTTATCACCCCTCCTGGCTATGCCGGCAAGGTCCCGGAGGGATACCTGGTGCTGCCATCGGAAACTTACCGGGGATTTGTTATTCTTCGGTCGAATTTCAAGAGCCGCAGTGGCGATGACATCAAGGCCGCCGTTGAGCACGGCAAGCGGGTGAGGGTCTATCCGTTGGGCGGCGACGAAAATTCGACAGTATTCGTGGATGCGTACGACAAGCCGTTTGACGCCACGATCCGCTATGATATTTCGTTCTTTGAACTGCTTGACCGGTTTGTTCAGGCTGAGCCTTGGCTCACCCGCGACAAGGCAATGATCGACTCGCTGAAGACCATCGGCATCGAAAAAGGCAAGCCTTTCCAGCCCGACGGACGGACCAAGGCCGTTCTGGAGAGCGCGGTCCTCGAGGCGCGTGAGTTGATTGCATTGAAATACGAGAACGGATTCATCCCACCCTTTTACGCGGGGACGCGTTGGTCGCTTCCTGTGCCAGCGGAAACGATGGAAGGTTTGGGTTCGATGTTTTCCGACCCCAATGAATACGGCCTGGATGGTCGGGCGGTGGCGTATCACATGGCCTACTTCAGTCCGAAGGTTTATGGAGGAGGTCAGTTTTACCTCATCAACATCAGCGATCGCGAGGGCCAACCGCTGGACGGAAGCAAGCCATATCGCCTGATCATTCCGCCGAACGCCCCGATTTCGCAATACTGGTCGGCCACGGCTTACGACCGCGAGACACACGCACTGATTCGTGGGATGTCCCGCGCCAGCCTGGCGTCGAATGATCCGGCAGTGCAGAAGAATCCAGACGGCTCGACGGACATCTACTTCGGGCCTTCCGCGCCGACCGGCAAGGAATCCAACTGGGTGCCGACGGATCCGAAGCGGCCGTTTGAACTGATGGTTCGCCTATACGGACCCAAAAAGGAACTGCTTGAGAAGACCTGGACTCTGCCGGACCCCGAGCAAATCCAGTAAAACACCAGCGCTGAACCAGCCGCGCCACCCGACGGCGTTAAGCCCTCAAATTGAATTTGAACTTCTATCCCGCCGCGGATACGCCCCAACGGTCGCCAGGAAAATTGAAATACGAAGACACCGCCATCCCTTGGATGGTGAAGTCCAACAACCAGTCATGAACAATCCTCAACGCAAGAATCTCACATGGGCCCAGGAAAACGGTTACGAGTTCCACGCCGAAACCGAGGGGGTAATCTCCGAAGGCGCGCGCGGCCTTGATATCTTCAGGAAGGCGGAAAGTTTCCGGGATCATGTTCTCGGAATCCATCGAAACAGGCCGTTCGAGATTCTCGATGTTCAGGTTGAAGTGATCCGTGCCGAAGAGTGGGGAAATATCTGGAAGACGGTCGTCCTGATTCCCACTGCCGGACTCGACCTCCCGGATTTCGACCTCCTGCCGCGCCGCGAGACGGGGGGAATGAGTTTCCTGGGCATCAAAGGCTTGGACCTGAAACTCGCTCCAACCGCATCAGAGGATGAGAGGCAATTGGTCGATGCGTTCAACAAGAATTACCGCCTCTTCGGCGGAGGTGCCTTTGAGGCCATGGAGACATCGATCAAATCCGCCGGCCATCCCGCACCCAGCCTTGCGGATATGGCCCCGATTTGCAAACCCGGCGTCCTGCGGTTCCTCTCCACTGCCAGCACCGGATTTATCGAGGTGCAGAACGGATACCTGGCGATACGCGCTCCGGAAACCCGGATCATCACTGGTGCTTTCAGTGATGTAATTTTACAGGGAAGGGAACGCGAAAGCTTGCTGACCGTCGCCAACGATTTGCTCGATGTGCTGGCGAACGCCGCGAGGGAAGCGCCTTTGCGCGTGCTGAGGCTGGAGAACACATTCAACCCACGCCAGTTGCTAAGCAGCATCATCGGAGGCGTGATCGGCTTCTGTCTGGGTGGCTTTACCGGTATTCTGTTGTTGTTCCTGTTGAAAGAGAAACACTTATTCCTGATTCCTGTGCTGGCATTGGGCGGTGCCTTCCTTGGCCGCTTCATCGGCAACGCGCTGCTGCGGTTCATGTGACCCGGCGAGGCCGATTCCGATCAGAAGCCCTTGAGAGCAATCCAAGGCGAGCAAGCTGCGGCTGGACAACCGCTGGGGTTGATCTGTCGGCCATGCTCTTGGTATCTTTAACCCGCCATCCCGTCCGGACGCTCACCCCCGCCCCAGTGGGGGCCAGCGCTTAATCGTTCTGCTGAAATTAAAAAACGCACCAATGAGAACAAAAACCTTCATCGCAATAGTCACCGGAGCCTCCTTCGGTTGTTTGGCCATCGTATCGCTCAACGGCATTCCGTCGAACATGATTGCTTGTTGGCCACTGGCGGCCGTAGTGAGCGCAGGGCTTATCGCGCTCGGAATAACTCACCTGAGCCGGCTGGAGCAGTAACGCCAGCTGGGTTCAGGTTCGCCCAGCCGGGGTTTCCCTTTCCCATTTGAGTTGATCCCGATCCTTTGCCCCCTCAAAGCCGGTCAAGCCCCCGAAAGCAGAGGCCGGCAGACGCACCTCTGGCCCAGCGCGCCGGGTGGAGGCCGGAGGGGGATTGCGGAGGGGGATTGCGCAGGGCATCCAAGGCAAGGGCCAGGGGCGGAAATTCAGGGGGACCGGATGGAAAACTGTTTGAATTCCCCGTCGCGGCACGTTGGGTGCATGATCCCCCGACATGCCTGATTCCCCCCTGATCAAACAACTGCTGGCCACGCTCCCGGGCGGGCCGTTTCCTGACTTCGTGGCCGATTTCTCCCACACGCCGGGCACCCGGGTGGTGTTTGGCAGGGGAGCGGTGCAGCGCACCGGGATTTTTGCGAGAAGCCTCGGGGCCCATCGGGTCATGGTGGTGACGGACCGCGGCATCGCGGAAGCCGGTCACTTGGATCATGTGCTGGAAAGCCTCAATGCGGCGGGCGTGGAATGGAGCGCCTTCATGGGCGTGGAGGAAAATCCCACCACCGATACCGTGGAGGCCTGTGTGGCCAGCGCCCGGGAACACCAGGCGGACCTCCTGATCGGCCTCGGCGGAGGCAGCAGCATGGACACCGCCAAAGGCTGCAATTTCATCCTGACGAACGGCGGGAAAATGAGCGACTACCACGGCACCGGCAAGGCCACCAAACCCATGTTGCCGCTCATCGCCATCCCCACCACCGCGGGCACGGGGAGCGAATGCCAATCCTACGCCCTCATCTCCGACTCGGTGACCCATGCCAAGATGGCTTGTGGCGATAAAAAGGCGGCGGCCCGCATTGCCATCCTTGATCCTGATCTGACCATCACCCAGCCCGCCCGGGTGACCCGCGTGACCGGGATCGACGCGCTGACCCACGCGCTCGAAAGCGCCGTGTGTAAAAAGCGCAACGACATTTCGGTGGCCTACAGCCGTGCCGCCTTTGCGCTGCTGAGCCGGAATTTCCTCACCGTCCTCCGCGATCCCGGTAATCACGAAGCCCGCGCCGCCATGCTCCTGGGCTCGGCTTTTGCGGGCACCGCCATCGAAAATTCCATGCTCGGAGCCGGTCACTCTGCCGCCAATCCGCTGACCGCGCACTTCGGAATCGTCCATGGCGAGGCGGTCGGGCTGATGCTGCCCCATGTCATGCGGCTCAATCTTACTGACCCGGCCGCCTGGGAGGAATACACTCAACTGGCCGCTCCCCTCGGTCTGGCGGGCGATGCTCTCCCGGGATGGCTTACCGGCATTCTCGAAGCCGCCAGCCTGCCCACCGCGGTGCGCCCGGGCCTGCTCACTCCGGAGAATCTCCCCATCCTTTCCAAGGAAGCGGCCGCCCAGTGGACCGCCCAGTTCAATCCGGTCGCGGTCGATGCCGGGAGCTTCCATCAGCTGTATTCCGCCGCTGCGGCTCCGGAACGTCAAATGTCCCCGGAAAATGGCCCGCTGATTTCCTCGTAAATTCCGGGTGAAACCCTGCCCGGAGCCATTACCCTGAGAGTCACGTGAGATTACTAGCAATTTCCAGTCAGAAGGGCGGGGTGGGCAAAACCACCGTTTCGGTGAACCTTGCCTATTCGCTGGCGCGGCGCGGCTGGAATACGCTGCTGGTCGATACTGACCCTCAGGGGTCCGTCGGTCTGTCCCTCTCGGAGAAGGCGCGGAAGTGTCAGGGGTTTTACGATGCCGTCCATACCGGGGTCAGCGTGCTGCCCCTTATCCTGCCCACCCGGCTTCCTGAGCTGAATCTGCTCACCGCCGGGCAATCCCACAGCTTTTTTGGTTCGGGTCACGAATCCATGGACACCCTCGCCGCCCTGCGGCGGATGGTGGCGGAAATTGCCACCCGTCCCTTCGATCTCGTTATTTTCGATACCCCGGCGGGCCTCACCGGCAGCTCGGGGGATGTCCTGCGCCTTGCCGACAGTGTGTTGATCCCCCAGCAGGCCGAGCCGCTGGGAATCCGCAGCATTCCGCAGATGCTTCAGGCCATCCAGTTCCTGCGCAATCACGGGTCCAAACTCGAAGTCGCGGGCATCCTGATGACCATGGTGCAGGCCGATTTGAAGGAGAGCGCCGAAGTGGTCCGTGAACTCCGTGCTCTGGTCCCCGCCCAGTTGCTCTGCCAAACCTCCATCCCCCGCGATCCCGTTTTCCTGAAGGCTTCCGCTGCCGGGGTGCCGCTCGGCCTGCTGCACCGGAATCCTCCCGCGGCAGCCCACGTCTTCGACCAGTTGGCCGCTGAACTGGAACCGCGTCTCCAACTCCAAGCCCCTGACTCCGCCAATGAATACACTCGGCTCATGGATTGATCAGGAAGCCCTCGCCGGCATGGCGCGGGATATCGCTCCGGCGGCTTCAGACGTGGCTCCGTGGTTTGTCGAAGCCGCCACTCCGGTGACCCGGTTGATGGCCGATGACTTCCGCCTGCCCGAGCACTTTGCGTCGGCGCCTTTCCCAGGTCCGCCAGCCGCCATGGCCGCCCCCGAGCGTGAAAAAGTGCGCCATTTCCTCGACAATATCCGCCACAAAGCCGAGCAATCCGGCCTCATTCCGAAACCCGGGGCGGAGGAATCCCCCGCGCATGGGGTGACCGCCTCCGGCCTCCCGGCCTGGAGTGCCCCGGTCCCAATGCCGGCCCCGGAGTTGTCCGCCATTCCCCCCCGCCGCCACGTGCCCCATTTCGAGGTGCCCCTCGGTCCGCTGACGACCCGCCTGCGAGCGCTTACCGATTGGATCCGCCGTCAGATCGATTCCGCCGACATCTTCATCATCGATGCTCAGGGCTGTCCGGTCAGTGACCGGGAAGCCCCCGGAGAAATCGTGGCGGGAGCGGTGCTGCTGGCAGAAGCCGCCCGCCGTGCCGCGCCCCATCTTCCCTCGGCGGCGGAAGGCGCGATCTACCTTGACCTCCAGGACGAACGCCGCCTGTGTGTGATCGATACCGCCACCCGTCACGGTATTTTTACGCTCGGGCTGATCGTCCCTGATGCCCTCGCCCCCCGCGCCGCCGACCGCCTCCGCCGCGCCCTCCGCCGCACCGTTGAAGCCGAGGCCCAGCCGTTGGCCTTGCCTCCGCGGGAACGGTGGTGAATGGCAAACCGACCTCGTTATTGACCAGTGGTGGGCGCTTCCTGCGCCGGCGGGTCAAGGCCACAGCTTGCTGATAATCGCCATGTAGCAGGGCAGACCGAGCACGATGTTGAACGGAAAAGTCAGGGCCAGGGCCATGGTCACATAAAGCCCGGGATTGGCTTCCGGCAGCGCCAACCGCATCGCTGCCGGCACCGCAATGTAGCTGGCACTGGCACACAACACCGCAAAAAGCAGGGCATCTCCCCGGTCCAGCCCAATCCCCCACGCCAGCCCAATCCCGAGCAGGGCATTGACGAAAGGAACCAGGGTGGCGAACCCCACCGGCAAGGCCCCCAGTTTCCGGATTCCGCCGAGCTGCCTGCCACTCACGATGCCCATGTCGAGCAGGAAGAGACAGAGCATCCCCTTGAAAAGATCGTTGGTGAAAGGCGCCAGTGATTCCCCTCCCTTGGCTCCAGTCAGGATGCCGATCAGCAAAGCCCCCATCAGCAGCAGGACCGACCCGTTGCAAAAGGCATCGTGCAGCAAGGGTTTCCATTGGAACCGCCCCTGACGCTGTGGGCCGAGGAGTCTGGCGAGGGCAATCCCGACAATAATCGCGGGCGATTCCATCAGCGCCATGGCCGCCACCATGTGACCGCTGAAGGAAATACCCAGCTGGCCGAGAAAGGAAACCGCCGCGATGAAGGTGACCGCACTGACCGATCCATACGCCGCCGCCACCGCTGCCGCGTTGGGCACATCCATTTTCCGTTTGAGGATAAAGAATGCGGCGAGGGGCACCAGCACGGACATCATAATCGCCGCACCGAGGGTAAAGATCACCTGGGAAGTCAGTCCGCTGTGGTTCAATTCCACTCCGCCTTTGAATCCGATGGACAACAACAGGTAGAGCGAAAAGAGCTTGGGCAGGGGATGAGGCACCTCAAGGTCCGATTTCAGGCCATAGGCAATCATGCCAAGGAAGAAAAACAGCACCGGGGGATTCAGAATGTTGGAGAGAATGAGGTCTGCGTTCATGGCGGAAAATGGCCGGCGGAGTCTGCGGAAAAGCTTGCAGCCCAGCGACGGATCTGGTAAAAGTATTCGCGATACGTAATACACGAACTGTGATTCGTGTAATTGATTACACTGCTTATGTCAACCCCACTTCAAGGAAAAACGCTGCCTGCGTACGGAGCGGGCCTCTTGCCGCCGGCTTCCCCGCTTCCCGCCACCGCCGGAGAATGGACGTTTCTGACCAATCACGCCCATGTCCTGCTCTGCCTCGCCGCCGACCCGGAGTTGCGGGTGCGTGACCTCGCCAGCCGGGTTGGAGTGACGGAGCGGGCCATCCAGAAAATCATCGCAGAACTGGAGGCCGGAGCCATCCTCGGCCGCGAGCGGACCGGCCGCCGGAACCGCTATACCATTGAGGGCCAACTCCCCTTGCGGCATCCGGTGGAGGCCCACCGCACGGTCAACGACCTGATTGCCGCGATCCTGGGAAAGCCTGGCTGAAGCGGGCCGGGAAAGACCGCGCTCTACCGGGGACTGGCCGGGTCAGACTACGGACCAACCCCATGGAAGTGGGCGGGTCGGGGGGAATCGCGACAATTGTTATAGCTGGTGATTGGTCCCGCAGGCGCCTTTCTGCACCAGTCCGGCAGGGGGCTCGAGGGTCATCGGCTCGTGGTGGTCGAGGTAGTCCCGGCAGATCGCGAAGAATTCGGACTTGCCCGGAGCCCGGCGGATCTGATTGAGGAATTGACCATCGCCGGTGATGCCGGCTCCGATGAAATTCAGATAACGTTTCATGGAGTGGACGTGGCCGGTTTCGATGGATTCACTATGCCAGGTTTCCTCCCATAATTCATGGATGTAACCGAGGACATCGCGTCCTGAGGGAAGGGGGACCGGTTTTCCCTCGCGGTGCCGGCGGATTTGTTGGAAGATCCAGGGATTGCGGATGGCGCCGCGTCCGATCATGAGGCCTTTGGCTCCGGTGAGGCGCAGGGTTTCTGCGGCCATGTCCGGCGTGGAGACATTGCCGTTGGCGAGAACCGGGCAGGGCAGGGCTTCGGCGATGTGGCGGATGTGGTCGTAGTGGATGCCCCCGCGATACATTTCCAGGACGGTGCGGCCATGAACCGTGACGAGGTCGGGGCGGTGTTTTTGCAGCAGGGGTATCAGGGCATCAGTGACCGGATCGTCGAAACCGATGCGGGTTTTGACGGTGAAGCGTCCGGGGATGGCATCGCGCATGGCCCCCAGCAGCCGGTCCACGAGGGGTAATTCGCGCAGCAGACCGCCGCCCGCGCATTTTTTGTAAACGACTGGAGCGGGACAGCCCAGATTCAGGTCGATCGCGGCAATGGGCAGCGCCTGCAGCAGCGGGATGGTGCGGAGAATGGAGGGGATGTCATTGCCGATGATCTGGGCGATGACGGGCTGGCCGGTGGGGTTTTGCAGGATGGAATCGACGATCCAGCGTTCGGGCCGGGAGACCGAGTGGACCCGCATGTATTCGGTATAATACAAATCGACGCCGCCATAACGCGCCATGATCCGCCAGAAGGGCAGATGGGTCACGTCCTGCATGGGGGCGAGCGCCAGAGGCGGCTCCGCTCCGTGCACGGCGGCGTCGAAATGTTGTTCCAGATTCACGTCTCAGCCTGCGCGGCAAATGCCGCCGGGCAAGCGCGCGGGGCGTCAGGGTTTGACTGGGGAGGCCCCGTGGACGAAAGCGCCCTTTTTGTTGCCGACGACAATCTCCGGGGTGCCTTTGCCATCCACATCGGCGATCATGACCTGAGTGCCGACGCCGGAGTTGTCGTTGATGAGGTGGGGGATGAATTCGGCCGAGCCACTGGTGCCGCCGGGCTTCACTTCATACCAGTAGATCACGGCGGGATCGTTGGCGCCGGGGTCACCGCCGGTGCCATCTTCCTTCGGCGCATGGGCCCAGTGGCGTTTGCCGGTGACGATATCCTTGATGCCGTCGCCATTGACGTCGGCGAGGTCGAGGGCGTGGAGCATGCTGTAGACGGGCGTTTTGCTGGCGGCCTTGGGGTCCTTGGACATCAGTTCATGCTGCACAAATTCGATTTTGCCGTCGGCGGACTTGGTCTGTTCATACCAGGCGAGGCCATAGGCGTGGGCCGCGAGACTGGTGAAGACGTCGTTGTCGCCATCGCCATCGAAATCATAGGCATACATCTGGGCGCCGCCATCGCCAGGGGCGAAGGGCACCGCGTGGAAGGTCCAAACGGGCTGGGTGCGGGGATCGGCGGGTTGCTGCCACCAGCCGTTCTTTTCCAGAATGTCCATTTTGCCATCGCCATTCACATCACCCACCCCGAGGCCGTGGGTGAAGCGGCCCCCGGCAGCATTGCCGGAAACGGGGACAAAGGTCCAGGGCTGGGTGGGGTCCTCGCCAGGGGAAGCATATCCAAAAAAGCCGCCCTGGCTGCAGACGATCTCGGGTTTGCCGTCCCCGGTGAGGTCCGTCCAGGTGGGCGATTCGTTATCGGTCACTTTCAGGATGGAGTGTTTTTTCCAATTTCCGGTGCCGCCTTTCGGGTTTTCAAACCAGTAGCTCTCATCGCCGGGGAAACCGAGCACCAGCACGTCGTCCCAGCCGTCGGCATTGAGGTCGGGGGCGTAGGTGACGAAGTTTTTGGAGTAACCGCGGGGCTCGAATTTCTCGGACGGGTAGATGTTGTGGGGGTCCTTCAGGCCCGGACCCGCAAACCACCAGGGTCCGTAGGCGACATCCTTGGCGCCGTCCTTGTTGAAGTCACCCACGGCGGCGCCTTCGGCATAAAAGTCTCCGGTCAGTTGTTGGGTTTTCCACTGCAAGGCGGGGGCGGCGGCGTGGGCGGAAAGGAGTGCCGCGAAGGAGACACCGGTGAGGAGGAGCTGTGTTTTAGTCATAATAGGAAAGCCAAAGGTGGGATATAGTCCGGTCTGGATTGGGATGACCAGCTTCTACGTCAGAAATCTGCCGCATCTTGCTTTCTTGCTGAATCCAGTGGCCGACGTAGCTTGGGTTATGAACATCGGCATTACCGGAGCAACTGGATTTGTGGGCAAGCACGTGGCCGCCGCCGCCCGGGCGCGGGGGCACCGGGTGATCGCTTTTTCGCGCCGTCCCCGGCCCGATCCTGCTTTCGATGAAGTCCGCAGTCTCGCCGATCTCCAGACCAGCGACTTTTCCGGCGTGGATGCCATGGTCCATCTCGCGGGGGAACCGGTGTTTGGCCTCTGGACCGGGGCCAAAAAGGACGCCATCCGCCGCAGCCGGGTCAACCGCACCTGCGATCTGGTGCTCCGCCTCCGGGAAACCATCCCGCCGCCCCGCGTGTTCGTCTGCGCCTCGGGGATGGCCTATTATGGGGATGCTGGCGAGGTGGAACTTACGGAGTCCAGCCCGTCCGGAGAGGGGTTTCTGGCGGAAGTTTCCCGCGCCTGGGAAGCCGCTGCTGCGGAAGCGGAGGACTTCGCCCGGGTGGTGAGTCTGCGGACCCCGATGGTGTTGGGCTCCGACGGTGGTCCGGCCGTGCTGCTGCGCCGGGTTTTTAAACTGGGTCTGGGAGGCCGGCTCGGGACCGGGAAACAATGGACGTCCTGGATTCACGTGCAGGATTTGGCCCGGCTTTTTGTGTTTGCCTGCGAAAACGAATCCCTGCGCGGCCCGGTCAACGCCACGGCTCCGGTGCCGGTGACCAACCAGGAATTTACCGCCGCGATCGCGCAGGCGGTGCACCGTCCGGCTTTTTTCCCCGTGCCGGCCTTTGTCCTGAAGCTGCTGCCCGGTGGCATCAGCGAGATCTTCCTGCAAAGCCAGCGCGCCAAACCCGCTGCTGCCACCGCCGCAGGATTCACTTGGCTGCACCCGGACCTCCGCTCCACCGCCCACGAGGTCTTTGGCGCTGAAAACTGAGGAAATGCATGTATGCTGCGAGGTTGCGCCCTGCTTTCCCCCACTCCTTCGATCTCCCCTAGATGTCCGTCCCCCAGAACACCATTGCTGTCGTTTACGATTACGATCAGACCCTCAGTCCCACCTACATGCAGGATGAGGTCCTGTTTCCAGCCTACGGGATCGACCCGGCCCACTTTTGGAAGAAGAGTCAGCAACTGGTGCGCGAGGACGGTTGGGAAAGCGAGCTGGCCTATCTGAAGACCCTGTTGGACTCCCTGCCGATGGACCCGCCTACCAACGAGGACCTCGTGCGGCTGGGGGCCAATCTGAAGTTCTATCCCGGCCTGCCGGAGATGTTCACGGAGTTGAACGGCCTGCTCAGCGACGCGCACCACGCCATCGGCATCCGCATTGAGCATTATATCCTCTCCAGCGGCATGAAGGCCCTGATCGACGGCAGCGCCCTCAAGCCGTTTGTGAAGGAGATCTTCGGCTGTGAGTTCGCCACTGACAGCAAAGGCCGCATCACCTTCCCCAAACGCGTCATCTCCCACACCCAGAAAACCCAGTATCTGTTCCGCATCAACAAAGGCCTGCTGGATCTCAGTCAGGATGTGAATGACCACATGCCGGCCGACCTGCGGCCAGTGCCCTTCACCAACATGATCTATGTGGGTGATGGCCCTACCGACGTGCCCTGCTTCACGGTGATGAAACAGTTCGGGGGCCAATCGATCGCGGTCTATAACCCCAACGACCCCACCCTGAGCAGTTTCAGGAAGTGTTATCAACTCAGTGCCCATGCCAACCGCATCAAACACATTGCTCCCAGCGACTACCGTGGGGGCAGCCATCTCCGGCTGATCCTTGATGAGATGATCCGCGAAATCGCCGAACGCATTCTGCGCACCCGCCGGGAGGAAATCGAGGATTCGCGGGTGGCTGCGCCGGGGCATACCTGATCACCCGATCCCAGCGCGCCTGCCATGATCGAGATCAACACTCCCGCCATTCTGTTCCCCGCCATCAGCCTGCTGATGCTGGCCTACACCAACCGTTATCTCGCGCTGGCTTCGCTGATCCGGAAGCTGCATTCCGACTACGTGGCCGGACACGAACCCGAAGTGCGCGCCCAGATTGAGAACCTGCGGTTCCGCATGCGGCTGATCCGCCAGATGCAGGCGCTCGGCATGATCAGCCTGCTGTTTTGCCTCGGGTCCGTCATCTTGGTCCTGGCCGGCCTCGTCCGTAGCGGCACCGGATTTTTTGCCATCGCCCTCTTTTTCATGGCCGCTTCCATCGTGCAATGCCTGCGGGAAATCATCCGCTCCGGCGGCGCGCTCGATATTCTGCTGCGCCAAATGGAAACCGCGGAAGCCCAATACGAGCAGAATCAGCGGGGGAAATCCTAAAACACGGAGGATGCTGCGGGCTTCTTACGGGACCCTGGCGCCTCCTCACGGGTGCGATGGCCGGGGCTTGTGAAACTTTTCACAAATCCCCTTGCCCGCAGGGCGGGGAACCGGAAATTCCCCCATTCCGGCAGGGGCTCCCCACGCGTTCCTCCACCGTCGATTATTCCCTCATTTCTCCCATCCCATGGCCATCCAATACAAGCCCGGCAAGGAACCTCATCCCCGCGAACACCGCATGATTTTCCGCAATGTGGACCGGGTGGATTGGAACCCCTCCATGGACCGCTATCTGGCGGAGGGCGGGTATGCCCAGCTGAAAAAGGCCGTGACGATGGAGCCCAAAGCCATCACCGAGGAGGTGAAAATCAGCGGCCTGCGCGGGCGTGGCGGTGCCGGTTTCCCCACCGGGGTGAAATGGACCTTCATCCCTCCGACCAACACCAAACCGGTCTATCTGATCTGCAATGCGGACGAATCCGAGCCCGGCACCTTCAAGGACCGCTACATCATGCATCAGGATCCCCACCAGCTCATCGAGGGCATGGCGATTTCCTGTTTCGCGGTCGGGGCCCACCTCGCTTACATCTATGTCCGTGAAGAATTCCCGGAAGCCGCCAAAATCCTTGAATTGGCCATTTGGGAGGCCCACCAAAAAGGCTTCCTCGGCAAAAATGTCTGTGGCAGCGGATTTGAGCTGGAAATCTTCGTGCACCGCGGCGCCGGCGCTTACATCTGCGGTGAGGAGACCGGCCTGATCGAATCCCTCGAAGGCAAACGCCCCTATCCCCGCATCAAGCCGCCGTATTTCCCCGCCGCTCTGGGCCTCTACATGTGCCCCACCATCGTGAACAACGTGGAGAGCCTCTGCCATGTAAAACACATCCTCGAACTCGGCGGGGCGGAATACGCCAAGCTGGGCACCCCGCGCAACAACGGCACCCGCATTCTCTGCGTCAGCGGCGACGTGGTGAAACCCGGTTATTACGAAGTGCAGGTCGGCAAGATCACCATGGGTGAGGTCATCAACGAACTCTGCGGCGGTCTCAAACCCGGCCGCACCCTCAAAGCCATCATCCCCGGTGGCTCTTCCGCCAAGGTCCTGCGCGCCGACGAAGTCTTCAAACTCAAACAGCCGGACGGCTCCATCAGGGAACTCACCGTGATGGACATCCCGATGGATTTCGACACCATCGCCCAATGCGGCTCCATGGCCGGCTCCGGCGGGGTCATCATCATGGACGACACCCGCAGCATGGCCTGGGTGCTCAATAACCTGAATAACTTCTACGCCCACGAATCCTGCGGCCAGTGCACCCCCTGCCGCGAAGGCAGCCTCTGGATGAAAAAGCTCAGCGACCGCATCGCCGCCGGCGATGCCACCCCGGAGGATGTGGACACTCTCGAAAGCGTCGCCTATCAGATCGACGGCAAAACCATTTGTGCCTTCGGGGAAGCCTGCTCCTGGCCCACCGAGAGTTTCATCGCCAAATTCCGCGACGAACTCAAAGCCAACACCAAACCCGAACTGAAGGGCCGGATCTTCAACAAGGAAACCGAGGTCGCCGCCGCCGCTCTGGCTTAAGTCCGGGCAAAGCCCAGGCGGCTGACCGCGATGGCGCCAGGGCCCTTGGCCTCATCCTGAGAGGCGTGAGGACAAGGCAGGCCAGCCCCGTCACGGGACGCTGACGCGGAGCCGGGCGAACTGGCGGGGGGTCCCGGGAGCGATGGGCTGGTAGCTTTGCCAGGTGTCGGCGAAGCGGCCGTCGGGCAGGGTGATGCGGTCGATCAGGATGCCGGATTCGCTCCATGGGGCGAGGGCATCGGAAAACTCCACGTGGCGGGTCTGGCCGCTGTTCCATGGGGCGTAGGTGACGGTGAAACGGAAGGCGGTGCCGGCGAGGCTGGCCTGCGGCAAATCTCCGGTGGATGAGAGGTTGGGCGGAGAGTTGAGGGAGAACTCCATCAGATTGGTCATGCCATCCCGGTCAAAGTCATTTTCCGGTCCACCGATCCCCGGGAAGTTGGTGGCCCATTGCGTATAGCTGGTGCGGTCATCGCTGCCGGGATTGCCGGTCGTCTGACGGCTGGCGCGCCATTCCATGGGGTCGCCATGGTTGAGGTTGGCTTTTTCGGGGGTGATCAACACCAGGCTGGAGCCGGTTTGATTCGGGGAAGTGGGCCACGGGGCGATGTTGTCATAGTCGAAATCGAAGATGGTGATGCCGGCGCCATAACTGAGTTTGATCTGCTCGCCGCTATTGCTCAGGCTGTCGGGATCGAAGCCGGTGGGACCAAGGGGCAGGCCCGCCCCATAACGGATGGTGAAGGCCACCGGATTTTTGGCGATGATGATTCTGGCGCCGGCAGCGAGGAGGGTGCCTTCGGGGAAATTGTAGTCGATGCCCTTGGTGAAGCGCACATCGGTGAGCAAAATACCGGTGGCACTGATATTGGTCAGTTCGATGTATTCAAACTGGGCTGCCGTCCAAAGCCCGTCCCAGAGGGGATGGGCCTGTTCCGCGGGGGTCACGGGAGCGGGATCGTAGTTGATTTCGGTGATGCGGAGGCTGTTCTGGTAGACGCTGGTATCCACGCTGGCGGCAATGAACTGGATGGGGGCCGACCAATAGGACCAGCGGCCGGTGGTGTCCTTGTGGCGGACGCGGGCGCGGTAGGTATGGCCCGGCACCACGGAACTGCCGGGCACCCTGACTTCGGCCACCGAGGGGGTGGTGAGGGGGATTTCGGCGGAGGTCCAGACCGGGGTGATTTCGTAAATGGAAGGTTGTGAGGCATCATAGCCAGGAATGCCGGGAGCGGAGATTTCGCCGAGGCGCCATTGGACGGCGGCAGCGGTGGCATTGCCCTGGGGGTCGGTGAAATCCGTGCTGGTGAATCGCAGGTCATTGGCGGCGAAGTCCGCGCTGCCACTGGCAAAGATCACCGGGGTGTGGGGATAGGCGAGGTCGGCGGTGGCAGGCGCCGGGTTGGTATTGGCATTGACGTAGCCCCCGTAGAGGGATTCCCACTCCAGATACTTGAACCCATAACCCTTTTGCCGGTTCACATCACTGTCGGTGCCACCTCCGCTGACGCTGGTGGCCTTGCGCACCCAGGCCGCGGCGGTGGCGGGGTAGGTGTTGGTGGCATAATTGATGAACCACTGACTCAGGCTTTCGTGGTCGCTGAAATCACCGCTGGGCGCCAGATCGCGCCTCCAGGTGCCCGTGGCAGTGGTGCCGCCCAGTCCGCCGCGGCCCCCATCCAGGTAGAGCCTGCGGAAGAAATTCCCCCGGTGGCTGGATTGCCCGGTATTGCCGCCACTGCCGGCGCTGCGGGGGTGGAGATTCCACATGGCGGCATCAAGGTCGGCCCAGGTCAGGGCGGTATTGGGGGGATTCACGAGGCGGGCGTATTCCTGGATCAGTTGACCCATTTGTCCCCCGGTGGCGGTGCCGTCCCCAGCCATCAGGCTGAGGAGTTCCCGGCAGCGGTTGCGGTATTCCAGCGCCAGAGCGGGATGGCGGGAGATGGCGCGGATGCTGTTGGGGGCACCGGCGACGACCACCCCGCTGTCCATCGACCCGCCCCAGTGGTGGGCGGCGATGAACATCATATCAAGATCGTAGGGCATGATCACCCAGCGGTTGTCTTCCGGCCGATGGTAGTAGCGGTAATTGTCGCCGGGCCGCACATCCGTATTTCCGACCAGCCGGTTCAGGGCGAGGAAGGTGTAAAGGGCCGGGAGGTCCATGTTGGCGCGGTACCACGCTTCAGTTTGACTGGCCTGGGCAAGACCGTTGCTGAAAGCGGTCCAGTCGGCGGTCCCGGTCGGTTGGGTGTCGGCCTGGTGTTTTTTGTCCCCGGCGTTGCCTTCGATGCTGTAAATATTCCCATCCCCGAGGCCCCGCTCATCCAACAGATTCCCTTCGGTGGGTTCCAGCGCCAGGTACAGTCCCCAGAGGTCCCCGGAGTATTGGCCGCGGATGCTGGCTCCCATGGGGTCGCCGGTGATGATCGCGCTGGCGGGATTGACCTCGGCGGTGCGCCGGATGACGCGCCAATGGACGTAGTTGGTGCGCAGGGCGGGCAGGCCGGCCAGTTCATAGGCGCGGAATGAGGAAGCCTCCTCGATCCCGGCGGCCCCGCGGTTGACGGAAGCCCAAGGCGAAGCACAGGCATTCAGGCCGAGGGAATTCCAGGTTTCTTTGTAAGGTTTCCCCCAGTTGTCATAGGCCTGGAAGTCGTGGGTGCGGTTGAATTTCAGGCCCCACTTGTTTTTGCCGGAGACATAGGTGGAGCCGATCCCGCGAACCTGATAAGTGATATGGTCGTAAACCTTGCCCCGGTGCACGAGGCACCCCTGGAAAATGGCCTGGCTGGTGTATTGGCAATTAATGACATCCGATTCATTCGCAATAAGGTGCCAGGGTTCGATCGATTGCAGGAGGGATTGGGGGTAGTCCTGCACCGGAGTGGCGGGGAATCCACTGAACGCGGTCGGCCGCATGGCGCCGCTCCAGGCCGGGAGGGCATCGTAAACGAAGTAGGCGAAATTGGGTTGCTCGTCATCGGCGTAAGGCACCCGGATGGAGTTGGTCAGGCTGTCCGTGACAGTGATCTGATAGCGGATCAGACGGCGGTGCACCTGCACACTGGCGGGAATCAGGGCCGTAAAGATGGAATCGCCCGCCACTGCATCCCCGGCGGTGCCGTTGTCCAGCATGGGCAGATTGATCCAGTTCGCGGCTGCGGTGAAGGCGGCATCGGACTTCCGGATGTAGGTGCCGGGACTGACAACCTGATAGCGCAGGATGACACTGGTCACGCCGTCGGGATCAGTGACCGTGGCGGTGATGGGAACCGCGGTGTTGGAGGTGGGTTGCTGCGGGGTGTGGTTCACCTGGCGGATGGCCGGGGGAGCGGCGGAGGAGGTGGCCAGCTTGGCGGCATTCACTGCTCCCGGGGTAGGGACGGTGGGAGCCCGGCGCCACGAGCCGCCGAGTCCGGGATCGAGGGAGGGATGGAGCAACTCCATGGAAGGACCCGCCCCGCGGGAGGCGCTGGGCCAGGGGAAACCCTCCCCGTAATCCACCGCGGTCACGAGGGCACCGCTGGCATCACGCAGTTCGATGGTTTCGCCACTATTGGCCAATTTTCCGACCCATGGCCCGGCGGAGTTGGCCGCCGCGGCAGGCCAGGTGGTGGAGAATTTGGCAGGATCCTGCACCACACAGAAGTAACCTCCGGCGGGGATCGAGATGTTGCCGAACGCGTAATCAACGGCCGAGGCGATACGCCAACCCGCCAGGTTGATGGCGCTGGTGCCGGGATTGTGCAGTTCGATGAATTCCTGGAATTTGGTGGGATCGAGCGGGTCGTAGTGGACTTCATTGATCACGAGGGGAGCCGGCGCTTCGGCCGCGAGGGCCGCAAAAATTTCCGTGCTGGCTGCCCAGGTGCCGCCGGCACTGTTGGAGGCGTAGGCGCGGAAGTAGTAGAGGTTGCCGGGAATCAGGCCGGTCAGGACGCGGGAGAAGGGGTTGCCCGAAGTGCCCAGAGGCACGGTATTCGACCATGCCGCGGGCGTGGTACCGCCATCGGTGGGGCCCCAGTAAAGGGTGACCGAGGGCACCTCATTGCCGTTGGAGGTGACTTCGCCTGACAGGGTAGCCATGGTGCTGCGCACGTGGGTGGCGGGCAGGGTGCGCACCCGGGGCGCAGTGATGAGGTCGGTATGGAAAGTGGTGGTGGCGGGAGACCAGGTAGTCCCGGCGCTGTTGGTGGCGGCGGATCGGAAGTGATAGGTCAAGCCGGTGGTGAGACCACTGATGGCGGCGCTGACTTTGCCGGCCCCAGTGCCGGCGGAGACGGTGTTTGACCAGGCCCCGGGCACGTTGCCGCCGTCTGTGGTGCCGTAATAAAAGGTGACTGACGGCACGGCATTGCCGGTAATGGTGACATCGGCATTCAGCACCGCACTGGTCAGGGTGATATTGCCGGCCGCGCGGTTAACGATGCTGGGGAGGCTGACATTGGTCGTGGTGAAGGTGAGGGAGGACGGAGCCCAGGCGGAACCGGCCGCGTTGGAGACGAACGCGCGGAAGTAGTAGAGAGTGCCGGCCTGCAGTCCTGACAAAGTGCCGGAGGCGGATGCAGAGACCTGGCCGAGGGCGGCAGACTGGCTCCAGTTGGCGATGGTGGTGCCGCCATCACTGGTCCCGTAATAGATCGTGACGGCAGGGGCGATGCCGCTGAAGCTGGTGACGCGGGCACCCGCGGTGGCGGAAACCGGCGTGAAATTGGTGGCCGGCAGATTGATGACCGCGGGCGGGGCGGTGGTGTCAAAAAACCGCGTAGTCAGGCCCCAGGTGCTGCCACTGGCATTGGTGAAACGGACGCGGTAATAATACCGGGTGAGGTTGGCGAGGTCCGTGAGGGTGGTGCTGAAGGCGCCGGTGAAGGTCCCCGGGAGCACTTTGGTCAGCGGCCAATCCCCTGGCTTGCTGCCAGCATCGGTGGGGCCGTAATGGATCGTCACGGTTGGGGCCGCGCTGCCTACGCTGCTGACCGTTCCGCCTACCGTGGCGCCGGTGGCGGTGATAGCGGTGGCCGCGGTGGAGTTGCCCACCGGACGGCCGTTCTGGGTCGAGATGGAGGCATCGAGCCGGAGGTTGTCAAAATGGGAACGCCCATTGCCCCGGGCCCGCAGCAATAGCCGGATCGGTTTGCCGACGGCGCCGGGTTCCTCAATGGTATCCAGCACCGCAGGAGGGGCATCGGCGAAGGTGCCGGGGGCCGCCAGCACCGAGGCATCGGTGGAACCAGTCGCGTAGACCGGGCCGGTGCTGGTGCTCAGAAGCCAGGTGGAGGCGTTGCCGTTGGCGGTTTGCGCGGGGCGGTTGCCGGCGGCGACCGTGAAGGTGTAGACGGTATTGGCGGCGTAATTGACTCCCACGTCCTGCCAGACATCGTGCCCGGTCTCCATGCCAAGGTGGTCGGTGCCCTCGGCGGCAAAGCCGGTGATGAACTCAAGAAACCCGGCCGCCGCTCCCGGTCCGCCGGTTTCCTGCCACGGGGTCAGGGTGGCGGTGAATTGGCCGGCGGTCAGCTCCGGCGTTTGGGTCTCAAAACCCGGTTCGGTGATCGTGACCGGGGCGGCGGGCGACAAGGCCGTTGCCAGCAGGCAGAGTAACACGCCGCGTAGAGTGGGGGATTTCATGGGTAGGGGCAGGGGGCTTCCGCAGAGGACGTGCGGGAGACCGGGATTTACCCCCGAGGATAGCGGAAGCGCCTCCTGCGGGTCAAGTCACCAATCCGCGGAGCAGGATCGGCGCCGCGCGCCCGGTCCCGGGGCCGCACGGGACCGCGGTTTTCAGGGTTCCGGCTGGATCGTCTCCGGCGCAGCTGGACTCAGATGACTTTCAGCTGCCTTGGCCTTCCGGCGGCGGATCACGACGTAAAAGACCGGAGTGAAGAGCAGGCCGAAAAAGGTGACCCCGATCATCCCGGAGAAGACCGCGGTGCCAAGCGCCCGCCGCATTTCGGCGCCGGGTCCGGTGGCGAGCACCAGCGGGAGCACGCCGAGAATAAACGCAAAGCTGGTCATCAAAATCGGACGCAGGCGCAGGCGGCAGGCTTCCACCGCGGCCGCGAACCGGTCCTTGCCTTCGTCCTGCTGCTGTTTGGCAAACTCGACAATCAGGATGGCGTTTTTGGCCGCCAGCCCGACGAGGACGACGAGGCCGATCTGGGTGAAGAGGTTGTTGTCCTGACGCATCCACCAGACCCCGGAGATGGCGCTGAGCAGGCACATCGGCACGATCAGGATCACGGCCAGCGGCAGACTCCAGCTTTCATATTGAGCCGCGAGGACGAGGAAGACAAACAGCACACAGAGCGGAAAAATGTAGATCAGGGTGTTGCCTGAGAGAATCTGTTGATAGGTGAGGTCAGTCCACTCGAAGGCGTAGCCCTCCGGCAGCACTTCCCTCGCGATGCGTTCGACTTTGGCGATCATGTCGCCGGAACTGAGGTCGGGGGCGATGTTCCCGGAAATGTCGGAGGCGGTGTAGAGATTGTAACGCTGCACCCGGTCCACTCCGCCGGTTTTTTTGACTTTCACGATGGCCCCGAGGGGAACCATCTGCCCCTTGTTGTTGCGGGTCTGGAGACGTCCGACATCATCCGGGGAAACCCGGAATTCCGGTTCGGCCATGGCGGTGACCTGATAGGTGCGGCCGAACAGATTGAAGTCGTTCACATAAACCGAACCGAGGTAGATCTGGAGGGTTTCATTGATGTCGGCGAGGGAGACGCCCATGTTTTTGGCCTGCTGGCGGTCGATGTCGATGAAGAACTGCGGCACGTTCGACTTGAAGCCGGTAAGGATGGAACTGAGGCCGGGTTCGCGGGTCAGGGCGTCAGTGAATTGTTTGGTGGCGGCCTCGAGGGAGGCGAGGCCGGCATTGTTGAGATCCTGCACCTGGAGTTTGAATCCTCCGGCATTGCCGAGGCCGCGCAGAGGGGGCGGCGGGATCACGAGGATGCGGGCTTCCTGGATGGCGGAGAATTTCTTCCGCAGGGTGGCCATCAGGGCATTGGCCGTGAGGGAGGGGTCCTTCCGTTTGTCGAACGTGTCAGGAATCATGAAGGCCGCGCCGAGGTTCGACTGGTTGGCCTGCAGCACGGAGGAGTAGCCGGTGATGGCGAAGGTGTGGGCGATGCCGGGGGTCTCCCGGGCCATCTGATCCATCCGCCGGATTACGGCGTCGGTGCGCTCGAGGGAAGCGCCGTCCGGCAGTTGCACCACCACAAGGAAGTAGCCGGTGTCCTGTTGCGGGAGGAAACCGACCGGCACCGCCCGGAAGGTGAATCCGGTCAGGATCAGCAGGCCGCCATAGACGAGCAGGGCGACCGTGCTGAAACGGACGAGGCGCCGCACCAGTCCGGCATAGCCATCGGAAAGCCGGTCGAAGCCCTTGTTGAAAAGGCGGAAGAACCATCCCAGCACTCCATTGATCATCCGGGTCAGCAGATCCGGTTTCCGTTCCCCTTGGTGGCCCCGCAGCAGCAGGGCCGAGAGGGCCGGACTGAGGGTCAGCGAATTGAAGGCGGAGATGAGGGTGGAGACCGCGATGGTGAGGGCGAACTGCCGGTAGAACTGGCCGGTGATTCCTGACAGGAAGGCAGTGGGCACAAACACCGCGCACAGCACGAGGGCCACCGCAATGATGGGGCCGGTCACTTCCTTCATGGCCTTCAGGGTGGCGTCCCGCGGGGAAAAGCCTTTGGCCAGATAGCGTTCCACGTTTTCGACCACCACAATGGCGTCATCCACCACAATCCCGATCGCGAGCACGAGGCCGAACAGGGAAAGGTTATTCAGGGAGAAGCCGAAGAGCTTCATCACCGCGAGGGTGCCGATCAGGGAGACGGGCACCGCCAGCAGCGGGATGATGCAGGCCCGCCAGTTTTGCAGGAAAATCACCACGACGAGCACCACCAGCAGGATGGCTTCGACGAGGGTGATCATGACCGATTTCAAGGATTCCCTGACGAATTGGGTCGGGTCGTAGTTGACGCGGTAATCGACGCCCGGCGGGAAAAGCCGGGCGATCTTTTTCATCTCCGCATAGACCGCATCGGAAGTGGTCAGGGCGTTGGAGCCCGGCAGCTGGAAGACGCGCAGGGAGACCGCGTTTTTGCCATCCATGTAGCTTTTGAGCGAGTAGTCCTTGCTGCCGATTTCGATCCGGGCCACATCGCGCACCCGGATCACGTCACCCTGGTCGCCGGTGCGGATCACAATGTCGCCAAAGTCTTCCGGTGTGAGGAGCCGGCCCTGGGCGGTCAGGGTGTATTGGAATTCCGTGCCGGCCGGGACTGGGGGCAGGCCGAGTTGGCCGGCCGCGACCTGAACGTTCTGTTCCTTGATGGCGCGGACGACATCGCCGGCGGTCAGGCGGCGGGCGGCGATCTTCTGGGGATCCATCCAGATCCGCATCGTGAAATCCAGACCGCCCAGCAGGCCGGCTTCCGCCACCCCGGGGAGCCGGGCGATGCGGTTGACCACCTGAAGCGAGACGTAGTTGGCGAGGTAAATGGTGTCGCGCGAATCGTCCGGGGAAAAGAACTGCACGGCCATGGTGAGGTCGGGCGAGCGTTTGAGGGCGGAGACGCCGAGGCGGCGCACCTCCTCCGGCAGACGGGGCAGGGCGGCATTGACGCGGTTCTGCACCAGGACCTGCGCCTG
The DNA here is from genome assembly GCA_903936775.1 of uncultured bacterium. GTDB lineage: Bacteria > Verrucomicrobiota > Verrucomicrobiia > Verrucomicrobiales > V1-33 > CAIZWU01. The sequence continues at coordinate 10,063 of CAIZWU010000328.1, read as the reverse complement.
GTCGAGATTGGTGCCGAGTTTGAAGGTGACGGTGATGCTGATCCGTCCATCGCCGGTGGAGGATGAGGACAGGTAGAGCATGTTTTCCACGCCATTGATTTCCTGCTCCAGGGGGGAAGCCACGGTATCCGCGAGGGTCTGCGCATTGGCTCCGGGGTAGGTGGCGCTGACCACCACCGTGGGTGGGATCACTTCCGGATACTGGGCGACCGGCAGGCCAAGGTAGGCGAGACCGCCGACAATGGTGATGACAATGCTGAGCACCGCCGCAAAGATCGGACGGTCCACAAAAAAGCGGGGCAGATTCATCGGACCGGAGGGGTTTCCTGGAGCTGCATTCCGCTTTCGACAGGATTTACGGCTGCTCCGGGCCGGGCGGCCAGCAGGCCGGTGATGACAATGCGTTCGTCTGGTTTCAATCCCTCCCGGATGATGCGCAGGCCGTCCTCCAGCGGGCCGGTGGTGACAGCGCGGTATTGCACTTTATTGTCAGGGCCGACCACCAGCACATAGGGGCGTCCCTGGTCGCTGCCCAGCGCGCTGTCGCGGATCAGGACCGCTTCATAGGTGCCGCTGCCGGGGATGCGCAGCCGGGCGAAGAAGCCAGGAGCCATCAGGCGGTCGGAATTCGGAAACACCCCGCGGGCCCGGATGGTGCCGGTGTCCGGTTTGATGACGTTGTCCACGAAGTCGATTTTTCCCTCATGAGGGAAACCGGCTTCGTTGGTGAGGCCCATGCGTGCGGGGATCTCATGGAAGAGGGCACTGGTCCGTTTGCCTTCGCGGGCCAGCGTCCGGTATTTCAGGGAGGACCGCTCATCCACTTCCACGTAGCAATAAATGGGGTCGAGGGAAACCAGGGTGGTCAGCAAGGTGGCCGCACTGGTGCCTCCTCCCACGAGGTTGCCCGGGGTGACGAGGGCCTGCCCGATGCGGCCGGAGATCGGGGCATGGACGGCGGTGAATTCGAGGTCGAGTTTCGAAGTGTTCAGGGAGGCCTCGGCGGAGCGGATGGCGGCTTCGGCTTCCGTGAGGGCCTTGACCCGGGTCTCGACCTCCTCGGAGGCGATCGCCCGGGAGGCGAGCAGCTTCTCGGCGCGGGCGGCTTCGCTGCGGGCGAGGTCGGCGCGGATTTTGGCGCGGTCGAGGTCGGCCTGGAACCGGTCCACGGTGGCTTGATAGGGCCGGGGATCGATTGTGAACAGCAGATCGCCCTGCTTGACCTCGCTGCCTTCCCGGAAGTGGACGGTGTCGAGGTAACCTGACACCCGGGCGCGGATTTCGACGGTCTGGGGTGATTCCAACCGCCCTACAAAATCGTCATATTCGGTGACAGTGCGGGCGATGCCTTTGGCCACGGTGACGGTGGGAACCGGCGGGGGAGGCGCGGCAGTGGGAGCCGCCGGCCGGCAGGCGGCGCAGGCCAGCGCGACGAGGCCGGGGAGGAGCAGGGTCAGGCGCATGGCGGGATTTTGGGAGGGGGCCAATTTTGTAAAGTGCCACGGATGATGGAAACATGGCCCTCCGGTTCATCCGTGGCTGGGGAGGGCTCAGGGCGGAGGCACGGGAGGCTCGGCGGGCTTACGCCGGTCTTCGCCCCACTTCATCAGCAGGAAGTAGAACACGGGGGTGAGGAAGAGACCGAAGATGGTGACGCCGATCATGCCGGCGAAGACCGCCGTGCCCATGGCCTGACGCATTTCCGAGCCGGCTCCGGTGCTGACGACCAGCGGATAAACCCCGGCGATGAAGGCGATCGAGGTCATCAGAATCGGGCGCAGCCGCAGGCGGCAGGCTTCGAGGGCGGCCTCGGCGGCGCTCATGCCGTGCAGTTGTTTCTCGCGGGCGAATTCCACAATCAGAATCGCGTTCTTACAGGCCAGCCCCACCAGCACGATCAGTCCGATCTGGGTGAAGATATTGTTATCGCCGCCCTTGAGCATCACTCCCAGCATGGCACTGAGCAGGCAGGTGGGGACGATCAGAATGATGGCCAGCGGCAGGCGCAGGCTTTCGTATTGGGCGGCGAGGACGAGGAAGACCAGCAGCAGGCACAGCGGATAGATGTAGATGGCGGTGTTCCCGGCGAGGATCTGCTGATACTTCAATTCGGTCCATTCAAACGTCATGCCCCGTGGCAGGGTTTCCTTGAGGATCCGGGTCATCGCTTCCTCGGCCTGGCCTGAGCTTACCCCGGGGGCCGGACCACTGTTGATCTCGGCGGTGGTAAAGCTGTTATAGTGAGAGACGCGGTCAGGCCCGTAGGAGTCCTTGATTTCCACCAGCGACGTAATGGGAATCATCTGCCCGGCGGCATTGCGGACCTTCAGTTTGTTGATGTCATCCTTGTGGCGGCGGAACTCCTCGTCCGCCTGGACCACGACTTTGTAAGTGCGCCCGAAGCGGTTGAAGTCGTTCACATAAAGCGAGCCGAGATAGATCTGGAGCGTGGCGTAGAGCTCCTGCAGATTGACGCCCTGGGCCTTGGCTTTGATCTTGTCCACATCGGCGAAGAGCTGGGGCACATTGACTTGGAAGGTGGAGTAGGGCTGGCTGAAGATTCCGGGCTGGGCGCGGGCTTTGCCGAGGACTTCCTGGGTGACGCGGTAGAGCTCGGCATACCCAAGATTGTTGCGGTCCTGGATTTGGAGGCGGAAGCCCCCGCCGGTGCCGAGGCCGTTGACGGGCGGGGGCGGAATCACCAGCACGAGGGCGTCGGGGATTTCGGCGAACAGACGTTGCTGGATCGCGGCGGCGATTTCCGTTCCACTGGTGCCGGGGCCTTGGCGCTTCTCGAAATCATCGAGGGAGATGAAGGCGATCCCGGAGTTGGCGCTGGTGGTGAAGCCATTGATGGAAAGTCCGGGGAAGGCGACGGAGTTCACCACGCCCGGCGTTTCCATGGCGATTTCACCCATGCGCTCGATCACCTTGGTGGTGCGCTCGATGGAGGCTCCGTCCTGGAGCTGTCCGAAGGCAATGAGGTATTGTTTGTCCTGTTGGGGAATGAATCCGGTGGGCACCTTGGTGAACACGATGCCGGTGAGCCAGACCAGTCCGAGATAGCCGATGATGACGACGAAGGCGATCCGCAGGAGGCGGCCGACCGCCCAGCCGTAGAGGTTGGCCGCGGCATTGAAGAAACGGTTGAACAGTTTGAAGAACCAGCCCAGCAGCCCATCGAGGGCCCGCGATACCAGATCCTTCTTCGCGCCATGGGGTTGGAGCAGGATGGCGCTGAGCGCGGGGGATAAAGTCAGGGAATTGAAGGCCGAGATCACCGTCGAGATGGCGATGGTGATGGCGAATTGTTTGTAGAACTGGCCGGTCAGGCCGCTGATGAAAGCGGTGGGGACAAAAACCGCACAAAGCACCAGGGCCGTGGCAATGATCGGTCCGGTCACCTCCTTCATTGCCTGCTCCGTGGCGGCATGTGGTTTCATGCCCAGGGCAATATTCCGTTCCACGTTTTCCACCACCACAATGGCATCATCCACCACGATTCCGATCGCCAGCACGAGGCCGAACAGGGAAAGGTTATTGATGGAGAAGCCCAGCGCGTGCATCACGCCGAAGGTGCCGATCAGCGAGACCGGCACGGCCACCAGCGGGATGATGGAGGCGCGCCACGTTTGGAGGAAAATGATGACCACCAGCACCACCAGCACGATGGCTTCCAGCAGGGTGATGATGACGGCGTCGATGGATTTGGCGACGAAAACCGTCGGGTCGTAGGCAATCTTGTATTCCAGTCCGGGAGGGAAGGATTTCGCGAGGTCATCCATGGCTCCGCGCACGCTTTGCGATAGGGCGAGGGCATTCGAACCCGGCAGTTGGAAGATGGGAATCGCGACGGCGGGTTCGTTGTTCAGCAGCGAACGCAACGCGTAATCGCTGGCCCCGAGTTGGATGCGGGCGATGTCCTGGAGATAAACCGGATTGCCCTGTTCGCCGATTTTGATCACGACCTTTTTGAAATCATCCTCGGTGACCAGACGGCCCCTCGCATTGATGGTGAGAGTGAGGTCGGCCGGCGTGATCAGCGGAGGGGCGCCCACGGAGCCCGCCGCTACCTGCGCATTTTGTTCCTGAAGGGCAGCCACCACATCGGTGGCGGTAATATTGCGGGCCGCGGCCTTTTGAGGGTCGAGCCAGACGCGCATGGAGTAGTCGCCGGACCCGAAGAGCTGGACCTGGCCGACCCCCGGCAGGCGGGCCAGCACGTCCTTCACCTGGAGGGTGGCATAGTTGCGGACAAAGATTTCATCATACTTCTTCCCTGGCGAAATCAGGTGCACCACCATGGTGAGGTCGGGCGATGATTTGAGAACACTCACCCCGATGCGCCGGACCTCCTCCGGCAGACGGGGCAGGGCCTGATTGACCCGGTTCTGCACCTGGACCTGGGCTTTGTCGAGATCCGTGCCCAGTTTGAAGGTGACGGTCAGGCTCATCACGCCATCTGCCGTTCCCTGGGAGGACATGTAGAGGCTGTTCTCCACCCCGTTGATCGCTTCCTCCAGTGGGGAGGAAACGGTGGAGGCGATGACATCAGGACTGGCTCCGGGGTAGTTTGCCAGCACCACCACGGTGGGCGGCACAATCTCAGGGTATTCGCTGACAGGCAGGGACCGCAGCGAGATGGCACCGATGACGGTGATGAGGATGGACAGCACGCCCGCGAAAATGGGGCGTGTGATAAAAAAGTGACTGATGTTCATGCAGAAGCGGTCAGGGGGGCGGGGGGCAGGGGTCAGCGGTTGGCGGTCGGCGGTTGGCGGTCGGCGGTTGGCGGTCGGCGGTCGGCGGTCGGCGGTCGGCGGTCGGCGGTCGGCGGTCGGTCGGTCAGTCGGTCAGTCGGTCGGTGGTCAGGAAGCGGTTTTTGGAGGGCTGGCCTCTGACTTCTGGCTGCCGACTTCTTTCCCCGGCGTGATCGGCTGCACCGGGGCGCCGGGAGGCAGGATCTGGAGACTGCTGATGATGACCTTGTCCTGCGGGTTGAGGCCGCTGAGGACGACGCGCTGGCCTTCGTAGGTGCGGCCCAATGTGACCGGGCGGACTTCGGCGGTGCTTTCCTTGCTGACCACCATGAGGTATTTCACGTCCTGATTGGTACCGATGTATTTTTCGTCAATCAGGGTGGCTTCATACTCACCGCTGCCGGGCAGGCGCAGCCGGGCGAAGGAGCCGGCCATGAGGATTCCTTCATTGTTGGGGAAAACCGCGCGCACCGCGATGCTGCCGGACGCGGGGTCGATCCGGTTGTCGAAGGATTCGATCCATCCCTTGTGGGTCCACCCGGTGTCCCCTTCGATTTTGAGTTCGACCGGCACCCGGTTGGTGGAGGGATCCGTCAGCTTTTTCTCCCGGATCAATTTGGCATACCGGAGATAGGAAGCGTCATCCACTGCGGCGTAGACGTGCATGGGATCGACGCTGACCACCGTGGTGAGCAGGGTGGTGAATCCGGCCACTCCACTGATGTAGTTGCCCTTGGTTTGCAGGGCGCGGCTGACGCGGCCATTGATCGGGGAGCGCACTTTGGTGAATTCCAGATTCAGGACCGCGCCGTTGCGGCTGGCCTCGGCGGAGCGCACCGCGGCTTTGGCGATGTTGAGAGCATTGCGGCGGGTGTCGGCATCCTCACTGGAGATCGCGCGGGCCTTGAGCAGGGTTTCCACCCGGTCCGCTTCGCTTTGAGCGCTTTGCAGGCGGGCCTGCGCCTGCGCCACGGCGGCATCGGCGACGGCGAGGGCGGCTTCCTCGAACCGGGGATCGATTTCGAACAGGACTTCCCCTTCCTTCACCAGTTGACCGGATTCGAAGGTGACCCGGTCAATATAACCGGTGACGCGGGGGCGGATTTCCACCGAGTCGGTGGCTTCGATGCGGGCGGAGAATTCGTCCCAGTCGGCGATGGTGCGGGGCTGGGGCTGGAGCGTCATCACCGGCATCGGCCCCCGGGCTCCTCCGGCACCCTCGGAGTTCTGGGCATCTGTGGCTTTTTTGCAGGCGGGCAGGAAGAGGACGAAACAGGCGAGGGTGGGCAGCAGGAACTTCATGGGGGAATGGGAGGGGGAGGAAAGTTGACCGGTTGTCTCCAAGGGGAGCGGCCTCAGGAAAGCGCAGGTATGAGGTCCGGTTTGGCCCCCAGAATATGGAGCATGGAGCGCGCCATGTCATGAACAGGGGTCAGATCGTTGAGCACGCGGGCGTGGGTCAGGGCCCCTTGCACGTAGTGTTGGATCATCTTGGCTTTGAGCGGGGCATCGGTGCCATCAATCAGGCCTTCGCGGGCCGCATCACGGATCGCGGATTCGTAATAACGGAGGTGGCTGGAGAAGATATCGATGATGTGGGTGCGGATCAGTTCATCCATGCTGCCGACTTCGCTGCCCAGGGAGGAAAGCGCGCAGCCGCAGACATGACCAGTCAAAGCGAGGCGCTCCTGCTGGTAAAACAGGACATACCCGGCAAAGCGCACAAAGCGCTCCAGCGGCGGCACCAGCGGGGAGAAGATTTCATTCAGCTCCGGGAAGTGTTTGGCCCGGCCGGCATCCAGGGTCGCGATGGTGAGGTGCGCCTTGGATTCAAAAAAATGATAGAAACTGCCTTTGCGCACGCCGGCACGGGCGCAGATGTCATCCACACTGGTGGCGCCATAGCTGGTTTCCCAGATCAGGTCGTAGGCGGCCTTGATGAGGTTTTCTTTAGCTTGGCTGGGTCTGGCCATACGGACGGGCGGGGAGGGACCGGGTAGTGGTTGTTGACTGTTTAGTCAAGTATTTTCCTGCGATGGGTGTGGGCCTGAAATCCGGGGGAAGCGGGGTTTGGGGGGCGATTCACGGATGGATGAAGCACTTCCGATTCATCTTGCAGGGGAGGACTCTATTTCCTGAAAAGGCGTGATTTCAGGATCATCGGTGTTATTTGCCTTCGGCTGTCTCCGCTGCGCTCCCGCTGTGGCCCGTCATTTTCCCGTTTAGGTTGATGAGTCCCCTGCCGTGGGGGCATTCCGGCGAAATGGTGGAGCCGGGCCTGCGTAATGATGCCATATGAAACTCAAGCTCTCCCCCGCCCTGTTGGTTCTTCCGTTATTCGCCATGGTGGCCGCGCTGGCCCAGCCCCCGGGAAAACCCGCCGGGGTGACTCCCGAGGGGAAACTGGAGGAGGGATTTGTCAGTCTCTTTGACGGGCAGTCGCTCAAGGGATGGCATGTCAGCGCCAGTAGTGGGCATTCCACCACCAGCAAAAATACCAGCGGTGGCCGGTGGGTGGTGGAAAATGGCGCCATCATCGGAAGTCAGGATGTTCCCGGCAATGGCGGTCTGGTGATGACGGATGAGGAGTTCACCGACTTCGAGGTGGTCATCGAGATGAACAATGATTTCGGCCCGGACAGCGGACTGTTTCTGCGCAGCAGCGAGGACGGCAAGGCGTGGCAGGCCATGATCGATTATCACGCCGGAGGCAATCTGATGGGCATCTACGGTGAAGGGCTCGGCGGCAAACCCCACGTGAGGAACTACAGCTTCACCGACAAGGTCACGGAGATCACCGATCAAAAAACGGGAGAGCCGCCCACCGCGCTGCCGGTCAAACCCGCCAGCTGGCCTTGGTTCTGGCGCGCCGGTCAGTGGAATGAACTGCGCGCCCGCATCGAAGGGAATCCGCCCCACATCACCACTTGGATCAATGGCGTGAAAATCATGGAATGGCAGGAAACCGAAATCCGGCATCCGGAAAAAGGCCGCATTGGCCTGCAGGTCCACGGGGGGGGAGACCACACCAAAGAATTTGTGCGTTATCGGAATATCCGGGTGAAGCGGCTCAAGTAAGATAGCCGCGCGGGGTGGGGTGCTCCGGCAGAACCCACCCCGCCGGGATCAGCCGGCTTCGTCGGCCTTGGCTCCAGCCAGCTTGGCGGCGCGTTCCGTCAACTCGATGTGGAATTGCTCGGGCGTCGGCGCCTCACCATTCTGGCGGGTGCGGCCGAACCAGGCACTGAAGGTTTCTCCCGCCGTGCGCTCGGCTTTGTAGGCTTCCAGATAGGGGCGCACGGTGGCGGAAATATCGCCGCGGATGACGACCTTTTGCTCCAGGCCGGCGAGGCGGTCGCCCGCGATGCTGCCGCCGACAAAGAGCGCATATTTGTTGGGAGCCCGGCCCACAAATCCGAAGTCGGCATTGTAAGGCCGGCCGCATCCATTGGGGCAACCGGTCATGCGCACGAGGATCGGGTCGTTTTCCAAGCCGAGTTCGCGGAGGATGGTGTCGAATTCATCCAGCACGCCGGGCAGGGCGCGTTCGGATTCGGACAGGCTGAGGCCGCAGGTGGGCAGGGCCACACAGGCGTGGGCGACGCGGCGGGTGGCGGTCATGCCATCGGCGTGTGGAACCTGGTGTTTGGCGAGGATGGCATCGACGGCCGCTTTTTGCTCCGGCGCGACCTCGGCGATGATGAGGTTCGTGTTCGGCGTGACGACGAAGGGCAGGCCGAGGTCGCGGGCGATTTCATTGAAGGCGTCCAGATATTGCGGGCCACCCTCCTCACGGTTGGTGAGGCGGCCCATGCTGATGTAGACGGCGCAGAACAGCTTGCCGTCGCCTTGTTCGAACCAGCCGAGATTGTCTTCGACGGTGGCAAAATTGAGCGGTTTGGCGGGGAAGGTTTCGATGCCGGGAAGGCGGCTCACCACTTCCGCACGGAAGCCGTCGATGCCCATGGTCTGCACGGTGTATTTCATGCGGGCGTTCTTGCGCTCGGTGCGGTTGCCGTGGTCGCGCTGGGTGGTGACGATGGCTTCGGCGGCATCCACCACGTTCTCCCGTTTCACGTAAAAGAGCGGCTGGGCGAGGAAGGGCCGGGTATTCAGCTGGCCATGGCTCATGCCAAATCCACCGCCCACGGTGACGGTGTATCCTTCGACGTTGCCGTCCACCATGTGCGGGATAAAACCGAGGTCCTGCGAAAAGACGTCCACATCGTTTTGCGGCTCGATGGCGATACCGACCTTGAATTTCCGGGGCAGGTAGAGTTTGCCGTAGATCGGATCTTCGGCGGCCATTTCGTCTTTGGCGATGGTTTTGGCGCGGACGTCGGGGTTCACGTCCACCTCAGCCCAATCGAGATCAATCTTTTCACCATCCAGCCAGATGTCGGCGTAGGCGGAGGAACGCCAGAGGAAGCGCTGGCTGATTTCTTCGGAAAGGAGTTGGGCATCCAGACGGGCGGCGTCCTTGATCGGAGCGGCCGGGGCCATGGTATTGCGCACCACATCGCCGCAGGCACCCATGGTGGTGAGTCCGCTGTGGCAGATCCCGGCGATGACCGCCTTGAGGTTCCCCTTGAGCACGCCGTGGAGTTGGATGCCCTGACGGTTGGTCAGGCGCAGCGAGCCTTCCGACAGGACGCAGAGATCGTGATGGATCAGCCATTGCTGGGCGGAAATCCGGCCGCCCGGCATTTTGGAGCGCACCATGAACGACCAGGCCTTTTCCTTCTTTTCCTTGGTCAGGGCCGCCCGGAGGTCCCGGTCATCCTGCTGGTAGGAGCCGTGGAACTTGAGCAGCACGTTTTCGGATTCATCCACGTGGGTCAGCGCGGCGTCGGCGAAGTTTTCCGCGATTTCGCCGCGAAGGCCTTGGGACTCGAGTTTGATTTCTTCGACGCTGGCTTTGGACATGTTTGGCAGTAGGTAAAGTGAAAGCGGACCATGGAGAGTAGCTTCATTCGGGCAAGGGGCAACTGGAAAATCCCTATTCCCTACAGGAAATGAGGAGAATTGGCGTGAGGGCACTCCGGCCGCAGGATCTCCCGCGGGTTCTTCCGGGTATTTCTCTTTTCAGACGGGTCCGGAAGGCTCGAGGTTGGGTTTGGCAAACGAAAACCCCCAGTTCCGGAGAACTGGGGGCCGTGCTGAAGGTTGATTGAAGCCGCCGCCCCGGAGAGGGACGGCGGCAGAAGGGGTTCTTTAGGGGAAGAACCGCTGTACCGGCTGGGGCGACTGTGTGGCCACGGCCCGTGGGTCGAACTGGAACATCATGTCCATGTCCTCATGCT
>CAIZWU010000327.1 GCA_903936775.1 uncultured bacterium | reverse complement strand
GGGCAGCGCCATCGATACCCAGAGTCCCGTGATTTCCGATCTCCCGGGGGAAATCGTCACCGTGCCGGACTCCCCGGGCGGCACCTCGGCGGTGGTTTCCTGGGGCCCTCCCCAGGCCAGCGACAATGTGGGAATCGCGTCTCTGACCAGCACCCACCAATCCGGGGACCGTTTCCCTGCCGGTAGCACCACTGTCGTTTACACCGCACGGGATGCCGCCGGAAACCAGGCCATCGCCAGCTTCACCGTCACCATCGGCGGAGTGACCCTCTGGCAGCAGCAGGCCTTCGGGGCCAGCGCCAGCGATCCCCTGGTGGCCGGTGACCAGGTCAACGCCGATGGCGACCGCTGGGGTAATCTGGGAGAATACGCCCTCGGGCTGCAGACTTCGGTAAACGATGGGGCGAATGCGTTTGCCCAAAGTCTGGAAGGGGACCAAGCGGTCCTCCGACTGTTCCACAACCCCTATCTGCCTGACGTGGTCCTGCAGGTGGAGTGCTCTGAAAATCTGGCCAACGGCTGGTATCCGGTGGCCACCCGGCAGCCCGGCCGGGAATGGACCGCGGCCCTGCCCGGGTTGGAAATTTCCACAGGCCGCACGGGGAATCGGCAGGAAGTCACCCTCCGGGATGCCGTGGGGAACAAACCCACCGCCTTCTACCGCCTCATCGTGCAGCGGCCGGGAATACAGTAGCTGGAAATGGCCGATTTACCTTGGCCTGTGGTTGTCAATGTCCAAAAACAGCCCCATGAAAAGTTGAAAACGGTAAATGAACGGACCCACGCCGTTTGCTGGCATCTCCTGCCGCGATGCCTGAGTTTTGCAGGGGATGTTCCGGGGATGTCGCTGCGCTCAATCCAGCTAATGGCTGATATCCCTCCGGGATCCTGATGGCTGGTGGATTTCCCCATCAGGATCAGCACCGCGGCAACACGCCCCCGGGGGCGACATTCTCCGGGAGAGCACGCTCGTGAGGCGCGGGGTGAGCCAAATCAACCGGCCGCCGCCGCCGCGTCCATTTTCCAGAGCCTACTTTGCGTTGCCCGGATTCTTTTTGACAGGCTGCACCCTGAATCCGAGGCGGATCAATTCGTCTTCGATCGATCCGGCAGGCTCCGTCGGATTCCCCGGAGTGTCCTCCGGCTTGGCGGCATCTTGACTGGTTGCTGGACCCGGCCCCGCCGGCAACGGCAACGGCAACGGCAACGGTGGCGGCTGGGCGATCTGATGACGATGCTCCGCGGCTTGGGACTCCAACTCCCGCAACCGGCTTTCCCCCTCCGCCAATTTCCGGTCGAGTTCCTGCTGGCGCAGGCTGGCGGCGGCTTCCGCTTCAGCGATCGCCTGATTCAACTGGGACAGCCTAGCCCCGGCGTCCTTGACCTGCTGCTGGACTCCGGCCAGATCCTGACAGGCGGCCTCCAGTTCCTGCCGCTGCGTCAGGGCCGCCTGGCGCAGGGTTTCCAAATCCGCCTGCTTTCCCGCCACTGCCCTGCCCAGTTCCCCATGGGTGAGGCGTATTTTTTCGAAAGCTTCGAGAACGGCCGAGGGATCACCGCCCACGGCTCCCAGCGCTTCCCCCAGCTCTTTCAGTCCAATCCGCCGGGTCTCCAGCTCCTCGGTCAGCCGGACCATTTCGGCCCGGGCCTTCCCTAACTGGCCGTTGATTTCCTCCCGTTCCGCCTGCTGATCCCGGAGCGCCGCCGTGCGGTCCCATTCAGCCTGGTCCACGGTCATATTCCGGCGCAGAGCCTGCGTCCGAAGCGGCAACTTCCCGAGCGCGTCGCCAGCCGGAACCACCGCCTGCTGCCTCGATTCCAATAATTCCGCGGCCACCCTGGCTTCCCTCTGAAGGCCTTCCAGCTTTTGCCCGGCCTCCTTCACGAGGGATTGCGGTTGGCCTCGTTCTTTTTCCGCGATCAACAAGGCCTGGCGGATGGATTCCAGTTCCGCCGCAGTTTTTCCCTGACCGGCCTGCGCCCGCCAAGCCCCGGCCTCGCTGGCCACGACCTTTTCCTGGAGTCCGGCCATCGCTGATTCCAGTGTTTTTTGGATCTCCCGATGCGCGGAGATTGTTTCCTGCAAGGCCGCCAAATCGGCTCGGCCCTGTTCCAATTCCCCTCTGATCTTTTTTTCCTCCAACCGAGCCTTGGCCAGGCTGGATTCCTGCCTCCGGAGTTCCTCCTGGGCGGCCTTGGCCGCGGCCCCCGCTTCTTCCCGTCCGGCCTGCACCGCCTGCCTTAATTCCTGTTCTTCCGAAAGCGCCTTTGCCGCCTTGTCCAAAGACCTCAGTTCCTCCCGCCGGGCCGCGACCTGCCGGGCCATGGTATCCTGCGCTTCGCGCTGTTGTTCGGCCTCTACGGCGATGGTGAGACACTGCCGCCGGGCCAACTCCAGATTGGTTTGGATTTCCCGGTGTTTCGCGGCATACTCGGCCCACTCCGCCCGCAAATTTTGCAAGGCCTCCCGTTCACGCTCCTGGGTCTCCTTGAGCTGCCGGATTCCGGATTCCAATTCTTCCTGGGCCTCCCGGCCGGAGCGCAGCACCCCATCCTGGGCAAAAGTAGCCTCCCTCACCTTGGCTTGCTCGCGGTGCGCCTCCGCGATGGCTTCCAGTAGCGTATCCCGTTCCGTCCGCACCTCTTTCAACTGCGCCTCTCCCACCCGGAGTTCGGTGCGCCGCTTTTTGGCCTCCACCTTGAGTTGCTCCAATTCATCGCGCTGCTCCTCCAGCAGGGAGGCCTCCGCCACCGGGGCCCCGGTCCGTCCGCCATGACCACTGCCATTGTAGGTCACCGAGGCTTTCACCTCCGCGGAGTCATGGGCCGCCAGCGATCCCGGCACCTCTGCCCCCACCGGCCGCTCCTGTTCGAAGCGGGCCAGCAGGGCGGGCCCCAGTTGGATCATATCCCCATGATGCAGCCGCTGTTTTTCGATACGGATGCCATTGATCCGGGTTCCATTGTGCGACTGCAAGTCCGTGACTTCGTAGGTATCCGTGCCTTTGACCAGGTTGAAACGGGCGTGATATCCTGAAATGTAGCTGCTGGAGATCACGATCCGGTTGTCAGGATTGCGGCCCAGCGTGACCACATCGTGCTGCAGTTCCACGACGACGGAAGCTCCGTCAGGAGGGTGCAGGGTCAGTGTTGCCATGGAGTCCTGGGGTTAACCGCCCATCAAACCAGCGGCCTCACCGCGCCACCCTGGCAGAAGGGGGCAGCATAGTGGAGGGCCAGTGATTCATGGATGGATTTGGGGCCATTTATATGATTGATCCGGGATGAGGGAAAAGTCGGGAAACAAGGTAACAATAACGCTCCAAGCCTTTCTCAATTTTATTAATCTACTCGCTCAACGCCGATTTTCACGAAAAATTTGAAGTGATTTGCGGAACTCCTGGGCTACCATGAGAAGTTTATAACCGGTGAACCGGGCTCGCAGAAGCGGAAAAACTGTTGCGGCTGCTATCAAGCGGGCTTAGTCTCTCAACGGATCATCCCCCCGGCCTGGATTTCCCCATGCATCTATTATGAGCAAGAAAAAAACACTGTTAATTGTTCTGACAGGAGCGATCGTGGCCATCGCGGCTCTTTTCGCGGTCCGGGCCGCCGGGTCCAATCCGGAGCGCATCCTCGCGCGGGCCGAAAAGTTTTTCCAGGAGCAGTCCTTCGACGAAGCCCGCCTCGAGTATTTCAAGGTGTTGCGGGTGGATCCCAAGAATCCCCGGGCCATCCGCCAACTGGGTTTCACCTGGGTCGAAATGGGAGTCCCGGTTCAAGCCGGTGTTTACCTCACGAATGCCAATACCACCGATCCCGCTGACATCGAGGTAAAACGGGCCCTCGCCCAGGCGTTGTTTGCCACCAATCAGTTTGCCAATGCCAGGACACAGGCGGTGGAACTTCTCGAAAAAAATCCGACCGATGGCGAGGCCTTGACCCTGCTGGCCAATACCAGCGTCACCGAAGAGCAACTCACCGATCTTTCGACCCGCCTGAGTGCCTTCAATTCCGAAACCAGCGCCCCTTTCCACCTCGCTTCCGCCGTCCTCGCCAGCCGGAAAGGTGACCTCCCGGCCACAAAAAACTCGCTCGATCTCGCCTTGGCCATCAGTCCGGACTCCGAGATGATCCACCTCGCGCTCGCCGCCTACCACGAAATCGTCAAAGACCCGACCGACGAGCTGGCCGCCTTGAAACGGGCATCCGAAGTGGCCCCGCCCCGATCCCTGACCCGCCTACGCTACGCCAAGACCCTCGCCGCCTCCGGCAAACTGGAGGAAGCCACCGCCATGGTGCGGGAAATGACGGACAAGTTCCGCTTCTACCTTCCGGCATGGACCCAACTGGCCGAGTTCACCCTCAAGGCCAAGGACCCAAAGGGAGCGCTGGAAATGCTGAAGGAAGTATTGAGCCGCGATGGCACCAATCCGGAAGGCCGGATGCTCCGCTCTTCGGCTATGCTGGCTGAAGGCAAAGGGAGCGATGCCGCCAAGGAAATGGAGGAACTGAGCACCCTCTACCCGGGCAACCTGGGAGTCAAAATGGCCCTCGCCCGCAGCTTTCTGGCCAATAACGATCCGATCCGCGCCGCTGCCACCCTCGAAGAAGTGCTGGTGCTGATGCCCAACTACGCCGAAGCCAGCCTTTTGCTAGCCCAGACGAGGATCGGCACCGGGAAAGCCGTCGCCGCCTCCGAGGCCATGGAAAAGCTGTTGCAGCAGCGCCCCGGTCTGACTCCCGCGGAACAAATCCTCGCCTCCGCCTATCAGGCCCAAGGCCGCTTGGATGAAGCTGCGGATGTCTACCGCAGCCAGATCGCCCGGGATGAAAAACAGCCCGGACCGCATTTCATGCTGGGAATGCTCCTCCGCCAGCAGGGCAAAGGCACCGGAGCCCTCGCCAGCTTCCAAAAGGCCCAGGCCCTCGCTCCGAAAGATCAGACGGTCGCCTTCCAACTGATCGAACTGGACATCGAACGCAAGGATTTCGAAACCGCCCGCCGCCGGATCCAGGAACAGGAAACCCACCACCCCGGCAGCTGGACGGTGCCCTTCCTGCAGGGCAAAGTCTTTTCCGCCGAAGAAAAATGGGCCGAGGCCGAAAAATCCCTGCTCGCCGCCCTCGCCATTCAACCGGATTCCCTCACCATCCATAACATGCTGCTCGACGGCTACATGAAACAGGGTCGGATCCCCGAGGTCATCAGCCGGCTCGAAAGTTATCTGGAACAGAAACCCAAAAGCATCACCCAGCGGATGGTCCTTGCTCTCCTTTATTCCCAGCAGGGCCAGACCGCCAAACAGGTGGCCGCCTACGAACAGATCCTCGTGGATGATCCCAATTCCATGACCGCCCTGAACAACCTTGCCTATCTTAATGCCGGTCCGCTCAATAATATAGCCAAGGCCCAGGAATTGGCTGCGAGGGCCCGCACCCTCCAGCCGGCCTCCCCCGAGATTGCCGACACCCTCGGCTGGATTCTGTTCCAACAAAAGGACTACCCCCAAGCCTTGTCCCTGATCGAGGAGGCCGCCACCAAACTCCCTGATAACGCGGAGATCCAATACCACCTTGGCATGGCCCGCTACATGCAGGGCCAAAAAGAGACCGCCCGCACCGCCTTGGAAAAAGCCGTCGTCGCCAAACAACCATTTGCCGGGATCGAACAAGCGAAGGAATACCTGGGACAGTTGACGGGCGATGGCTCGGCTGAAAAGGAAGTCACGCTCGAATCCCTCACCCAACGACTCAAGGATACCCCGGGCGATGTCACCGCCCGGACCCGACTGGCCCAGCTTCAGGAAGCCGCCGGAAACTTTCCAGAGGCCGCCGCCAGTTATCAGGAAGCCCTCAAAGGAAATGCCGGCCTCATCGAAGCTCTCGTCTCCCTCTCCCGGCTCTATGCCGGTCCCTTGGCTGATCCCGCTCAAGCCACCAACTTCGCCAAACGGGCCCGCGCCCTCGATGGCCGGAATCCGGCCGCCGCCCGCGCCCTCGGTGAAGCCGTGCTCCAGCAGGGTGATTTCCGTTATGCCAGCACCCTCCTCCAAGAGGCCCTATCCGCCGGCCAGGCCGATCCCGGTCTCAAGCTGAAACTGGCCCGCGCCGCCTACGGCACTGGCAAAACGGAGCAGGCCCGCAGCCTCATGCAGGAAATTACAGCCCAGCCCGGCGATACCCCGGAAAAAGCCGGAGCCCAGCGTTTCCTCGCCCTCACCAGTAGTCCGGCCCCGGCCGCCGCCACGGAAGCCTTGAAAGAGAATCCGGATGATCTGCCCGCCCTGATGGTTCAGGCCGGACTTCTGTTGCAGGAAGGAAAAACCAACGAATCCCTCGCCATCCTCGAACAAATCCTGAAAAAACAGCCGGAGTTTGTTCCCGTCTGGAAGGAGCTCGCCGCCCTGCTCGCCACCCAGGAGGGACGCCTTGATGAAGCTCAAACCTTCGCTGAAAAAGCCCGCCAAGCTCTGCCCGGAGACCCTGCCCCCGCCCTTACTCTCGGGATCATCCGCAGCCGGAAGGGCAGTTTCGAACCCGCCATCAGTTTGCTCAAGGAAAGCGATGCCAAAGTCCCCCTCGACGCCGAAGGCCTGTTCTACCTCGGCACCTCCCAGCTCGGGGCCGGCAAGAAGGACGACGGCGCGGCGACTCTGAAGCGGGCCTTGGGAATGGCCGGCCTCCCGGAAGCCTTGAAGCAGCAAGCCCAGGATTCCCTCGACAAAATCGAGGCCGCCGACAAACCGGCACCGTAGCCTTGGGGACTTGGCAGTCGGACGTAGCATGAGTGTGTCGCAGACCACCCGTGCAGCAGCGTGATGGTTTCCCAATAGCCTTAAGATTCCGGCGCACTTCGTGACTCGGTCTCATTGCGTTCGAAATTGAACAAAGGTCTTTTCATCCCGAAGGATCAACCCCCTCCAGCATGGAGCACCGGGCAGCAGGATCCCGGAGGGGTCGAAGCCCTTGGATTCTGGAGGGATCAAAGCCATTAGGTGGGGATTGAGCGCAGCGAAATCCCCGGAACATCCCCCACAAAATCCACGCATCCCAGCTGGGAATACCAGTGAGTACCGTTCGCGTTTTCTGTCCGCATTCTGTCACGCCTTCAGGGTGAGAGCTTTTCATTCCGTCGAATCCGGTGGTATCGCTTCGCTCAACCACCGGCTCCAAAAGACCACACCATAAAGCGCGCCTGAGACCGCAAAATCCACCTAACACCTCTCCTTTGAGAGCCGGGGCTTTGAGACCACAACAGTGGTCTGCGACACACTCATACTCGGTTTTCCATGCCATGCCGCCATCAACGTTCAATTCCCCAACTATCAACCTTCCCCCTGGAAGACCGCGTTTCCGCAAGATGTTTCAGGATAGCCCTACTGGGTAAAGAGCCACGATTTTCAGAAAGCGGCAGCGGTTTTATCGCCCCCCCGCGGCCTCCGGCGCCCCGCTGAACCGGGCGGAATTCCCAAGCGGGAAGATTGTAAACCAAGGCTCTTGGATCGTCAGATTTTTTTACAAAATTGAGAATCCGGCAACCCCTTCCGCCCCCACGGAAAGAAATTTAAAGGTTCTTCGCTACTTTCAGTAGCTTGTAAAAGTCAAGGGGCGGCGGATAGCGGGAGTTTGCCGGCAGTGAAGTAGAGCATGGGAATGAGGTTCTTCACCGAGCGGAAGCCCCGGGCTTTGCGCTTCACGGCAGAGAACCGCTGTTCCCCCCCCTCGCCCCTCCAGAAAGGCATTGGTGGTGCGGGAATGCCCTCCAGATGGTTCTCGATCATCGCTGCCGCTCTGACCATTTTCCCGCAAATCAGGGTCGGGTATTTCCGGCCCCCCCATCTTCACCCACCGGCACCACTCGCACATCTTTTGACGGGCGCTGGTTTCGTCCGGCAGCCGGGAGATATCCTGAAGGACCAGCCGCATCTGATAGGCCCGCGCCGTCGCAAGGGGTTTGCCTTGGAGTTCTTTGATCTCGGCGGTCTCCTTCCCGGTGAGGTTCTCCGGATTTTTCCGCCACAGCCATGGCGTGCCTTTGAGCACGGG
>CAIZWU010000326.1 GCA_903936775.1 uncultured bacterium | reverse complement strand
GATTTAATCCATTTCACATTCATTTGTGAACAAATCGACAATTTTCTTCAATCAAAAAATCACCGGAACGGCAGATCTGGAACACTTTTTGATCAAAACCAAGGTTTTCAACGCGTTACGGGGAGTGCCGCTTGTCCACCGCCCTGGGCCGCGAGCTTTTCTGCCTTTTGGACGTCCTCCGGTTTCAAGCTGGACTTCAGGCGCTCCGCGGCGGTGCCAGCTTCGCGGAGACCGGCCTGCATGGCCCGGAGATGATAGGCAAGACCCATCACGGGATCGACCGCGACGCCAAGTCCCTCATCGTAAATGCGCCCGAGGAGGTAGCTACCGCGGGGATTTTTCAACTGGGCGGCCTTGATGGCAAATTCGCGGGCGAGAGCCTCATTCTGCCGGCAGCCGGTGCCATCCAAGTAGCAAATGGCCAATTTGGCGAAGGCCGGGGCATGGCCATAATCGGCGGCGAGCCGGAACCAGCCGGTGGCGGCGACGGGGTCACCGGGCAGGCCACGGGCTGTGGCGTAGAATTCACCCATGCGGTTCATGGCATCGACTTGGCCGGCCATGGCCGCCTGGGAGCAAAAATTGACGGCTTTTTCCACATTGGGGGTCAGGCCCGCGAGACCGGTATCGTAACAGCGGCTGAGCAGCCAGAGTCCGAGGGGGTCCTTGGCGGCGGCCGCTTTTTCCAACCAGGGAAGGGCAGCTTCCTGATTGGCGGGACGGTAGTGACCTTCCAGTTCGGCCTGCCCCATGCGGCCAAGGGCGGGAGGGTCTTTGGCTTCGGCGGCCATTTGCCAATAAAACATGGCTTTTTCCGGTTGTGCCGGAGTGCCGATGCCTGATTCGAGACAGCGCGCGGTGGCCGTGAGAGCTTCGGGAACGCCCACTTTGGCGGCCTCTTCATAGAGGGCGAAAGCCTGCTTCACGTCCACAGCAGGGGCTCCCTTTCCCAGTTCATACATCTGACCAAGGAGGTAGGTGCAGGTGGGATCGCCCTTGGCCCGGCCTTCGGTGGCGATCCGGAAGGCGGACGCCGCATCATTTTTGGCGATGGCCTCCATGATGGACTTGGCGGCCGCACTGCGGGTTGGGGCTGCCGGGGCTGGGGTATCCGCGACCGTCTCAGGCTTCCCCGCAGCAGGGTCCTGGGCTGAAAGGATTGAAGGCAAGGCCATGGCGTAGAAGCCAAAGACCAGGAAAATGGATTTCATGAGTGGGAGAGGGGAGGGCGAAGGGAGCGCGGGGGAAACCCACGAGACAAATTTTTCCGGGGGAATTCCGCCGCCGCGCTGCACAAAGGGGAGAAGCGGTGGTGGGCTGCCGCAGTCCCAAGGTTGGTTACCGGGACAGGTCTATCACCCGGGTTCCGGCGGGCACCGGCTTTTCCGCGGTGCTTCCATCCGGCCATTGGATGCGGAGGGTGGCGGCTCCGGTAAGTCCAAAGGTGAGGACGGGGGGAGCTTGGCTGAGATAACCGGCACCGGCGTGATATTCCTGGATCCGGGCCGGTTGGCCGCTCTGAATCAGGGTGACGCGGGTCCCGGGTCCCTTTCCGGCGGGCAGGCGGACGCTGAGGAAGTTGGCAGGGGCAGCGGTCTGATTCAACAGGGCGGCGGCGGCGTTGTTATTGGTGGTGATGAGGAGATCCGGCACGCCGTCGTTATTTAGGTCGGCCGCGGTAGCCGCTTTGCAATCGCGGGGCAGCACCAAGCCACTGGAGCCAGCGGGGAGGGCGGAAAAGGCCCGTTTGCCCCCGTTGATCAGGACTTGGCCTAGGCCGCCATCATAGTGCCCGGTCTCGATCTGCGGACTGTGGAAATTTTGGGCAAAACAGAGATCCGGCGCCCCATCGCCATTGACATCGGTGACCACGATTCCGAAGGCCGGAGCGACCTGCACCAAACGTTCCAGCGCCTGGAACTTGAAGCGGGGCTGGCCGGAGTCGTCATTGCCTTCGTTCCAGAAAATGCCTGTCCCGAGGGTATTGGCCTCGAATTTCTGACCTTTGTCGAGGGAGTCGCCGTAGACTTCCTTGAGGCTGGCACTGGCGAAGGCATGGTAGGTGGGGAATTTGGTTTTCAGGAAGGGCATGGCGGTCGAGCTGCAGCTGCGGCCACGTTCCGGGTAAAGGGTATCCCCCTCGCGCTTCACCTCGACAATATTTTTCCGGCCGGTGTTATCGCAATCGGCGAAATAAAGCAGTTTCGGTTTATCAGGAGTGGCTTCCTTGTATTTGGTATTGTAGCCGAAATTCCCGGCAATCAGATCCAGCCGTCCATCGCCATCGAGATCGGCGGTTTCGACACTGGTCCACCAGCCGGTATTTTTGGCCAGATCGTCCATGGTTTCCACCCGTTCGGCGAGTTTGCCTTGTTGGTTCAGGAACAGTTTCACCGCACCCCACTCGTGAGCGAGGAGCAGATCCGGGGCGCCATCCAGATTGACATCCGACCAGACGGCCCCGCTGACCATGCCGGACTTCCGGATGGCTTCGCCGCCGACGGCTACGGTGACATCCGTGAAGAGGACTTTGCCGGGCTGGCTGTCGTTCCGCAGCAGACGGCTTTCCGGAGCGATGGGATACTCCGCCGGGACCACGCGGCTGCCGATGTAGAGGTCGACATCGCCGTCTTTATCAAAATCCACCGCCGCCACGGGGCCGCTGGATTTCAGGAAAACCGGCAGGGCTTCCGCGGCGGCTTTGGTAAATCCGCCTTTGCCATCGTTGAGGTAGAGGCGGTCGGCGAGGAGTGGATTACCTTCCTTGAATTGGTATGATCCGCTGGCCACCAGAAGGTCGGCATCCAGATCCCCATCGGCATCGAAGAACACGGCACCCATATCTTCGTGGGCTTTGTCGGCCTGAAAAGCATCCACCCACTGGGCGGTGAAGCCACCCTTGCCATTGGCGAAGCGGAGTTCGCCGGGCTGACCGGCGCCACCCCCAAGGTAAAAGTCATCAAATCCATCGCCATTCACATCGGACCAGGCGATGGCCGGCCCGAGTTGAGAGAGGGCATGAGGCAGCAGGAGTTGGTCGGAATAGTCGTCATACGGGACTTCCTGATGCCGGATCTGCGGGAAGGCGGAAGCCGCGGCGAAGATGGGCGGGGCAGATTTACTGGCAGCGGGAGGCGCGGTGCCGGTGCCTGGAGCCAGGACGTGCAGTTGGTTTACGGCCAATTTTTCCAAGCGCTCACTGGAGCCGTCGGGCCAGGTCACGATGGCGGATTCCACCACTGGGTCGGCCCCGAGGCCGAAGTGGATCAGGGCTTCATTATGGGAATGGTATCCGGAACCAGGGAACAACTGGCGCATCTGGGAACCGGACGCCGAAGTCACCGTCACCGAGGCTCCGATGCTTTCG
Source organism: uncultured bacterium (assembly GCA_903936775.1). Classification (GTDB taxonomy): domain Bacteria; phylum Verrucomicrobiota; class Verrucomicrobiia; order Verrucomicrobiales; family V1-33; genus CAIZWU01. Next base: position 2,553 of record CAIZWU010000326.1, on the reverse strand, counting down.
GTGTTCGCGGATTTCCCTTTGAAGCGGAAAGCCACGCTGTTGGATTTGGGGCGGCCGGCGGCGTTGTTGCGGTAGAGGGTGGGAGGTTCATCCAAGTTCACTTCCACCAGATCCAGATCCCCGTCGGCATCCAGATCCCCCCAGGCGCAGCCGTAGGTGACCGCGGTCCGATTCAGGCCCCACTCCTCGCTGGAGTCATGGAAATGGAGGTCCCCTTCGTTCCGGTAGGCCCGATGCTGCTCCGGCCGGGTGGTTTGGTCTTTGTAAAAATCCCACTGGTGGCTGCCAGCCTTGCTCGCTTCGTCCACCACAAAGTCAGAATGGTTCATGGCCCGGATCACGCCGTTGGTGAGATAGACATCCTGTTTGGCATCGTGGTCATAATCCCCGAACTTCACCGCCCACGTCCAGTCCGTGCTGGCGATGCCGAGCATGTAAGCGGCTTCCAGGAAACGCCCGGTGCCGGTGCCAAGGAGACAGGTGTTCCGCATGTATTGCGGAGGGGAGGACTCGACGGCCCGTTTCAGATTGGTGCCGCCCATGGCTCCCATGGTGGTCTTACTTTTGTAGTGGGTGGTGGCCGACATGTCCGCGAGGAAGAAATCAGGCAGCAGGTCATTGTTCAAATCCCCCGCATCCGCCCCCATGCTGAACCAGCAGGTGTGCGGGGCGGCCTGGGCGAGCACATTTTTGAAAGTGCCGTCTCCATTATTATGCCAGAGGCGGTCCTCGGAGAGAAAGTCGTTGCCGATGAACAGGTCCGGCCAACCGTCCTTGTTGTAATCCCACCAGGTGGCGGACAGGCCATCCCCCCGTCCGGTGATGCCCGCGTCCTTGGTGACGTCCCGGAAAACCGGCACCCCGCCCGCGCCTGCCCCGTCATTGCGGAAGAGCAGATCGGGCCGGCCGGCGGGTTCCACCCCGGAATTTTTGGCATCGTATTTCCAGAGGGCATAATAGCGGTCCATGCCTTCCAGCATGCGCCAATTGGTGCCATCAAAGGCCACGGGAGCCCGCTCCTTGGAGGGGAATCCCTGCGGATCCTCCACCTTGTTGGTCAGTAAAAACAGGTCCAGATCCCCATCCCGGTCATAATCCACAAAAGAGGCACTGTGGCTGGAATCCACCGCGGCCACTCCCGCGGCGGCGGCCACTTCCTTGAAAGCCGGCACCCCATTGGCCCCCGGCCCCTGATTGAGGAAAAGCTGATTGGGAGCCTCGTAATTGCAGCAGAACAGATCGAGATCGCCATCGCCATCCACATCCGCGAGGGTCACCCCGGTGGTCCAGCGCCCCCCGCCGTCAATTCCCGCGCCGATCGCCTGGGTGATATTTTCAAAGGAAAAACCGCCTTGGTTCCGGTAGATTTCGTTGGAGCCGGCCGCGCCGCCGATCACCAGATCCGGCAAGCCATCCCCCGTGAGATCGCCGATGGCGATCCCGCCCACCACAAAACCCGAGTGATAGAGAAAACTGAGCGGGTGATCGTTCTGCACCTTTGGCACCATGGCCACGCCGGATTGGGCCGCCGGGATGGTATCAAACAACTTTCCGGACACTCCTTTGGAGGCAGGGGCAAAGGGCTTCGATGACACGCCAGCCTGCAGGGAAGTGGCCAGACAAAGAAGCCACGCAGACAAACGCAGCCCGCTGGGGGAAACGGGGAATTTCATGATTAAATAATGCGAAACAGCGTTTCTAAGCCAAAACCAGCCCCGAGGTCATGGCTCTGAATCGACTCTTTGCTTGACGGAGCCGGGGTGAGCCGGACGCGCGCTCTCGGCGCAACGGCCCATCAGAGTCCCCTCCTTTTTAGGCGGGAGAGTCCGGCCCACGAGGGGCGGCAGCAGATCCAGGGGAGGCGCGGGGGCGATTTTCGTGGCGCCAAGGGGTGGCAGCGTAAATCAGCTCAAAGCCCCGCCGCAACTGCTGCCAGCGCCGGCAGTGCAGCCGAGGCAGTGATTGGCAGTGAGGATGTCGCATTCGCCGATGGTCTGAGGCGTGACATCCCAAAGGAACAACTCCTTGCCGCGGCGGAGCTGCATCCTGAGCATCTGGTTGAAGTCGCAGTCAAAGACTTCGCCCGCCATGCCGATGTTGATGGTGCTGCGGCACATCAGGCCATCGACCGTGGCGGGATTGAAACTGTTGGAGAGCAGTTCCAGATAGGACTCCCACTGCCCCCGTTCGCGCAGGTCTGCGGCAAAACGGGCGATGGGCAGATTGGTGATCGTGAACAGGCGGGTGAAGACGATGCCATAGCGTTTTGCCAGCTCTGCTTTGTAGTCGGCTTCGAGTTCCGCCTGATCGGGCGGCAGCTTCGGACCAAGGGGATTGTAAACCAACGTCAGGGGCAGGCGGGTGCCATAACCCACCGCATTGAGTTTTTTCAGGGCGCTGATGCTGCGGCGGAAGACATCATTCCCCCGCTGGGCGTCCACATTTTCTTCCAGATAACAGGGCAGCGAGGCCACCACTTCCACTTCGTGCTCCGCGAGGTATTCCGGCAGCCAGGCGTGGGATTTCGTCTCGATGGTGGTGAGATTATTCCGG
>CAIZWU010000325.1 GCA_903936775.1 uncultured bacterium | reverse complement strand
GCACCATGACTTCGGGGGCGGCCTACACGGCAGCCGGCGGCGGACGCACCGGCCAGCCTGGTGACACCGCCTTGGATCTGGGCACGGTCAAGGCCGGTCAGAGGTTGGTCGTGCCCAATGCCACCATCCTTAATCTTACGGCCAGCCAGGATCAGGTCAGCTTTTCCTTCTGGCAAAAGTTGAATGCGGTTTCCAACAGTTTTGCCTTTTTCGGCAGAAGCAGCAATGGGGCCCGGGCCTTTGGAGCCCATGCCACCTGGGGAGACGGGAACTTCTACTGGGATACCGCCGGGACTGCGGCCGATTGCTGCAATGGCGCCGTGAACCGTATCTCCGGTGCCAACCCGGGTATTGAACTGACCGAGTGGCATCAACTGGTGTTTATCAAGAATGGCAATATCAAAGAAGTCTGGGTGGATGGTGCTCTGGTGATCAGTGGCTCCAACACCGGCGTGATGGAGCCCAACATTCAGGATCTGGAAATTGGTTCCTCAGGCGGCGAAAGCACCGAGGGAGTGATCGACGACTTCGCCGTGTATGGGGACGCCTTGACTCCCGAGCAGATCCAGCGCTTGGCTTCCGGAGAAAGTCCTCCCTCCATCCAGTTCCCGAAATTGGAGTTCTCCAACGTGATCTACAATTCCGCCACCAAGGCGGTGACCTTGGAATTCTCCTCCGTCCCGGGGCTGCGCTACACCGTGCAGGCCAGTGAGAATCCATCAGCCGGCTGGCCGGTTACCGTCGTCACTGATCTGGCCGCATCCGCCGGCTCAACGACCACCTATACCGACAACCTACCCGCCCGTTATGCCCCCGCGGCCCCACCGCAGCGGCTCTACTATCGTGTGGTGATGCAATAGGACGGACTGCCTTCCTGCTTCGAACCAACCCCGCCGGCGTTGACGCCGGCGGGGTTTTTTGCGTGTGAACGCCCCGCTAGGGTTGGAGGAGCAGGAATTGGCGGTGCAGTCCCCGCGGCCGGAAGCTTGGCCTGGCCTCTATGGAAAATGAGAGAAACCCGGTCTCCGGGTTGAACCAGGCCAGGGGATTGTTATCATGCGCTCTCCCATAAGGATGACCCTCGGATCCATGGCTCATAATCCATTTCCAGTTCCGGCAGGATCGTTCAGCTGGAAGGATTGGACGAAGTTGTGCGGCGTGCTGGTGGTGGCATGCCTGGTGGGATGCCGGGATGCAAAGCGGCAGGCGGTATTGGCGTTGGAGCGGCGCGGAGTGGCGCCGACGCCGGCGGCTTTGGTGGAGGCGCTGCGGCAAAATAGTGCCTCGCTTATTGGATTTCCGGGGGTGGCCGGGGTGAAAGCGGGCCTGCCGGGTCCGGATGGGAATCCGCCATTGGTCAGGGCGGCTGCGGCAGGACATGACGGACTGGTCAGGCGCCTATTGGAAAAAGGGGCTTCACCCGGTCAGCCGGGAGCACTCGGTCAAACCGCTTATCAGATGGCGGTATTGCACCGGCAATCGGAAGCGCTGGATGCTTTGCTGGCGGCAGGTGCACCACCGGACGATCCCTTCCGCAAACCGGCTCCGCCGGAACTGCTGCCTTTGTTTGGCAGCGATTACTTTGCGCATTGGTATCAGAGCGATGAGGGGCCGGCTCCCCTGATGCTGGCGGCAGCCGGGGGAATAGCGCGCAACTGCGCCAACTGTTGAAAGCCGGGGCCAAGCGGGGAGCGCAAACCAAGGCATGGCCCGTTACCCCATCGTCTTCGCGTGCGATTGAGTCCAGATACCAGCAGCCCAAATCCTGCTGGGCCGGGATCCCGACACTGAAACCGACCGCCGATACGCCGTGGTACCGCTTTCCCGGCAGCGGGTGACCCTGTTTAGAAATGGCCAACTGGTGCGCAGCGCCCGGGTTTCCACTGGCAAGAAATCCACTCCTACTCCTGCCGGAAAATACATTATAACAGACACACAGGCCGACTGGGTGTCCTCCCTTTACAAGGTTTCCATGCCTTTTTTCATGCGTTTGAGCTGCAAGGAGATCGGGCTTCACGCCGGGATGGTGCCGGGGTATCCCGCCTCCCACTGCTGCATCCGGATACCGAAAGGAGATGTTCAGGCCTTCTTCAAATTGCTCAAAATTGGCGATCCCGTGACTATCGAACCATGATTGCTTGCGGAATCCGGAGGGGGCCATGCCCTGAGTTGGCTCCCGGAATGGGGTGTGGAACAGGTGTTTTTTGCCTCGCGGGCCGCCGGAATGCGGCCCACGGTGGGGTAGTCTGCCGGTTCGTGCGGGCTCTGCAATCCCAGACAGCTTTCTTATCATGACGGACGATGACCATTCCCGGAAATCCTCATCCACATCGGGTTGGATGCCCTCTCGGCGTTCGCCGTGGCCTGTCCGCGGGGTGTTCATCGTGCTCACGGCGGCAGGCATCGCGAGTCTGTTCACCCCCATGGGACAGCGGGCCGGACGGGCCGTTTCCCGCCGCCTGTTCCCCCCCGGTCCGGAGGCCGAACCCCGGGTCATTATCAGGGAAAAAATTGTGGAAAAGCGGGTCGAAGTGCCCATGCCTCCGCCCGCCTTGCCTTCGGGACCGTCGCTCAGTCCACGGGGGGGGGATCTTACCACCATGTTCAGCGGCATCGGGCTGAAAACATCCCTGGTTCCCAGCAAGGGTGACACCGCCACGGAAGAACGCGCTTCCGAGGCCGCCTACGTCGTCGAAATGACCGTAAAGCTGAGGGTTCCCAAACCCGCGACCACCCTGGCGCAACTTCAGTTGCTCAATCCCTCGCTGGCCAGCCTGCTGCCGGATCTTGGAACCTTGATAGAGAAGGGGAAAGTATCCGGCTTTTTCCACTATCTGTATGATCTGAAGCAAAAATCCGTGGCGGCCAATCTGCGCCGCCTGGACCGCTTGCCCAGCCGTCATAACTACTATGACCTCGACGCCATGCTGGAACTGGAGCATCCCGGCACCAGGCAGAAAGTGCTGCTGATGCAGGCCGACATGGATGTGGTGTCCGACGGCAGTGATGGCGACCGGATGCCCTCGTTTGATGATTATATTCTGAAATCATCGCACTTCCAGCCCACCACCAGTTATGGCTGGCCGAAGCTCACCGACAAACTCAACCCGGTGATTCCCAAATTGGAACAAGAACTCGAGGAGGCCCGGGAGAAACTCAAGGCGCCCAAACTCACCAAGGAGGAAAAGGTGGTCCTGACGGCGAGGGTGGAGGAAATCCCGCTGCTGGTGGCGGACCTGAAACGCCGGAGCTATCTGGTGGGCCAGGAGGATCCATTCATTGTCATACCCTCCTCCCTGCGCGGCTACGCCGGGCGCAATGCCTGGGCACCGGTCATCGGCGACTATGCGGTCGTGATTTACGGCAACCTGCTCCTCCCTGCAGTCGTGGGGGACTATGGTCCCACCACCAAGGTGGGGGAGGCCAGCCTGCGGATTGCCCGGCAATTGGATCCCACGGCCAGCCCCTACAAACGTCCCGTCAGTGATCTGAAAATAACCTATCTGATCTTTCCGGGTTCAGCCGACCCCGAGCGCAAGGCGCCGGACTACCCTGCCTGGCGGATCCGCTGTCAGGAACTGATCACGAAAATCGGTGGATTGGGGGGAGAGGCCAGCCTGCATGAGTGGGAGGACCGTCTCGAGCCGAAACCGGGCCCTGCCCCTGAAGCGATCCCGGCGGTCACCCCGCCTGTTCCTGCGGGCGGGCCAGGACAGTAAACGCCGGATGCAAAATTTATCATGTCTGCCCCGGTAGTTCTCCCTTCGCGTTGGTTGCGTCTGCGCCGTCACATGGAATTCGGTATTCTGACCATGGCCGAGCAGGTCATTCCCAAGCTGCCGTTGCCGGTGGTGCGGCGTGTCGCCCATGGTCTGGGCAGCCTCGCATGGGCGGTGGATCCTGCCGGGCGCCGTGTCATCCGGGAAAACCTGCGGGTTGCTCTGGGATCCACCCACGACGATGCCGCCCGACGGCGCATTGAGCGTGAAAACTACCGGGTCTTCGCGCGGACATTTCTCGAGCTGTTCTGGGGCAGGAGACTGAATCCGGGAGATTGGGACCGGTATTTTATCATGGAATATGACAGCCCGGCGGCGCAGGCCGCCGCCACCGGGGGAGCCTGCATTTTCGCTACGGCTCATTGCGGGAATTTCGAGTGGCTGAGCCTGGGGCGTGCGTTGCACTGCGGCCCCAGCATGATCATCGCCCAGGATTTCAAGAATGCACCGCTCACCGCTATTTTCCGGAGATTGCGCTCCTTCGGGGGGCAAATCATCGTGCCCCAGGAGGGGGCGATGCTGCGGCTTTTCCGGCACTTGAAAAAGGGAGGAAGTGCGGCCGCATTGGTTGATCTCAATACTCATCCTGACCAAAGTGCGGTGGCCATCCGGCGTTTCGGCTGCTGGTCCAGCATCAGTGTCCTGCATGTCGCTTTGGCGGCCCGCACTGGTCTGCCGCTGGTTCCCGCCCTCGCCCTGCCGCATCCTGACGGCCGTTGGCGGCTCCGGTTCATGAATCCTGTCCCATTGGAGGATGGGATCTCCCTGCAGGCCGCGGCCCAGGCCTGCTGGGATGTTTTCGAGCCTGTATTGCGGGACCATCCAGAGCAGTGGATGTGGCTCTACAAACACTGGCGGTATCTGCCGGAGGGGGCGGACCCGGCCCACTATCCGGACTACGCGAACCGATCGAAGGCTTTTGACAGGCTTTGTGCTGCCAGGGATCCCCTGGACGGTAAAATGACAGGCTGAGGTTTGACGTGGGCTAGCGAATAATCCTATAAGTGCCATCAGTAAAAATTCAACATTTTCGTTGCGTAACCAACGACCGTTCCGTTAAGTGGCGGCGTGAAGACGGGCCTCCCCATATAAATCCTGCTTCTGCCAATTTTCCCAGACCTATCCCCATGGCTACTGTCACCAAACGCGACCTTGTTATTCAGATCAGCGATCAAACTGGACTCACCCAGAATCAGGTTTTTGATGTTTTACAGCTTTTTCTGGACAACACCACCACGCACCTGGCGCAGAATTGTGATGTGGTGTTGCGTAACTTTGGCACGTTTGAAATCCGCGTCACCAAACCAAAGGTCGGCCGGAATCCCAACAACCCGGACCGTGATGTCCCCATACCCGCCCGCGCTGTGGTGAAATTCAAGCCGGGCAAGGAACTGAAGGAAAAAGTTCTGCAGCTCCTTCCGACTCTGGCCACCAAACGCTGAGTCCCGAACTCCGTTGACTCCTTTTCCTGTCCCTTCCAGGTCCAATCCTCGAAGCAGTTTTTTGAAGGGTATCAGTCTTCCACTCTGGCCAGTCCGCCTGTGGACTGCTAAGGATCAACATGGTTCTCCCCCTGCGCCTGCTGTTTTTCCCTGCATTGCTCCTGATCCCGGTATTTACCAGCAGGGCCGACTATTTTGACGACACTGGTTACCGCGCCCTCGCCGCCGAATTGGGGGCTGCGCTGCCGGATGGCACGGGCGTTTCTGTCACGCAGGTGGAGTTTGGTGATCCTGATTATCTGCCTCAGGCCGGCAGCGGCAGCTTCGCCGGCACCGGTAGCTATCTGGCGGGAAAAACCTTCACCGCCAAAAGTGGCACGTCCGGGGCATCCGGTCATGCCTTCGATGTCGGCGCACACTTTTACAGTCTGAATACCAATCCCCAGGCCGGCCGGGCCAGTTTCGCGCCGGGGATCACCTCCATTGATGTCTACCGGGTGGACCCGGCCGGCAGCAGCACCTCATGGATCGCTCAGGCTTGGCTGGAGCCGGGAATTTTCAGCGCCCCGCTGATCGAAAACGGTGCGGTCCAAAATCATTCCTGGATTTCGCCAGGCAGCAGCAGTTCCGCCGCCCAGGACAACGACTCCCTGCGCCGCTTCGATTTTGCCATCCGGCGCGATGGCTTTCTGGCGGTGACGGGGGTGAACAATGGCACCTCCAGCGTGCCGGCGCTGATGGCTTCGGCCTACAACAATCTGGCGGTGGGCCTCAGCAGCGGCGGCCACAGCACTGGAGGAGTCGCTTCCTGGCTGGACGGACCCGGCCGGCAGAAGCCCGAGATTGTGGCCCCTCTGGATTTCACCAGTTTCTCCACCGCATTGGTCAGTGCGGCCGGAGCCCTGCTGCGCCAGTCGGCCAATAGTCAGGGGGGCAATGCGGTGCTGCCGGAAACCCTCAAAGCGATCCTGCTGGCCGGAGCCACCAAGGAAGAGTTTCCCGGCTGGTCCCGGACCCCGGCGGAGCCGTTGGATCCTGTTTTCGGGGCGGGTGAGCTTCACGTCGGTCATAGTTGGCACATCCTCGCGGGACTCCAGCAGCCACCCAATCTGACGGCGCCACGTCCTGACAGGGCATGGTCCGTGGTCACCCTGACGGCCGGAGGCACCGCCGACTATCTGCTCCACCTTCCGGCCGGATCGGTGGGGGAATCCCTGTCCGTCACCGCAGTGTGGAACCGGATCATCAATGATACGGGACCGGGCAGCTTCTTCGCCATGACGGTGCTCCCTCTGGCTGACTATCAATTAAGGCTGACCCGCGTGCCAGCCACCGGCCCGGAAACCCTATTGGATGAAAGCATCAGTGAAGACGGCAATGTGGAGCATCTCTATCAAAGAAATCTCCGCTCCGGCACCTACCGGCTGCGTCTCAGTCTCCCCAGCGGGAGCGGGGCGCCGGCAGCTCTGGCCTGGCGTCTCGCGGCGGTGCCGCACCGGCCCGGGATTGCTTTGACGCAGGCTGCCGGGACGGACGTGCTGGGGTTCACCGGACTGCTGGCCGGGCAGTCTTATTTGATCCAAAGTTCGCAGGACATGTCAGTTTGGAATCCCGAACTGGCTTTCACCGCGACAGGCCCGGGGTTCAGTTGGATCAGCAGCAATAGTGGCAGCCGCCGCTTTTACCGCCTTGCCGCAGTCGAATGAGTCGGTTCTCTCAGGGAGCGGTGATTGCCCCGTAGCTGTCAGGACGACGGTCCCGGTAGAACTGCCACGTGTCCCGGACGGTGCGGATCAGGTCGAGGTCGATGTCGGTGACCAGCAGTTCGTCCCGGTCGCGGCTGGCCATGGCGACCATCTGGCCGCGCGGGTCGACCACGTAGCTTTGGCCATAAAATTCACCGATCGCCCACGGTTGTTCCACCCCGACGCGATTGATGGCCCCCAGGAAATACCCATTGGCCGCGGCATGGGCCGGTTGCTCCAGTTTCCAGAGGTATTCGCTCAATCCCGCCACGGTGGCGCTGGGATTGAAAACGATCTCTGCGCCGTTCAGTCCCAGGCAGCGCGCCCCTTCCGGGAAGTGCCGGTCATAACAAATGTAAACCCCGATGCGGCCTACCCGGGTTTCGAACACCGGGTAGCCGAGGTTGCCGGGCCGGAAATAGAATTTCTCCCAGAAGCCAGGCAGACACTGCGGAATGTGGGTCTTCCGGTATTTGCCCAGCCAGGTGCCGTCGGCATCGATCACGCTGGCGGTATTGTAATAGACCCCGGTGTTTTCCACTTCATAAATTGGAACGATCAGAACGATACCAAGGCGTTTGGCGGTTTCACACATCAATTGAGTGGTGGGGCCTTCCGGGATTTTTTCCGTCAGGGAATACCAGTGGGTTTTCTGTTCAGCGCAGAAGTAGGGCCCGTAAAACAGCTCCTGGAGGCACACCACCTGACATCCCTTGGCGGCGGCCTCTTCGATGAAGGCGAGGTGCTTCGCGATCATGGCTTCTTTGATCACCAAGGGGTCAGTGTCGCCGGGGTGGGTGGTAGTGGCCTGGATGAGACCGATGCGGACGTTGCGGGGCATATGAGGGGAAAAGGATGAACCGTTACTTCAGCACGGTCCGCACCAATGTCACCGACAAATTCGCCATCAGGACGGCCGTGATTGTTGGAACCAAGGGCGTTGACGGCACCGCTGCAGGCGAAAACGCTCCCGGCCTCATTGAGGGCAAATACCAGGATTCAATAGACCTTCTCGCTGGCCTTTTGCCAGGCGGGCAGGTGGATGATGGTATTCAGCATTTCGTAGGCGACAATGGCGGGGTGCTTGGTGGCGTCGATGTCGTGCACGAGGTGCTGGTGGGCATACTTGCCGGTGGAGTAATATTCCAGGACTGGCTTGGTCTCCTCCTCATAGGTCTGGATGCGGCGCTCAATCACGTCATCTCGGGCATCGTCGAAGCGGTTGTCCTTGAGGGCGCGCTTTCGGAGCCGGCGGCGGAGTTCGTCCCGGTCCGGACAGGACAGGTGGAAGACCCCCATGACTTCGATGTGGGCTTCCATGATGATGGCTTGGCCGACATTGCGGGGGATGCCGTCGAGGATGAGGAAGTCGATGTCGGGCTTGAAGTGGTGGGAATCGGCCTGGGAGCGGATATTCGCTTCCCAGAGTTGCACGGTGAGTTCGTCCGGAACCAGTTGACCTTTGGAGGAGTATTCCACAAAAGCCTTACCGAGCGGGGTGCGGGTATCGAGGGAGCGGAAGACATCCCCACAGGCAAAGTGGATGAAGCGGGGGATGCGGCCGAGGATGGCGCCCTGGGTACCTTTGCCACTGCCGGGAGCACCGAAAATGAGGAATGTTTGATAGGGACCGGAAAGGGGGGGGCTCATGGGAAGAACGAAGGAAGATCAGATACGGGGCCGAATGGGATGCGCGGGCTACTTAGCTCAGTCGTTGCGGAAAAAAACTGGAATTTTCCGCCGGGCCGGGCGATGGCCGCGTCATGAATGGCCCCGTCAGACGAATTGTCATCGCTACCCATAACACCCACAAGACCGGGGAGTTCCGTGCCTTGTTGGGGGCGGGATGGGGGGTGGAGGATCTGACGATGCATCCGGAATTGCCGGTGCCGGTGGAGGATGGAGCCACCTTTGAGGAGAACGCGGGCCTCAAAGCCCGGTCGGCGGCGGAGCGGTTGGGGGAAGCGGTGTTGGTCGTGGCCGATGACTCAGGGCTTGAAGTGGATCATTTGGCCGGCAGGCCAGGCATTTTTTCCGCACGGTATGCCGGACCGGGAGCGGGGGATGCGGGTAACCGCGACAAGGTGTTGCAGGAACTCGAGGGCGTGCCGGCGGCGGAGCGGGGCGCCCGGTTCCGCTGTGTGCTCGCGGTGGCGCGCGGGGCGGAGGTGCTGGCCTGCTTCAGCGGAGCGGTGGAGGGACGCCTGACCGGGGCCGTCGCCGGGGAGGGCGGGTTTGGTTATGATCCGATTTTCATCCCGGAGGGGCACGAGGCCACGTTTGGCGAATTACCTGCCGCCGTGAAAAATGGACTGAGTCACCGGGCCAAGGCGCTGGAGAAACTACTGGAGTGGCTGGAAGATGCTGAATTGACGAGCCCCCCGTAATTTGTTCTAATACAGGCTTCCCTTGCGGAGTTTGAGCATCAGTCTTCCCTTTCCCCATCCCTTTTCCATGTCCCAAGATTCCCCTGATTCCTCCGGATTGCCTCCCGAATACGATGAGCATGGTGCCCTCCTGCTCCCGGAAAAGCGTGAAGGCTACTGGCGCAAGTTCGGCGGGGGCTCGCTCACCATCAGTATTATTGTTCACGCCGTCCTGATCCTCATTGCGGTGCTGTGGATCCGCGAAAGCATGATGCCGGTGAAGGAGGAGGTGACTTTCCTGCCCGGAGGGGGAGGCGGCGGTGGCGGTGGCGAACAAAAATTGGCTCAGAAAAAGCAGCGCGCTATTTCCCGGAGCGCGCCCAAAGTGCGGACAGTCTCGAGTGTTGCCAATGCGGATGCGGTCAGTCTGCCCGAGGTGAGCAGCACTTTGACCGATATGTCGGCCCTCTCGTCCGCGACCTTGGGAGGGGCGGGACTGGGCAGTGGGGAAGGCATCGGGCGTGGTTCAGGCAAGGGCAGCGGCGTGGGGTCGGGCATCGGCAGCGGCTGGGGACCCGGCAGTGGCGCTGGTTTTATTGCCTTGCCCAAGTTGTATGCCAGCCGGTGTTCCCCAGCAGAGCGGTCAGAGAAAATGAAAGCCAATGGGGGCTCGCCTGAATGTGAAGTGGCAGTACAGAAAAGTCTCGATTGGCTGGTTAAAAAGCAAAACGCCGATGGGTCATGGGGCGCCAACCATCAAGGCGGCATGACGGGTTTGGCTCTGCTGGCCTTCCTTGGCCACTGTGAAACCCCGGAATCCATTAAATATGGGGAAACGGTCCTCAAGGGCATCACTTATCTGATCGATCTGGGACGCAACCAGAAGCAGGAGAAATTCGCCGGTATTTTCTCGGCCCAGCCGCAGACCAACAAGAGTACTTATGAACACGGAATTGCCACTTACGCTCTGGGCGAAATGTACTCCTTTGCCAAACTCGGTACCAAGGAATTGCCTGGGCTGAGGGAGGGCTTTGAAAAAGGCGTGGATATCATCATCAAGAATCAGAATGCCAGTGGAGCGTGGAGTTACAAGGAGGGCGCCGGCTACACGGTGGACAGCCGGAACGATTTATCCCTGACGGGTTGGCAGTTCCAAGCGCTCAAGGCCGCCAAACACACCAATCTGAAGATTGCCGGCCTCTCCAAAGCGGTCAATCAGGTCGAGGATTACCTGAAATCGACCCAGACCAAGGATGGCGGTTTCGGCGTGGCAGACCGAACCCAGCACTACAACCAATGGAACCTGACGGGAGCGGCGCTGCTCGGGCTGCAGACGCTCGGTGGCGGCAACAGCGGAGCGGTGAATAAGGGCATCCGCTGGTTGATGGACGAGACGGAGAAAGATCCCCTTTCATGGAACAAGGATGCCTATCTTTACACCTGGTATTACAATACTCAGGCCATGTTCCAAAAGGGCGGAGACGCCTGGAAATTGTGGAATGGCATGTTCCAGAAGGAGTTGTTGGCCAACCAGTTGCCGGATGGTGGCTACAAGCCGGAGCAAGCCGGAGAGAACGGAGCGGCCGCCACCGGAGCCGCGGGGGCCGATGCGGATGTCTACCGCACCACGCTTTGCACCCTGATGCTGGAGGTTTATTATCGTTACCTAAAGGTGGGGGACCGCGAAGAAGGGGGTGCCAGCAGCTTGCTCCCGGTCCGCAACAAGTGAGGTGAGATTCCGGGGCCTTGCAGGCGCCCGTCCCTTCCTCCCTGCCAACGCTACGGCTTGCATTGCAGGAGGAATGCCGCTTGGAGTTAGTTCATGTTGACCGATTCCCATGCGCATTTGACCTCCGAAGCTTTTTCGGATGATTTGGAATCCGTAATGGCCAGGGCCGAAGCCGCTGGAGTCCACCGGATCATCGCCATCGGTTGTGATGTGGAAAGCAGCCGCCGGGCCTTGGAACTTGCGGAACGTTATCCCCAGGTCTGGGCCACGGTGGGGCTGCATCCCACTTATGTGACCGAAGAACCTCACGCCGACTGGTGTGCCCGGTTGCGTGAATTGGCACAGCATCCGCGCTGTGTGGGCATTGGGGAGACGGGGCTCGACTTCTACCATCCCGCTCCGGAAGGCTGGACGTGGGAGGCGTATCTGGACCGTCAGCGGGAGTGTTTTTCCGTCCAGTTGGCTATGGCCGCCGAGTGCGGGCTGAATGTGGTGGTACATCAGCGGGACCGCACCGGTTCGGCATGCTGGGAGGCTATCAAGACCATGGTGGGACCGTGGCAGGATCAATTGCGGGCGGTGTTCCACTGCTGGCTGCATTCCTGGGAGGAAGCCCGGCCGATGGTCGAGCAAGGGCATCTCATTTCCTTCACCGGAATCGCCACGTATAAAAATGCCCCGGTGGTGGCGGAATGTGCCGCCCGCGCGCCCGCCGGCAGTTTCATGCTGGAAACCGACAGCCCCTATTTGGCCCCGGTGCCGCATCGTGGAAAGCGCAACGAGCCAGCCTTTGTCCGCGATACGGCCGTCCGCATCGCCATGGCCCGGGGCATCAGCGTGGAAGCCCTGGGAGTCCTGACGGATCAGACCGTGGACCGTTTTTTCAGACGGCCTCCGCAGTGAACCCGGGGCAGGGGGCGTCTTTCCCATGGCGGGACGCGCCCGGCCGGCTTTGTTGAAGTCCATGAGTGATATCGCAGAAAGGTTGAAGGAAATCCACGGCCGGATGGCGGCGGCGGCCCAGCGTTCCGGACGTCGTCCGGAAGACGTTGCTTTGCTCGCCGTCAGCAAAACCTTCCCTCCGGATCTGATCGAGGAGGCGGCCCGCGCGGGACAGCGGCTTTTTGGGGAGAGCCGGGCGCAGGAATGTCTGGAAAAGGTGGCCCTGCTGCCGCCTCAACTGCACTGGCATTTTATCGGGCATCTTCAGTCAAACAAGGTCCGCAAGGTCCTCCCGGTCTGTGAAGCTTTTCATAGCATCGACAGCACCGCGCTGGCGCTGGATTTTGAGCGGATCGCCCAGGAGGAGGGCTGCCGGCCCGTGATTTATCTTCAGGTGAATGTGGCCGGCGATGGGCGGAAATTTGGATTCACGGCAGAGTCGGTCCGCCGGGAAATCGGCCCCCTGCTGGAATTGAAGCGCGTGGAGGTGGGCGGGCTGATGACCATCCCTCCGCTGGTGCCGGACCCGGAGCAATCCCGCCGCCATTTTGCGGCGTTGCGGGAATTGCGCGATCAGTTGGTCAGGGAAACCGGGACGCCCCTCACGGGACTTTCCATGGGCATGAGCGGCGACTTTGAAGTCGCGATTGAGGAAGGTGCCACCATCGTGCGGGTCGGGAGCGTGATTTTTGGCAAGCGCTGAGACGCCTGACCCGGCATGGTTGACCTGTTGCGCAGGAGTCCCGGTTCGCGTGGGTTGAAGGATGTCCTTGAATCTGCTTGCTGAAATCCCGTTCAGCTCCTGGGCATGGACTGTGCTCGTAGCGGTGCTGCAATGGGCCCTCGTGCCCCATTTACTGTCCCAGCGGAATAAATCCCCCAATGCGACCCTCGCCTGGCTGTGGGCGATCCTGCTCTTCCCGGTGGTGGGTGGTCTGGCCTATTTTTTGATAGGATCCGAGCGGGTCTACCGCCGGCGTTTGAAACGGGTGCATGATCTGGAATCCCGGGCGGGTCGTCATGGCATACCCGCCCCGTGCCAGTTCCTGTGCCAGGTTCCCGAATTGGAGCGCATCAACGGACTCCCCCCGGGCGGTGGCAATGAGGTGGTGCTGCTGGTGGATGGGGCAGCTTTTTTTCCTGATCTCCTCAGGCTGATCGGCGAAGCCCGTCATCATCTCCATTTGGAATTCTACATCTGGAGCATGGACCGCACCGGAAGGTTGGTGAGGGATGCCCTCATCGCGGCCGCCGCCCGTGGGGTGGAAGTGCGCGTGCTGCTGGATGAAATCGGTTCGGTGCGCACCGTGCGCCATTTCTTCCGGAAGCTCGAAAAGGCTGGAGGGAAGTTTTCGTGGTTCAGCACTTTTTCCCCCCTGCGGGGACGGTTGCATCTCAACCTCCGCAATCACCGCAAGCTTGTGATCGCAGATGGTGCCGTGGCCATGACCGGTGGAATGAACGTGGCTGACGAATACTGGATGGAGGGCAAGGAGCCGCCCTGCCGCGATGTCCATTTCCGCGTCACGGGGCCGGTGGTGACCCAGTTGGCGGAGGTCTTTGCCCAGGACTGGTATTTTGCCAGTGACGAAGCCTTGATCACTCCGGGGCTTTATTATCCGGAACAGCGGGTGGTGGGTCAGGTGGAAACGCAGACCGTCCCGGGCGGTCCTGACAATGACCGGAACGAGATCCAGCTCAGCGTCCTCGCCCTGCTGCAGCGCACCCGCCGCCGCCTCCGGCTGATGACGCCCTACTTCGTCCCCGAAGATGCGGTGCTCAGCGCCATCCAACTGGCCGCGATGCGCGGGATTGAGGTGGAACTGATGGTTCCCGCCCGGGGGGATCATTTTTATCTCACCCACGTCACCCGTTCATCCTATCAGGATTTGCTGCCCTACGGCGTGCGTATCTTTGAATATCAGCCCAGCCTGCTGCACGCCAAGGTCGCCATCATGGATGATGATTACGCCATGTGCGGCAGTGCCAATCTCGACGTCCGTTCCCTGCGCATCAACTTTGAACTGAATCTCGCGTTTTATTCGCCGCGGTTGGTCGCAGAGCTCCATAATTTATTCGAGGGAAATCTAGCCCATTGCCGGGAAATCACTGCAGAGGGCCATGCCGCCCGGCCCTTTTCCCACCGCTTGCTGGAAGTGGTCTGCCGCCCGCTCACCTCCCTCCTTTGAGGGTCGGGGACTCCCTCAGCCGGCAAGCGCTGGTGTGACGGAATTGTGACGCGGCTTCATTAGCGTATTGGTGCCGGTGGGCGTTAGTGTAATGTTGTTGAACCATTCAAAAGGTTTCACTTATGATAACCCCCATTAAAATGAGTCCGCCCGAAGTGACGGCGCTGCAGCCCCTGCGCGAAGTGGGCACCCATGAGAAAACTCAGTTCTGGGACATGGAGGATGTCATGCAGGCCCTGCGGATTGCCAACCGCCGCGGTATCCCGCTGAAAGCCCTCTACGGCCATCCTGGTTCCGGAGAAACCCTGCTCCAAGCCAGCTGAGCCGGGTTCACCCGGTTGATCCGGCCTTGCGTGCGGTCCATTCCGGGGCACGTCGTTCCTATGACTCTGCCCCTGATTCAATTCAGCGAACTGCCGCCGGAAGGCCGCAACTTTTCAGGAGAAATCCGCGAGGACTGGTTCGGCCTCATCGGGAAGTATGATCCCATTTTTGCCCCTCCCCTGAAGTATGACGTCACGGTCAGGCTGGACGACGGTGATGTGATCGTGGAGGGGGCGGTGAGTGCCTCCTTCCAGCTCCAGTGCTCGCACTGCGCGGCGCGGTTGCCTTGGCGGGTCCTGTTGGATCCATATTTCACCTGCGAAGCAAAAGAAGGTGGCACACTCGACTTGACAGCACAACTACGCGAAGATATTCTGTTGGCCCTTCCCGGTTATCCCCGCTGCGAGGAGTCCAATGTCGAACCGCATCCCTGTCAAAAGGAAGGCGCGTTCGCACCGGAAAGCGAGTTTGTCCCGCTGACCGGTGAAGAACCATCGGACACCCCCAAGCCCAATGTCTGGGAAGCCCTCGACCGACTCCCACCAAGCGGATCATCCCCCGCCCGATAGCATCCAATCCCAAATCAGAGACCGAACCCATGGCCGTTCCAAAACGCAAATCTTCCCGCAGTAAGCAAAAGATCCGTGCCGCCTCCCACCGCTGGCACGCTCCCAAGCTCAATTCCTGCCCGAACTGCGGCTCCGCCGTCCCGTCCCACATCGTTTGTCCTTCCTGCGGCACCTACAAAGGCCGCAAGGTGATCGAAGTGGCCGAGATTGCTTAAGTTCCGCCCCTCCGCCCCTCTGCCCGCTCAGGGCACTCTTTTTTCGGCAAACCGCCGGACACCCGATCAAGGTGACCGGCGGTTTGCTTTTTCGCGTTCAGACGCAAACCAGGGGCGACTCCTCTACGCCGCTGCTTGGTTTTCGGGAAAATCCAAGGAACAATCAAGGCGGCAGACTTCCGCCGGGCTCAAGTGGGTCCCGGCTGCGTTCAGGTGAATATTTGATAACCCCATGGATTCCCGGCCCGTAATTTGGGCTTAGGCCGGAATGCAATTCAAACCGGCCCGGTCTTACCCCCTCAGCTTTATGTCCCGTAAGTCTCTCTTCCTGCAGTCCGCGCTCTCCACCATCGCTCTGGGTGGTGCCTTCCTCGCCGGGCGCGCCACCGTAAGCAACCCCGTCGGGATCGCCGCTGCGTCCGCCGGTAATGCAGTAGTCAACAGGTCCGCCAACTCCGCTTCCGGAATGGCCAGCCCTTCACTTTCAGGGAATCCCGTCCCCGGCGGCGGCGCCACGGCCCTCAGCCGCAAAATCTCCCCCACTCCGGAGCAGGCCAGCGGACGGCTCAAGACCATTTTTGAAAATGAGGATCCCGTCACCCGCATGTCAGATTTTCTGGCGTTCTTGAAGACCCTCGACAGCAACGAGTCCCGGGCCGCTGCCCTCGGCACCCTCATGGAGAACTTCAATCCCCGCGAACGGGCCCGGGAGCTGAATATGCTGATGAGTGAGTGGGCCGGCGCCGACCCCGTGGCCGCGCTGGCTTCCGTGAAGGACAACAAGGACTGGACCGGCAGTATGGCCGCTTCCACCGTGCTTTCCAAGTGGGTCCAGTCGAATCCCGACGCCGCCATTGCCTGGGCCACCGAAAATGGCAAGGAGGCCAACGAAACCGAAAATGGCAATTTCTACATGGTCGGACTGCTCGGCACCTTGGCCAAAACCGACCTCGACCGCGCGGTCCAACTGGCCCAGACCGGCATGAACCGCAGCCGGGCCCGCGGGGAAGTCATGGACCGGGTGCTCGACCAATTCCTCGTCCAGCGCAGCCCGGAAGCTGCTCAGGCTTGGGTTGGTGGCCTCGGGCAAGGCCCTTTCAAGGATGGCGTCATCAGCCGCCTCGCCAGCCGTCTGGCGGACAAGGACGCGCCTGCCGCGGCCGCTTGGGCGACCGCGCTCCCGGACAGCGAAGCAAAACCCCGGGCCATGGCGGAAATCGTGCAACGGTGGTCCAGTAGCGATCCCAACAAAGCGGGCGCCTGGCTCAACCAGTTTCCTGCCTCCGCCGCGACCGACGACCCGCGCGAAACCTTCGCCATGCAGGTCCAGAAAAAGGATCCCGAAGCCGCGATCGCCTGGGCCGGCACCATCACTGATGAAGGACGCCGGGAAAGAGCCACCAGTGAAGTGGTGAAATCATGGGCCGAACGCGAGCCCGACCTCGCCCGCCAGTGGGTGGATTCCAATAATGTTTCCGAACGCATCAAGAGACGCTATGGCACCAAACCGAATGGCTGAGCATGGCCGCATCTCCCTTGCAATCGCGCCGCACTGGGCCAATTAACTACCGTCATGCGCAAGCATTGCTCCAGGAGGGGTGGTCGAGCGGTTTATGGCTGCAGTCTTGAAAACTGCCGTAGGGCAACCTACCGTGGGTTCGAATCCCACCCCCTCCGCCACCCTTTATAATCAGAGGGTTACGCCAGAAAAGCGGCAGAGATAACCCAAAAGGATCCAATCTCAGGGTCCAGTGATACCGACCGCAACAGGATACGCCGCCACCAAAGCCACAAGAATCGCGCTCGTCTGGCTCCCGTGCTCGCTCGTCCCGGCCTCCAGGTACGGCTCGAACCCTCTTGGGCAATAGGAACCCCACCCGGACAGTGGGTTCGCCCTTTGGTCGTCCAGCATTCGGGGCGCCAGGCTTCCGTCCTCGCTGCTTTGTGGCGTTCATGATGGATGTTGGTTTAAGGTGCGGATTGCACCTATCCACCCCCAGCAGAGCCAAGGGCGGCCGGGTGAAATCAGGCGGCACAGATCAGGGACCATTGATCACCGTCAGCATCAGGCCGTCGGCCGTAGATTGCCTTGAACACGTGCTCCAGATCCTTCTTGTCAATCTCTTGGCTGTCGTCCTGAGCATCCCGCCATTCCTCGGCCCCGTCTCCGTCATGCGGACGGTCTGGGAGTTCGAATTCAGCATCTTCGATTCCAAGTAACGGATAGAAGGCGTTCTCTCCCAAGGGGTAAGCGTAAGCGCCGCCGATGAGGTTGCTCCCCCTCGGCAAATGATTCCAGCGGCGTGGTTCAATATCCTGTCCGTGGCAAGTCAGGGCCGGCAGCGCTAAAGTCAAAGCCAGCCCCGTACGGAAACGACCTGATGCCGTTCCACCCTGCTGGTGCCGCATGGGTTGATGATTTTGGGATGCTTTGATGGCTGTAGTCTGTCGACGGCCCCCTTGCTGAAAAGGCGATCAACCTGCCATCCATGATTCCAGCGGGATGCCGATGAACTGAGCTTTGGCCCCGCGCAAAATGACCTTGGCAATTTCACGCAGGAGTCACGGGCCTTGTCAGGAAAGGCTCGCCTGGTGGACGGACTTCCAGTTGGAGGATAGTATGAAATGGCAGGGAG
Source organism: uncultured bacterium (assembly GCA_903936775.1). GTDB lineage: Bacteria > Verrucomicrobiota > Verrucomicrobiia > Verrucomicrobiales > V1-33 > CAIZWU01. The sequence continues at coordinate 13,037 of CAIZWU010000325.1, read as the reverse complement.
GCTACGCTGAACACGGTGCCTCCAGGCTGGAGCCATCGCCCATCGGGCAGGGGCGGGGCGATGGAAAGACCGCCGGGCGGCAGGGTGAATGCGCCTCCAATGGCCACCTCGATGAACTGTTCATTACCAGCTTTGATGCTGAAGTCCAGGTTGCCGTAACGGGTGGGCAGGCCTTTCACCGTAAACCCATCCCCGCTGGAAATCCATGCCCACGGCATGCCGGAGGCGAGCACCATGGAATCAGTGGCCTCGCGTTCGCTGGCCACCATGGAGGCAAGCGCGAGCAGATATTCCGCAGCGATCCACGTGTGCGGCACATCGCCGAGATGGCCCGGGGAAAGAGGGTTCCGCCAAGTGATTTCCGGCCACTGGTTCCAGGCAAGCGGGCGCCGGTCGGAGAGGAAAAACTGGAGGAGTTCGTTGGCCTCGTCCCGTTTTCCGAGACGCACGAAAGCCCCGATGATGCGGATCTCGTAGGCGGTATAATTATTCCACGGCATTTCGCCACGGTGCTTGCGGCGGAAGCCATCGAGGTAAGTGTCCAGCATGGCGTGGAGCGGTCCGCTGGGCAGGACGTCAGCGAAGTCGAGTTGGGCGATGGCATTGGAAGTGGCCGTGGGATCAAAGTCGGCCCACTCGACGGAACCCGGAATGTAGGTGAGTTCCCTGGCGGCGATGACCTGGTGGATTGATTTCAGCACGTCCCTCTGGAAGACCTGGGCCTCGATTCTCCAACGCTTGGAGTTTTCCGTCAGGCCGGCCGCCTTGGCCAGATCCGCCGCGGCTTCCAGCCCGCGGATTCCCCAGAAATTGTCCCAGTAGGAGTGCACCGGATGGGCAAGGTAGCCTTCGTGACTAGCCGATTCTGGGAGCAGCCCGTAACAGGCTGCGAGGTCACCTTGTTGGTATTCCGGGGTCATGCGTTCGCGGCGAAGGGCGATCAGATAGTCCGCTGCCCGGGTCACGCAGGGAATCATGCTTTGCAGAAAAGCCGGATCACCGTTTCCGCGCATCACCTCACGGACCCCCCAGAGGAATTGGCCGTGGCTATCGTGCTCCACCAGCCAGTCGATCCCCTCGCGGTCCACTACGCAGGGCACAAAGCCGTCGTCACGCTGGAACGGTGCATACCAGGTGAGGAATTCACGCAGCGCGTCGGGCAGTCCGGCCTTTGCCAGGGCAGCCCCCATGATCACACAGTCCCGGACCCAGGAGCGGGTATAACGCCTGGGGCCGGGTTGGATGGCCGGGCCGTCGCGGTTGATCAGAATGTGCCCGGCCGCAGTGCGGAAACAATCAAAGGCGGTGGTGGCGCAGGCGGGAACCTGCCATTCCACCTGATGGAGGGTGCGGTGCCAGCGGGCGAGGGCTTCGGCCCGGGCCTCTTTCCGGAGGGAGTCACCTTTGTCGAAGTAGGGTAGCGAGATCGTGACCTCGCGGGCGGTGCTGCCGGGGAGAAGGTCCCATGCCATGGTGGCGGAGGCATAGCCGGTTTTGTCCTCTAGACAGCTCCGGGGGGGCATCACCCCGCTGGCGGGAATCCAGAGGATGCCGCCTTCCTCGAAAGCGGCAGCGCCCTGGGCATCCGCCGGAGGCGAGAGTTCCACCCGGCGGCCTTCCACCTGGAGGTGGCCGGCCTGACAGGAAATCCGGTGAATCGGGCTGATGCCGCCGAGATTGCGGAAGGCCTGCCAGGGCGGATTCACCTGGAACGGGCGCACCGCGATGATTAACCGGGTATCCGGTGCCGGGTTGTTATATATCAACCGGTAGGTCACGTGGAGAGTGAGGGCTTCGCCCTCGCCATCGACCCATGGCTGGATATCCAACTCCAGATCATCCGATTTCCAACTGACCGAAGGCACCGGAATGCCGTCCTCGGCGAGACGGTTGGTGGTTTGCACATTCGCCCAGGTGATGCGCTGGCCGGCGCTGACTACAAACGGCTCGAGGGAAAAGCCCGCTTCGTCCACCTCGATCATGCCTTCCTCGTTGATCAGGGCACGGCGCTTTCCCTCCGGACTGCCGACCGGGGTCCAGTAGGATTGCTCGCGCAGCCAGTAGCGTGGGAACGATCCCCGGGGGAATTCCGCGGCGACCTGGTGGATGAACTCATTGGGGGTGCGGGAATAAGCGTCAGGACGGAGTGTCAGGGAGAGCAGCGCGGCTCCGGCGGGAGTGGCGAAGGAGAGCCGCAGGTGCTTGGCTTCCGCGCCGGGGGTGGGGATGTGGGATGTCATGACCACAGAGGCCGCGGCCTGATAGACCGGTGTCCATGAGGAGCCGTCATGGGAGATCTCCACGGAAAACGTGCGGGGGGGCAGGGGCTCCGGCCAATGGATGACCAGGCCTCCGAAGCGCAGGCTCCGTCCGAAGTCCATCTGCCACCATGGTTTGTCATCCCAGGGCGCTGGTTTCCAGGTGGTCAAGGAGCCTTCGCCGAAGACGGCTGCCGCCGGATAGCCGGTTTGTTCGCTGGAGGCGTGGATGTTGGGTGGGGAACGCAGGGTCTGATCTTCGAGGCGGGGCGAGGAGAGTTCCAGCCTGCCTTTGCCGCCGGGTCCTGCAGCGATAACAAATTCCACGGATTCAATCACCGAGGCCGCGCCTCCTCCGGCGGGTCCCCACGCGAAGGGCAGGCTGCGCTCATTGAAGTGGTAATCGCACCAGGCGGCGGGCAGTTCGAAGTTCCGGCAGCGGTTCCGCCAGACGTTGCTGCCACCCGGATCCGCCACCTTGAATTCGAAGTGATTGGGCGGCCCGGCTCCCTGCAGGCGGAAGCCGATTTCAAACGTTTCCGGCAGAGTAAACCGGACCACCTGACGGATCACCACAAAGCCGCCGCCGCCGTGGAAGTCATAGTCGAGCCGCAATCCGGCTTGGCCGTCGGGGCCGTCGGTCCGGGACAGTTTTCCTTCGGCCTGCCCGGACGCAAAGACTTGCCAGACATCCGGGTTTTCAAAGAGCGGAAAAAAAGGGTGGGTGTTCATGCCGGTGGGTGCCAGTCAATCCAAATGGATGGCCATGTGGCCGCCTGCGTCCGCAAAGCGCCCGGTGATCGCATCCATGGCGATGCGGACGGCGCCGGAACGGTAGGGATTGGCCTCGCGGGTGAATTCCAAAGGAGTACCGTTCCATTCCACCGCAACGATGCCGCAGCCCCTGCCTTTGATATGATATGTGATCTCCACCAGACTGCCGGCGATGCGCAGGGTGGCTTTCAGGCCATCAAGAGCCGGGGGAATCACCGGATCCAGCACGATGGTGGATTTCTCCAGACGGATGCCGAGGAAACATTGCAGGATCAGCCGCACGCTGATGCCCGCTCCACTGGAATAAACCCGCCATCCGCCCTCCAGGGCCACTGCTCCGCTCTTTACTCTATCATAGTCATTCAAGGCTTCGTAGCGATCGGCGAAGGCGGCATCCGAACTGGAATAATAACAGTTCGCCTGGCGCGGGGTGGCGGAGGGTATGATTTCGCTGATGGCGATGGGATTGACCCGGCACAGGGCTTCAAAGAACTCACCGGCCGCCCCGAAGTGGGCGAGAGCCTCGCAGTAGCGGAGGTGGGCATGCGTATACATGTTGCCGATTTCCCGGCCGAAGAAACTGGCACTTTCGGCGCGCTGGAAATATTTCTGCGGACCTCCCTGATAGGCCATCGGGCGGTCAAACAGGTGCACCCCGTCAGGCCCCAGCAGATGTTGCCGGATCAGCGCCAGATGGGATTCAGCCTGCTGCGGGCTGAACATGTCAGTGATGATGGCATGGATCATCGGCAGCACGCTGTAGGAGAGTCCCGTGAGGCCGTCCCGGGGATGCAGCAGATAGTCGGTTTTCCCGCCTTCATGGAAATAAGCCAAACCTGCAACCACATCATCCACCACGAGAACACGCTGGAACTCCCTGAGGACGCTGGCTGCTCTGGCCTTGAATACCGCGGCGCGGCCAGGCTGGTCCAGACGGTCGAGCGCCTGCGCCAGCATAGTCAGGGTTTGATAGTTGAGGGTTGCCGTCCAGGAGCTGCACAGCCGCCCGCGCATGTCGGGTTTGGCCGGTTGCAGGGAATCATTCCAATCGCCCTGGCCATAGGCCGCCAGATGGGTTCCTTCGATCACCCGGCGGTCGATCAGGCCAAGGGCGCGTTCCACATGTTGCCACACCGTCGCTTTTTCCGCCGCATCATTCCCGTCCAAATGGAAGAAGGGCAGAGTCTCGTCCAACAGGCCGGCATCTCCCGTCGCGGCCAGATATTGTGCCAGGGCCAGTATTGGCCAGTAGACGATATCCCCGTGGGAATCGCTGGGGCGGATGCCGCGCTCGCGGTCGAAGAACATGAACCACTGGGGCCAGTCGCCGTCAGGATTTTGTTGGTGGAAGACGCGGCATAATAAATCGCGGATGGGGTCGAAGCGGCCCAGAGCGAGCAGGAGCTCCACCGGTCCCTGACAAACGTCCCGGGTGCCCCAGCCGCCGCCGGAGTATTGCTCCAGCCCGCGCGGGGAAAGATAGTGCACCAGCGCATTGTGAATGAACCACGGGAAGATCTCCGCAGTCCGGCCGGCGGCAGCTGCGAGGGGACTGGTGCCCGGAGCCTTGATGGCCAGACCCGCGGCGATGGAATCCCACAAGCCCGGGCCCGGGCCGGTGGTGGATTCCACGAGGGCTCCTTCGATCACCAGGCCTGCAGTCCGCGCGGGCGCGGTGACGACACACAGGAAAGGCTGGCGGCGGGATTGACCATCGGCGAACAACAATTCGTCGCCCCCGGCGGTTTCCACCACGGTTTCAGGGGAAGGGGTAATCTGGAATCCGCCTGCCGGGAAACGCCGTCCCACGTCACTTTCAGGAATGGGCCTCACGAAGAAAGCCCGGCCTTGATGTTCCCATACTGCGGGGACGGACTGGCTGCCGTCGTCTCCATTGAGGGAGATATGGTGGGAAATCAGAAACCTCACCGGCGGCCCCTCCCTCACCGTGAGGGACAAGCGAAGCTCATGCCGGTCATCAGGGGAGGAGGAAACCACCTCCAGCAGGCCTCCGCGGTATTGATAGATCCACCGGCAGGCATCCGGGGCCATTTCAAAGGCCGACGGCACAGCCAACAAATGCCAAGTGCCGTCGATTTCGGCAAAGACGCGCTGCCCGTGGCTGCGGAAGAGGCCGAGGTAGGTGTGGCAGGTGGAGAGGAAACGATTGATGCTGACATGCCCCTGGGTGACCATCGAATGAAAGACCCCATCCATCCAGACGGTGGACAGCAGGGACGACTCGTCCGGTGTCAGGGAACTGCCGGAACGCAGCAGGTGTCCGTGAGGACGAAGTACTGCCAGTTCCTTGGCCTGAAGCACCACGTGGCTCCGGTCGCCTGTGAAAAAGGACAGGAGCTTTCCATCCCCGCTTTCGGGGTGGCGCGGGGACTCCCCGAAGAACCGGTCGATGGAAGGTTGATCCAACGGCAGCGATGCGAGGAGGGGAGCGCTGGAAAACAGCCCTGGAGCAGGCGGGGCGTCCGGAGCAGCATCCGGCCAGGACGGCGGTGCAGCTTCGGGCAGGGCCAGTGCGGCATCGATTTTTCCCACATCGGATGGTGCCGTAGCGGCCGGTTGGTCGGGTTCGAACCAGCCGATGAAACCACTCCGGGCCTTGCCTCCCGCCGCCAGCACCATGGGCTTGTCCTGGAGCGCTACCATGGAATGTTCATGCTGCAGGCGTTTCCCGGGAAGACCCAGGACCAATCCGGGGGGCGTGCCGCCGGAACGGGTCGAGAGGCCATGGAACTGAAGGGCGTCGGTCGAATAGGAAACCCCGCGTCCCAACGAACCTATCACCATCCACGGGCAGCGCCCCCCGATGGATTGATTTTGCCGCGAAGCCACGGCGCATCCACGCAGGGGGTGCTCCAATGGGGTGTGATCCACATACTGGCTCACATAAAATTCGTTGAGGCGGATCGCGCCGTAGTGCGCTAGCGCGATGTCCTGGGTGTGGATCAGATCACAGGTGATCCCGGAATCCCCCGTGTTTTCCAGTTCCACGTGCCAGAACCAGGCGGGGGTGGACTGCGCCAGCACGAGACGGAGGCGGAAGATGATATCGCCCCATCTTCCGACGACAAACAAGCCCCGGTCATCGGTCTGATACCAAGCCGGGCTGTGTGGTCCCAGTAGGGGCACCGTCTCCCCCGTGGTGCCGGAGCGGCGCAGATGGATATTGGCCAATCCGCCGTCCATTTCGTTGCCCAGGAACAGATTTAACAGGATCTTCCCATAATCCATGCGCCGGATGGAGCCATTGGCATTGCATTCCACGCTGAGGCCGGAGGGACTGGAGAGCCGGATGGGGAAGCCGGCAGAGGGGGCTGACAATGCTGGATTCATTCCGGTTTGTGAGCGGTGGGTGATGGGAGAAAGCAGGCGCTTCCCCAGGATGAGGGACAGTGCCAGATTTTGCGGGGTCAGGTGATTTGTCCAACAAAATCGGCCGGTCGATCCCCGGTCTTGCACCAAAGTATAGTGGTCGGGGCGGGGGATTGAATTGCGCCTCATGGAATGGCGTCTTTCCGCCGAGACGGCCGCGACGGACCACGGGGCGCAGGCCGTCTGCACTTTTGTCAGTGACCGGGTGGGCCGGCCATGTCTGGAGGCCCTCGCCGCGCTGCCGGGTGAAACATATCGCCCTGCTCAACTCTGCGCAGGCGGTGCAGAAGCCATCGTCCCACACCAAAGGCACGCCGGCCAGCACGCAGGCCGGGCCGCTCCAGCGAGGTGGGTATTGGTGAGAGTCCCAGGGCAGATCATGCATGTCTGCCGCAACGGCATCCTCATCGGGCGTTCGACCGTTAGCACCGGTTTACAGGGTCACGCCACGCCAGGCGGCGTCTTCAGTATCCCCGTGAAAAAGCAGGAGCATTATTCCAAGAAATACAACAACGCGCCTATACCCAACATGCAGCGGTTGACGTGCACCGGTATCTGTATGCCCCCGGGAAATCTCCCCGCTCCTGGAACCACCGTCATCACTACCGATCAACCCGTGGTGAGGGGCGGCGGCAACTCTCCCGTCCTTGAGAGATCCGGCCACGCTGATGGGCAGCGTCCGGAGGGTAATGGATGTGGATTAACTGAATTTTGAGATCGGCGGTGAGCTTTTTGTGGCTCCGATGCGCTATGCGCAATATATTCAGATGACACCGGCTCCCGGGTCCCTGCCCGCCGACGTGATCCTTGGGGCTGAATTGATCTCCTGATCAGCCCATTCCGGAATTGCTCCTCCAGCCAATCCAACACATCCCAGGTATGAGAACCCAGTCCATCCATGGCCGGGCAAGCTCCGGGCAGTTTGTTTAGCCACCCCCGGAGCCCGGGCTCAAATTGATCCTGCGGCCTGCAGACCAGCCCAAGCCGCCGCCGGGAAACTCGGCGGTGCACCGTGGCCAACCGGGTGCCTGTCATGCCCCCAGGGACCTTGCTGACCAGAGCACACTCAGATTAGCGGCGGGCATTCCAGAGCGCATTTTCGTAGCGGGCCAGCGGTATCTCCTGAACCAGGGCCGGGGTAAAGCAGGTCACGTCTCCTGCCAGGACCCGGGCGAGGCGTTCTGGGAAGTCGGGGACCAGGTCCTGTTCGGCTAGAAAGAGCACCCCCTGATGCAGCAATCCCTGGCGGGTGCGCCGCTGACCGGCTCCCGCGAGTTTCCGGCCGTGCCGCAACAGGTCACCCGGAGCGGGTGCCTCCGCGCACAATCCGCCGGTCGGCGCAGCAGCCTCGGCGGGAACGACGGAGATTTCTTGCAGCCCCATGCCGCCCAGGGCGAGGGCGAGGGCCAGATGCAGTTGCGCATAGGACTGTCCCGGGCGTAACCGGCAGAATGATTCCGCGTGGGGCACCACCAGGGACCATGTGACGGCTGCCGCATGATGCACCAGACCGCCTCCGGTCCAGCGCCTGATCAAAGTTTCGCCAGGAGACAAGGCCGCCAGCGCTTCCGCCAGGGGCAGAAAGTAACCAAAAGACAGGGTGGGACGTTCCCATCGGTAAATCCGAAGCACCGGCACGGGAGAGTGCGCCATCCCCGTCAGCAGGGCCTCATCGACGGCCATGTTCCACGCGCCGGAACCCGCCCGGGCCCGGTCGTCCCAGAGCCGAAGGGCGGCCAAGGGCAGGGCAGGGCTTTCATCCTTCATTCCCCCTTTGACGGCCCGCCGGGCCGGAAATGCAATCGACAAACCGCCGCCAGGGATGGTCGTTTCTCCCCGCCGGTTCTTGACCCCTATCGCGCTATGGCCGATGAACCACTTGAACGCCCGGATGAGGCGCCAGTGCGAAGCTGGGATAAATCACCAAATCGGCACCCTCTAAAATTTCCAGAAAAACCGTTGCCAATCGTTAAGGAAAGTTTATCATCAAACAACATAAGCCATTCTGAGTTCTGGTTTATGTTTGAGGAATCAGAGGCGGTGCCGGGGTTTGGGTTGAGGTACTTTGAAAACCGGCACCGCTTCATTTCTCCCGGGCATTTCCAGGAAGCGTGGCCGGCGTGGATGCCAAACGGGAGCAGGCTCGGCTCATGTCGCCTTTCCCCTTGGGATCAGAAGTCAGCCAACCCGCACCGCGTGCTTTTTGTCCAACCGTAAGACATCTCCGGTGGCCAGGCTCAGCTCTGCTTTCGGGTCTGCCATGACGGTTTCGTTGAGGCGGATTGATTTTCCTTCGACAAGCCGGCGGAGATCCGCGTTGGATTTGGCGGTGCCGAAACAATCCTGGTAGGCCTGGGCACAGAGGGCGAGGATCCGTTTGTCAGAACCAGGGATGAATGTGGGGAGATCGGCGGCACTGAGGTCCTTTTTCGAAAATCGGGTGTCCCAGTCGGCGCGGGCGGCGTCCGCTTCGGTCTGGCTGTGGTAACGGGCCACGAGGCGGGCGGCCAACGCTTTTTTGGCCTCCATGGGATGGGCTTCGGCGGGGAGGACCTCGCCGAAGAGGAGCAGATAGTAGCGGGCCATCAGGACATCGGAAATGCTCATGGCCTTGCCGAAGATTTCGGACGCGGGCTCGCTGAGGCCAATGTAGTTGCCGTAGCTCTTGGACATTTTTTTGACGCCATCCAACCCCTCGAGCAGGGGCACCGTGATGGCGACCTGGGGGGGCTGGCCTTCCTCTTTCTGCAGGTCCCGGCCGACGAGGAGATTGAAGAGCTGGTCGGTGCCGCCGAGTTCGACATCGGCGCGGACCATCACACTGTCCCAGCCCTGCATGATCGGGTATTGCAGTTCATGCAGGCGGACTTCGCTGCCGGCTTCGATGCGGTTTTTGAAGTCCTCGCGTTGCAGCATCTGTTGGAGGGTGACGCGGCTGTTGAGCTTCACCACTTCGGTGAAGGTCATGGTTTTGAACCACTCACCGTTATAGACAATCTCGGTGCGGTCGCGGTCGAGGATTTTGAAAACCTGTTCGGTGTAGGTGGTGGCGTTGGCGATGATCTGTTCGTGCGTCAGCGGCGGGCGGGTGGTGGAGCGGCCGGAAGGGTCGCCGATCATGGCCGTGAAATCCCCGATGATGAGGACGGCAGTGTGGCCGAATTCCTGGAATTGGCGGAGCTTTTCCAAAGCGACGCTATGCCCGAGGTGGAGGTCCGGCGCGGTGGGGTCGGCTCCCAGTTTGACGCGGAGCGGGCGGCCCAGCGCGAGTTTTTCAGCGAGTTCTTTTTCGCTATGAATCTGGACGGTGCCGCGCTTGAGCAGGGCGAGTTGATCGGAAACGGGAGTCATGGCTGCTGTGCGGGTGCGGGCGCTGTAAAGCTGCGGTGGTAAAGGGAAAAGAGGAGGAAAAGTGGGAGGGCCACAACCGTAGGCGCAGCCGGAGATGGACAGCCAGGGCTTTTTTGCAGGGTGCTGTCAAATGGCACGGATTTGACGGATGGCACGGATAAATTTTCTGGAGGATAACGAGCGCGCGCTTCCAAGCTCGGCATTGGTGGATTGCCACGCTCCCGGCCCAGGGCCTGGCAAGGCGGGAATCAGCGGGCCAGGGAGGTGCGCTTGCTGCGGGCGCGGCGGTAGTTTTGCACGCCCTTGGCGATGGCTTCGGCGAGGGTTTGGCGGTAAGCTTCCGTCCCGATCCTTCCGGCTTCTTCGGGGTGGCTGAGGTAGCCGCCATCAATGACGATGGCGGGGGTGTTGGTTTGCCCGGAGATCATGCTGAATTTGGCGGCACGGATGCCGCCGTCGGTGCTGCGGAGTTTGTAGAGGCAATTGGCGTGGACGGCAGCAGCGAGAGCGACACAGGCGCGGAAGTGGCCGGACGTGGCAGGATTTTCGGCCTGCCCGGAAGAGTCGGGACTCTCCTTGGGGAAAAAGGTTTGGATGCCCTGCTGGGAGGTGGGGCCACTATGAAAATGCAGGCTGATCAGGATGGCTTCAGGCTGGGCGGCGGCAAAGTCGGCCCGTTCCTCGAGCGGGAGAAAGCGATCGTCCTCCCGGGTCAGAAGAACTTTGAAGCCGGCATTGACCAGCTGCTCCCGGAGACGCTGCGCGGTATCCAGCGTGTAGGCGGATTCCTTCCCCTGCGGGCCAATGGCGCCCGCATCATGGCCGCCATGGCCGGGGTCTATCACGACGGTGGTCACCTGCTGGAATCCTTTGATATAAGTGGGCCGGATGATAGGATCCAGGATCAGGGAGAGATCGTAACGCGAAATCAGGGGACCCCCATCGGACGGCAACGCTGGATGTTTGAGGAAAAACTTCACGTTGTTGATGGACATTTCGTTGGAACCGGCAGCGCCTTTGATGATCATGGTGTTGGACCGGAGCTGGAAGTTCCCTGACTCTTCGTTGATGAACCGGGGAAATTGGTAAAATGCCTTGATCTGTGAGGCCGGGAGGTAGTCGAGGCCATTCCGGCTGACCGGCTGCCAGTTGAAGGATGGAGTAGCGGGTGTTGTTTCGGGTCCTGTTTCCGTGGGGGAGGCAGGCTTGGTTTCCGGAGCGGTGGGCTCGGTTTCCTCAGGTGCTCCGGCGGGCGGGGTCTCATGGGATGGCCCGGGGGCGGGCAGGGTCGACGGACCGATCGGGGGTTCAAAAAGTGTGGAGGGCGCCTGGGAGTCTGGAACCGGGGCGGGAGCCAGGGGATCGGGAGCGGCCTCCAGTTTTCCAGGAGCGGTGGGGACGGCTTCGATTTGCGGGCTGGCGAGGCAAACGGCGGCAGTCATCAGGGAAAGGATAACCGCCCATCCGGCCAGGTGACCGGCACCGGCAGTCCGGCGGTCGGCGGCGGGATCCAGAACGGCTTCCACGCGGCGGGTCAGGGAGCTGGGGCTGGCCATGGCGGAGGCCGTGGTTTGCAGGGCAGGGCGGAGGGAAAACTGTCGGGCGCATTCCACGAGGAGATCGGCGTAGGCAGGGCCGTCACCTTCCGCCCGCAGCACGGTGTCGTCGGCCGCCTGTTCATCGGCGGCCCGGCTGCGGCGGGCGATGCTCCAAGCAAGGGGATGGAACCATAACAGAGCGAGGAAAAAGCGGCTCAGGATCTGCCAGAGGGGATCGCGGCGCAGCAGATGGGCGCATTCGTGGGCGAGCACCAGTTTCAGCTTGGCGGTGGGCCAGGATTCCGCCGAGGCGGGCAAGGCCAGCACAGTCTTGCGGACGCCCCAGACGCAGGGGGTGATTCCCTGGGGAATCAGGCGCACCTGATGCACAAGAGGCCAGCCTTTGACTTCGGTGGCGATTTCCAGCCACGGCTGGCCGGCGGCATTTTCCGAACGGCGCAGCAGAGTCAGGCGGGCCGCCAGGCTGCGGAGCCAAGCTGTCAGGACGAGGGTGGCTCCCGTCAGCCAGACGGCGCCCAACCACCGCGCGTGGACTGTGGAGAGCTTAAGCGGACCAGTAGATGATGGATTTGCTGTAGCTCTGCCTGCGGGGGAGGATGACGGCTTTTCCTCAGAGGGACTTTCCGAAGAATTTAGCAGAGCGCTTTCCATGATCGATCCGGCCCCTTGAGGCAAGGTGGCCGGGAAGCTGATAGGCTTGGAATTCTGGATCAGGGAAATTGCGGTGCTGCCGATGGTCACGGCAACCAGCGCCAGGGCGGCGGCCATAGTGAAACGGCAGGCCGTGGAGATCCGGGCGGCGGAGGTTTTCCGCAGTAGGCTGATCAGGATCCAAGCCCCCGCCACCAGCAGGCTGGACTGCAGCAGGGCGGTGAGGAGCATCGCGGCGGAAGACGGATTCATGGCTGGGATGATTTTTCGCGGGCCTGCCGGATCAGGGTTTCGAGTCGGGCCAGTTCCTCCTCCGAGGAAGGCTGCCGGGCATCCAGCAGCCCTGAAACGGCGCGTTCCAGCGAGCCTTGGAAAAACACCTCGAGGAGTCGTTTCACCGCGCTCTGGGCGGCTTTGGCTGGCGTGGCTTTGGGTTCGTATACGAAGGCCCGTCCCTCCTGCCGATGGTGGATGTGGCCTTTTTTGAGCAGTACTTTCAGAATCGTGCGAACGGTGGCTCCACTGGGCGCGTCCGGGATTTTTTCTTCGATCTCCTTGGCGGTGGCTTGGCCGGACGCATAAAGAATGTCCATGATCTGCCGCTCACGCCGCGTCAGGGTTTCGAGGTTGGGTTTTTTCTGACTCATATTTCTGTGTAGAAATACACACTTCGACTGACGTGTCGAGTTTTATGGTGTATTTTTACACATCAATAGCCCGGCTGCTGGCTTTATCTCGGGGCCCCCCACCCCGCCCGGGGAGACTTTTGCGGTCCACTGTCCCTCCACAGAAGCCGTTGCGTGGCGGCGGCCGGTGTTTTAGGTAATTGAAGTAATTTATGACGATTCCCCCGCAAGTTTCGCTGCCGGTGATCCCGGTGGGTCCGCTGTCCATGGATGGCGTTCAGCCGCTTTTTATCCTCGGTCCCTGTGTGATGGAATCGGAGCCGTTCGTGTGGGAAATGGCGCGGGCGATTCAGAAAATCACGGACGAAATCGGGGTTAAATTTGTCTTCAAAGCCTCCTACGACAAGGCGAACCGGACGTCGGGCGGG
>CAIZWU010000324.1 GCA_903936775.1 uncultured bacterium | reverse complement strand
GGAAAGCCGGGCCGACGAAACCACCCGCCAGCAAGTCCGCACGGAACGCAGCCTGCCGCTCTTCGACCAACTCATGAGCGAACTCAACACTGCCGCCCTGGACGAAAACCTCCTGCCCGGCGGCGCGCTGGCCAAAGCCTGACGTTACGCGCTCAACCTGCGGGCGCAGTTGCGGCGCAGCCTGGAAAACGGGGTCACGGAAATTGACAATAACCGATGCGAACAAAGCATCCGCCCCATCGCGCTGGGAAGAAAGAACTGGCTGCACATCGGGGCCCCCGGTGCCGCCCCATCGGTCGCCGCCATCATCAGCGTGGTGGAGAGTTGCAAGCGCATGGGGATAAACGTGCGCAGCTACCTGAGCGACGTCCTGCCGCGTCTCGCCGCCGCCCACCCCGATCAAGTCGCCGCCCTCGCCGCCACCCTGACCCCAGGGAGATGGCTCGCCGTCCGCACCCCGGCCGCCGCACAAGCCCCGGCCGCACCCGCAGGAAATCCGGCGTGATGGGTTGCTGAGACGGTTACGTTTGACCTGCACGGCAGGCGGTGGTTGCATCAGCAGGTGAGATTGTTAATTCTTCTGCTGGGACTGGCGGCCTTGATATTGATTCCATTCTTCCTGCTGGGAGACGGGTTTATGGCCCGGTTTGGGGAAGCGGGAGCCCGCCTATGGCTGATGGAATATGGCAGGGCGTGGGGCTGGCTGGCGGCTTTGGGCTTATTGATGGCTGATCTGCTGCTGCCGGTGCCCGCCACCAGTGTGATCAGTGCTCTTGGTTATGGCTATGGGAGCCTGGCTGGCGGGTTGATAGGAGCGGCCGGGTCTTTTCTCTCCGGGACTTTGGCCTATGAGTTGTGCCGCCGCTGTGGACTGAGGGCGGCTGACCGGTTATTGGGCCTGGAAGACCGGGAACGCGCGGCGCGGATTTTTGGTGGCAGGATGGGCGGTTGGCTGGTGGCGCTTTCCCGCTGGATGCCCCTGCTGCCTGAAATGACGGCCTGCATGGCGGGGCTCACCGGGATGCCGCGCCGCCGCTTTTTTACCGCGCTGGCCTGTGGCTGTCTGCCGATGGGGCTGACGTTTGCTGCGATCGGGGCGAGCGGGACCGACCGTCCGGGGCTGGCGCTCGCGCTTAGTGTGCTGGTTCCCGGAGTGCTGTATGCGGTGGCGGCCCTTTGGCTGAAGCGGCAGTCACTTTGATGGGCCGGGGGAGGTTATTTCCTCTGCGGAAAGGCTTGAAGTGGGAGGGGGACCGTGGATTTCTAGAAGGGGGCACGCTGCCCACTTTCTCATGGAACAACCTTCCTCTTCTGCTCTGACCCGGTGTACGTTGCGCACCTATGCAAAACGGGAGGACGCCGGGCACGCGCGGTCTGTCCTTGAGGACCATGGTATCCTTGCTGTGGTGGAAGAGTATTTCTACAAGCACCCGAAGTCGGGGCAACGGGCCGCGGGAGGATGCTCCCTCATGGTGGCAGTGGCCGATGCGGCTGCCGCGGCCCGGCTGCTGCTGACGATGCCGCCTTCGGAGACCGCCGGGACGATGCGTCCACCGGTGGACCCTCCGGCGCGCAGCCCCCTGCGGCGGAAGATCGGCCCGAGGGGGCGGCAGAAGAGCAGTTGGCCGATCATTCTGACGGCGATCTGTTGCAGCGGGCTGGGGATTTACTGGGTGGTCCGGCAGGCGATCCGGGGTAGTCCGACCCTCCCGGTGCCGGAGGATAATCCGGAGAATATCTTCGTGCGGGAGGATGTAAATTGGGACGGGGTGGATGATTCCATCCGGGAATATACCCCGGGTGGGCAGATGTTGAATGTGCAGGAGGACCGGGATTTTGATGGTAAAATGGACTTCCGCTGGATCTGGCAGCGCGGCCAGCTGATTTATCGGGACCGGGATATTGACCGGGATGGAGTGATGGATGAACGGACGACGTTTGACGCCTATAATGAACCCTTTTATGTCGATCTGCGCGAGCAGGGCAGGGGTCCCGTGATCCTGCGGCGGGTCTATCGGGAGGGAGTATTGTGGAAAATTTTGGAAGACCGGGATGCGGATACTCATTTCGACCGGATCCAGGAATTCACGCCGGAGGGGGTGATTTTCCGGGATGAAGCCTTGGAAAAGGGATCGTCGGAGAATGGGGTGCCCAAGCCGGAAGCGCTGCCCAAGGGTCCCGTCAGCGAGTCCGCGCTGCCTTTGTCGCCCGGGAAAACGGAGCGGCCTTGAGGGATTCGAAGGTGTGTGTTCAAGCGGTGGCGGGAAGGAGGAGGATTCCAGGGTGGCAAATTTGAGCGAGGCTGGCGTTGCTTCCTGCCTTTCGGAGCCTTTTGTTCTGGTTCAGTTTTAGCATCCACCCTTTTAGACCAGCTCATGAACCCAGACGAATTTTGGAAAGGCATCTCACCGGACGCTCGCCGGCAATTGGAAATCCGCAGCTACGCGCAGGCCAATCTCGCTGAGCGGCTGGGGACGACCGGCGTGGAGGCCCGGGAAATCAGTGGAACAGGGATTCCTGCCGGGCTGGAGGAGGCTTGGATTCCAGGAGTGGTGCTTTTTCCCAGACGGGTGTTTGCCCAGCCACAGCGTGGTTTTTTCGGAGAATTTGCCCGGGGCACGGAAGGGCCGCTGGCAGCGATCGGGATGTGGCCGCAGCAGTGGGCAGCCGCCCGGATGTTTGCGGGGACCGCGAAAGGATTTCATATCCACCCGCCTTATTTGCCGGAAGGAGTGGAACCTGCGGCCTGGTTCCGCCGGTTGTTTGTCGAGGAACCGCAAAACCATGCGCTGCGACCATATGCCAAGGAACAGTGGGACGCGATGTTTTTCCTCCAGGGGATCGTGGAGATGCTGCTGGTGGACGAGCGTCCGGGGATGCCGCGGCGGGTGATGCGGTTTACCATTTATGGCGATGATCTGCCCGGAGCCAACAATGCCGGCATTATCATTCCGGCGGGTGTGGCCCATGCCCTGCGGGGCGGCAGTTCGCAGGACGTGTTGATGGTCTATGGCACCAGCACGACCTTCGTTCCCGCCAACGAGGGCCGCCTTGCGAGCAGTGTGGAGGCTTCCCCGCTGCCCGAAGCCTGGCAGGATTACCTGTCAGGCAACGCCTGAGCCGTTTTTGGAAACACGCCCCATGGACGACGCCACTGATTGGTCCCCGGCTGGTTACGACCGCGAGGTGATTGACCGTGTCTGGCGACAGGCAGGAGAGATCCCCGGGAATGATCCGGCGCTGTGGCGCAAGGACGAGTGCGGGGCGTGGATTTACCGGTTGGATTACGGGCGGAGGCACTCTGATTTCGGGTGGGAAATCCACGATCCCACGGTAGGATTGCGCGGAGGGGGGGCCGTTTTGTCCTTGCGGCCGCTGCATTGGCAGAACTATCTCGACCGTCTCGCCAGCCAGACCCAGAGCCGGGTCACGGCGGACGGGTTACGGAACACCCGCCGATTATTCGGCTCCCCATGACCAAGGGACTGGTCGGGAAAAGACGCCATGCATTACCGGGAAAAAAACCTCCTCCCTCTCCGGGGCCAAGTCTTCCGGGATCCACCATTCATTCTTCCCCCGCCATGCCCCCCGCCCGCCTCGCTGAACTGACTGCCCTCGCCGCCCGCACCGTGGAGGAAATCCGGGCAGCGCTGCCCGCTCCGGTGCAGGCCGCCGCTGCCGAATGCCCCGCCATCTTGTTGACGATGGAAGCGTGGGCCGTGGAGCAGGATGAGCCGGTGGATGAGGAATTGATGGGGCTTTTTTGCGGGATGAGCCGGGTGGAAGGCCCTCCCTCCGGTCCCGGGGATGCTCCGCAGATCTTACTCTTCCTCGACAACCTCTGGGCATGGTGCGAAGCAGACCGTACCTGCTTCGCCGAGGAGGTGGAAACCACCTTTCTGCATGAACTCGGCCATTACCTCGGCCTTGATGAGGACGAAGTAGCGGACCGCGGACTGGCGTAAAAGGAAGAAAAGTTTTCAGTTTTCAGATCCCGGTTTTCAGCGATAGTCCCCCTCCTTCCCCGTCTGCCCGGCATTTTATCTCCGCCGCTGACCTTGGAATTCCGACCTCTGCCCCCTTCTTCACATGCCTCTGATCTCCTACCGCGACGCCATCAATCAAGCCCTCGATGAAGAACTGGCCCGCGATGAAAACGTTGTCCTGATGGGCGAAGAAGTCGCTCAATATAATGGGGCCTACAAAGTCACCCAGGGCTTGTGGAAAAAGTGGGGCGACAAGCGTGTGGTGGATACCCCGATTTCCGAAGCCGGTTTCATCGGCATGGGCATCGGCGCGTCCATGCTGGGAGTGCGGCCCGTCATGGAACTCATGTTCTGGAGTTTCGCCTATGTCGCCTGGGACCAAATGATCAACAACGCCGCCAGCGTGCGCTACATGAGCGGTGGCAAGATCAACTGCCCCATCGTCATCCGCGGCCCGGCCAACGGCGGTACCAACGTCGGTGCTACCCATAGCCACACCCCGGAGAATTTCATCGCCAATACCCCCGGTCTCAAGGTCGTCTGCCCTGCCACCGCCTACGACGCCAAGGGCCTCATGAAAGCCGCCATCCGCGACAATGATCCCGTCTATGTCATGGAGAACACCGTGCTCTATGGTGAACTCTGGGAAGTCCCCGAAGAGGAATACGTCATCCCGCTCGGCGTCGCCGACATCAAACGCGAGGGGAGTGACATCTCCCTGATCGCCCACGGCCGCGCTGTCATCACCTGTCTCAAGGCCGCCGAAATCCTTGCTGCCGAGCACGGAATCGACTGCGAAGTAGTCGACCTCCGTTCCATCCGCCCGCTTGATGAGGAAACCATCCTCAACAGCGTGCGCAAGACTAGCAAAGCGATCTACGTGGAGGAAAACAAACCCTTCTGCGGAGTCGGCGCCCAAATCGCCAGCATGATCCAGGAAAAGTGCTTCGACGACCTCGATGCCCCCGTCCTGCGCATCAGCGCCATCGACGCCCCGGCCATCTACTCCATGCCACTTGAGAAAATTCAGCTTCCCTACCCGCAGCAGGTGGTGGACAAGGTGCTGGAAATCTGCTAGCTTCCCCGGGTCGATTTCACCGGCTGCCGCAGGGTAAACCTTCCGGCATATCGTGGGTTACGGAGGAACGGAGTTCAAACAGGAACTCCAAAACATTCACTTTGGTGGAACGTGGGGCGAACAAGCCCAAGATTCCAAGGAAGCAAAGTTCACGACCAAACCTTGGCCTTCGCCGCATGATTTCTCATTTGCCTTTTGAGAAGAAACTAGCACCTCAATCCTTGGGGTCGCGCAAGGCATACAGTCCCCACAGAGCCGGTCTGCCGGGCGGTTTTTGAGCCGCGTCTCCGTTCTGTCCGGCTACGGCCGGTCACGATCGACCGGTGTTCGGCAAACCAGCCATCCATAAAAGCCCGGCTCCCCAGGATCACGCCTTTGGTGAAGTGCTGCACCCGGCAGGTCAGGACTTCCGCCGCCAGCCGCCGCTCATTGGGCGTCGTCAGGCGTTCCCTCGTTTTTTCAGTGACCCCTCGGCGCACTACCGTGCCATCCTCACGGGTCCGCGCGGTTCCCTGTCCGCCCAGAATCGCCCGGTAAAAGACCAGTGCCCGGCGTTCCACCGCAGCCGTAAAAGCAGACCCGCCCCAAGGCTCTGCGCCTGCGGCCGTTTCCTGTGGCCAGGCCATCTGCCCGATGATCCGCACCAAGCCGCGGCGGGCCCGGATTTTGCCCGCCATCGCCTCCGCATACCCGCTCCAGCGGTAACCGGCAGGATCGGAAACCATGCCCGCCCGGACCGGATTCAAATCAATGTAGGCAGCCATGGTCCGCAGGGCGCGTTCCTCTTCCTCCACGATGGTGGAACTGAACCGGCTTTCCCACAGCCCGCCCTTGCGGCCGGTTTTGGGGTTGTACCAGCGGGTGAAAGTGATTGCCCATGACGCAGCGGGTGAGCACCTCCACCCCCAGCAGATCCTCATAAGCGCGCACCACCTTCAGTCATCATTCAGGAGAAATTTCCGGTCGTAGATGCGTGAAACGACATGGAATATCCCAGCCTGGAAACCATCAAAAATAAAAGTACGGGGAGCAGGCATTTATAAGAATAGCCCGGAAATGATTTGACGGCGCCTGGGTTCCTTCGTGATTGAGTTGGGAAATTATATTTTCAGGTCCGCGGCGATGCCGAGGGAGCTGTCCTTCCGGCCGGTTCGACGACCATCCACATGTTATCGTTGGTCGGGAGGCGGTCGAGCCATCCGAAGCGCACTATTACGAGACCACTAAGTCCGCAAAGACGACGCAGGGTATCCGGCGTAAAATAATTCACATGATCCGGAAAGCGGAACCCGCACCAGCGTCTTCCCCGCACTTTTCGATTCCAGCAGGCAAAATTAGGAACTTTGATGATGGCGCGCCCCCCGGGGATGAGGGCCCGGTTGACTTCTGTTAGTAATGTGGCGGGCTGCACTTCATGTTCGAGGAAGGCACTCATCACGATGCCGGCTATGCTGGCGGGGGGCAACTGCTTCATGCCCCTCAGAGCATCGGCATGGATGATCCGGCAGTTTTTATGCTTGAGATTTGCCTTGGCGCGCTTGGCGAGATCCTGGGAGATTTCGATGCCGATCACTTCCGTCGCGCTGATGCGGCGGAGGACACCGCCTTTGGCGCAGCCGATATCCACCACCGGCCCGTCGGGGAAAAGGGTCTCGATCATGGAAGTTAGTTTGTCGCCGCGTGACACTTTCCTCCGTACTTGAACGACAGCCTTGGAAACCGTCTGGACGAGGGGTTCCGCGGCCTCCCGGCGCACGGTCTCGGCAGCGGCGGTCTTTTCCCAGGCGAAGGTGTCCTGCAGGGCTTCGTAAGAGGGCGCATTTTCAAGGTAAAGCATACCACAGGAGCAGGCCTTGAGCGTCCACGGATCGCAGCTGAAGGGGGAAGGGGGGGCGCTGGCGTTGTCCGTATGACACAGGGGACAGGGGCGATGGGTGGCAGACATAGGGGAGAATACCAGCACTTCCACGTTTCGATCCTCCTCCCGTGCAATCGTGAATTGATCTGCCAGCGGGGGCCCTCAGGGCTTGGGTATTAATGAAGGTAGTGGCCTCATCATCCAAGAGATACTTCCGGTCATGGATTCGGGAAACGAAATGAAACACTCCGGCTTTGGAAACGTTAAAAAGAAAAAGACGGGCAACAGCCATTCCAAGAATGCCCGGAAATGATTGGACGGCAACTGATTTCCTTCGTAAATAAATTGGGAAATTGAACTTCTGAGAGACTGCCGCGTATCCGTCAAACGCAGCCCTGTTGAACCGTGCTTGGCTGCTGTGGTGTTTTTCAGGAGGACGGGGTAAGCGCGGCTGATTTCCGGTCCGCCGCCCAGCCTTGGGGAGTCAGGCGGTGGAGGGATTTGGTGGTTTGGGCAGGGTTAGCCAGATGTCCGCGATCACTCAAAATACACCACTTCCGGAGGAAAAACCGCTCCTGAGATGGCACGGCCCGTGTGCTTGGCTGGGGGGCATGTCCAACATCCCCGAATTGTCCCAACAATAAGCCATTCAAGCCCTGATTGTCATGAACTGGTCTATCCGCCGTATCGCCCGCACCCTGGGCGTGAACCGCCGCTCGGAGCAGCGCTCCGCCAACGCTGCTCCGCCAAAGTGCACCAGCAAGGTGGATCGCTGGCTCCGACGCCGTAGGCGCCTCAAACTGCACCACCCCATCGCAAGTGATCACCGGACCGCGCAGCTTTTGCGGCGCGTTCCGGGAGGTCTTTGCGCCGATGATGGCTCTTCCTTGGTTGCGCTCGAAAACGAGCCTGGTGAGTTGGGTTCTTTTGACCATTACCCGCAGCGGCACACGCAGCCCCGGCCGGCGTCAATCAGCACAACAAATCACCCCGGAAAACCACCCGATCAGGGTTCAGTTTTAATGGTCGTCAGGGGTCAATTATAAGGATCGCTGCACTCAGATCGATCTAAACTCCCACTCCCACTCTCATTCCCGTTGCGCCACCTGCAGGACGCACCCATGAAGCATCTTCTGATACTTTTCATTTTCTATCTGTTGTTCTTGCTATGGCATCAGCCTTGGCTCTCCCGGCGTCTAAAGCCTGGAGAAGCCGGGGCCTTGCTGGACGGCAGATATGCCGAGATGCCTCCGGAGGAAGCGAGCGCTTTCAAGTCGTTCATGGACCAGGACGACGGCAAACCTTTTTACATGGTTAATCTGATGCAATACCGGGAGCGGGCAGTCTATCGCGATGCCTCCCAACCGGGAGGCACGCGGGTAGAGTCGATCAGCGGCCGGGAGGCAGGAAGACTCTACGGGAGAATGGTGCTCCGCGAGCTCCTGAAGCGTGGTTGTTACCCCGTGCTGGTCTCTCGGAAACTGTCAAACTTCCTGAGTGCCGGCGATAGTGCGGATTTTTTTGAAGACGTGGCTGTTGTTCGCTATCGCAGCCGGCGTGATATGCTGGCGATGGTCGCCAGTCCCGCCTTTTTCAAAGGCGTGCTGCACAAGTGGGCATCGTTGGAGAAGACGGTCGCCGTGCCGACCCGTCCGCTCTTCATGCTGGATCTGCAGATTGTGGTGCCGGTGCTGTTGCTGGCGGCCTTTCTGCTGATGCGGTTTTTCACAACAACAAACGGATTGACGACACCATGAAACGAATCGGAATGAAACTGGCAGTCGGCACCGCGCTCGTCGCCGTGTCGCTTGGAGCGGCTTATGTGTTGATCGGAGGCCAGGAGGGAATGGGCGTGCTGCTGGCACGACTGAATCGAACAAAACCTCTGCCCAATCAAAAGGTCGCATGGGAACAGGGGCCGGCGAACGCATCGCCGACCGAGAGCGGCAAGCGCCGGCCCAATGTCATCGTGATCCTGGCGGATGACCTGGGCTACAATGACCTGACGATCAATGGAGGCGGCGTCGCTGGCGGGGTGGTGCCGACACCGAATATCAACTCGATCGCGACTGAGGGGGTAAATTGTGTGGCGGCGTATGCCGGGTGCGCCACCTGCTCGCCCTCCCGGGCGGCGCTCCTCACCGGCCGCTATGGGACCCGATTTGGATTTGAGTTTACGAGTGTGCCGGTCAGTTTCGCCAGAATCGTTGGCCATCACCGGGGCAACCCGCTGCATGCGCCGATCTACCATAGCGAACGCGAAAAAGACGTTCCCGCCTACACGTCCGAGGGTCTGCCCACAAGCGAGGTCACGCTCCCAAACCTCCTCTCTGGCGTGGGATATCATACGATTCATCTGGGCAAGTGGCACCTCGGCGAGGATCAGAAATTCAGCCCTCACTCCCGCGGGTTTGATGAAAGCCTCGGGTTTCTGGCTGGGGGGTCGATGTATGGACGGCCCGATGCCCCGGACATCGTGGGTTCCCAGCAATCATTCGATCCGGTAGACAGCTTTATCTGGGCAGCCGCCCCTTACGGCGTGCAGTTCAACGATGGCCCGGTATTTGACCCGGCTCAATACTTGACGGACTACCTGACGGACCATGCCGTGACGGCAATCAAAGCCAACCGCAATCGGCCGTTCTTCATGTATCTGGCCTATAACGCCCCGCACACCCCGCTGCAGGCGACGAAGTCCGACTACGACGCCCTGCCCCAGATCAAGGATCACGCCCTCCGCATTTACGCCGCTATGATCCGCTCGCTGGACCGCAACATCGGCCGTGTGCTCCAATCCCTCAAGGATGAAGGACTCGATGACAATACCCTCGTCATCTTCGCCAGCGACAATGGAGGCGCGGGCTACCTCGGCTTCGACGACATCAACAAACCGCTGCGGGGCTGGAAGGCGTCGTTCTTTGAGGGAGGCGTGCGGGTTCCGCTTTTCATGCGCTGGCCCTCCGCCCTTCCCAAGGGCGGCACCTACAAGTCGCCAGTGACGCTTCTGGACATTTATGCCACCGCCGCAGCTGCGGCGGGTGCTAAAGTGCCGACCGACCGGGTAATCGACGGGCGTGACCTTATCCCTTACTTGACGGGCAGGGAGACGGGCAGACCTCACGAGAACCTGTTCTGGCGGAGCGGACCCTACTGGGCCGTGCGCGCGGGCGACTGGAAACTGCAGGTTGCACAAACGCCGCGGGAGGAATGGCTTTTCAACCTCGCCGAGGATCCGACTGAGCAACATAATCTGGCAGGATCGAACCCCGCCAAACTGGCCGAACTGAAAAAGGTTCTTGAGGACATCAACGCCGAGCAGGCCAAGCCGCTGTGGCCCGCGTTAATCGAGGCGCCGGTTTGGATCGACAAGCCGCTGGGGAAACCTGTCGCGCCTCAGGACACTTACATATACTGGTCAAACTGATGCCGCGGAAAAATATCTGAATGCACGATACGCGGGGAACTCGAACCAGCACCATTCCATGTGTTAGAGATCTCGCGTCGGGGTTTGCGAACCCGCCAATTGAAGAAACTTGCTGCAAAATTCCTGATTAAATCGTCGTCGGATCATTAATTCTTCAGCGCACCAACCCGACTCACCGTTGAATCACACGGGATAGTTAACAAGGATGGGGCCAGAGGTGATGAAATGGGGAGGCGGAGCGGGGAACCTGGTTTGAATCGGGGTTACGATGCCAACAAAAATAACTTCGTCTCCATCCGCCCCGCCACGACTCCATCATATCCATGTGCTGGGGCAGCTTCTAAAGTATTCCGCAGGGGATCGTTCAAGCCGCCGCCTTCGACACCTTCATCGGCATCTGCGACCGTGCCGGGATCGACGCCCAGGCCTGGCCCGCCGACCTGTTCACCCGTCTGGCGCACCCTGCCCAAACCACCAAATCCCTCCACCGCCTGACTCCCGAGGGCTGGGCGGCGGACCGGAAATCAGCCGCGCCAACCCCGGCCTCCTGAAAAACACCGCACCGGTCAAGCACGGTTCAACGGGGCTGCGTTTGACGGATACCATCAGCCATACGCTTTCCTGAGATCAGGTTTGGCAGGGAGGCCGAGGGGTGGGGCGGGGAAATCCAGCTTCCGCCGGGGCGGGTTTTGGAGGCAAATCTTGTTCCGCCGGGGAAAAACGGATGATTCCGGAGAGGGCTTGCCACGGGCGGACGGGGCGTTCATGTTGCGGGCTTTCCCCGTCCGGTCTCTTTTCCTGCCCTTTGCCATATGATGTCGACCCAAGTGCTTTTTGTGATCATCGGATTGGTCCTGCTGGTAATGGCGGGGGCATGGTTGAGGCAGCGGATGGGCCGGCGGAGTGGGACAGGCCGGGTGCGGCATTTTGCCTTCCCGGTGGAGTGGCTGCAATACTTGGAGGATAATCTGGCTCTTTACCATCGGCTTCCGATGGATCTGCGGGTCCGGTTGCAGGACCGGATAACGCAATTTGTGGACGGGAAGCGTTGGAAGCATTGCGGGGGACTGGAAGAGGTAACTCCGGAGATGAAGGTCACCATTGCGGGGCAGGCGTGTTTTCTCCTGCTGAACCGTGATTATGGGCAGAATTTCGCCAAGGTGCTGACGATCATGGTCTATCCATCCGCCAGTCTGAGCGGGGACGAGGGGGAAAATGCCCTGCCGCCGGTGGATGCCTGGCCTTCCTCCTGCGTGCTGCTGGCTTGGGATGAGGTCAAAAAATCGGCGCGGGATTTGCGGGACGAGCGCAACGAAGTGATCCGCGAGTTTGCCCGGCAACTGGATCTCGAGGATGGGAAGCAGGATGGCCGGCCGGTGCTGTGGGACCAGTGCCAGCATACCGCGTGGGCCCGGGTGATGAGTGGGGAATTCCTGCGGCATGAGTTGACCCGGAACGGGGGCAGACTGGCTGCCAAGTTGACGGCGGGGGATCCGGGAGAAGTTTTCGCTGCGGCCACGGAGTTGTTCTTCGAAATGCCGGACCGCCTGATGCAGCAGCATCCGGAATTTTATGAGATGCTGCGGAGCTTTTATCAACTCGATCCCGTAAGATGGCTGAAACGGTAGCCAGCGCGGACGTCCCGACTGGCTCGGACAAGCGGGCTTTGGCGGTGCTTTTTTTTCTGCATGCGGCGGCCATGGCGGCCTATACCGTGCCCCTGGCCAACGTGCTGAAGGCCTACGGCATCAGCGATGCGGCGATCACCCTCGCGTTTTGTACCGGAGGGGTGGCCGCCTTCATCTCGCCGATGATGGCGGGTTCCCTTGCTGACCGCCGGGTGCCTCCGGAGCGGTTATTGGCCGCACTGTGTGCTGCTTCGGCCGGTTTTCTTTTCCTGACATTTTATGCTATTGAACAGCGGTGGGGCACCTCATGGGTGCTGGGCTGCATGATGGCTTATGCGCTGACCAATGCCCCTGGATTCGGCCTGCTGACGAGTATTGTGCTATCGCGTTTGAGCGATGCGCGGCGGGAGTTCGGTCCGCTGCGGGCGTGGGCGACCTGGGGCTGGATGCTGGCGTCGGTGGCCATCAGCTATGGGCTGCACGCCGACCGCTCTCCTCTGTCCGGGTATGGCGCGGGGGGCATTTTTCTGCTGGAGGCCGCCTTCTGCCTGACGTTGCGGCCGACCTATCCTGCGCAATCCCGGGAACCCCGGCGCTGGCGGGACTTTTTCGGCTGGGAAGCCCTGCAGCTGTTGCGGCATCCGGACCACCGGATCATCTTCCTGACTTCGGCCATTTTCAGCGCGATCCTCTCCACTTTTTACCGGTATTCGTCGGCGCACCTCGCGGATTTGGGCAATCCCTCGCCGTCGGCCACGATGGGTCTGGCCCAGGTGCTGGAGGGATTTGCCATGCTGGCCCTGGCGGCGCTTTTAACGCGGTTCCGTTTGAAGTGGGTGCTGCTGGCCGGTCTGCTGGCGGGGGTGCTGCGGCTGGGCCTGATGGCCACCAATATCCAAGGGTGGCTGATCCTCAGCATCGCGCTGCACGGCCCGGTTTTTGTGCTGTTTTACCCCACCAGTCAAATCTACCTGGAACAACGGGTCGACCACCGGTTGCGCGCCCAGAGTCAGGCGCTGCTCTCCCTGCTCAACAGCGGGGTGGGCAACCTCAGCGGCTATCTCCTGATCGGTTGGTGGCACACCGCCTGCACCAGTTCCCAAGGGGTGGTGGACTGGACTCGTTTTTGGATGCCCCTGGCGCTGGGCACGCTGGCCTTGGCGGGCTTTTTCCTCCTGACCTACCGGGGGCAGCACCGGCCGGACTGAGGGCCACCGGAGACGGGTGACTTCGATCATAAGCCCCGGATTCAGGGCATGGCCGGCAATCCCCAGCGGCCCTGCCATTCCTGATAGGGCGCGCGCGGCAGCAGCACATAATGGGGGTGGGCCCGGGCATCCAGCCACTGGATCAGCTTCACCAGGTCCGGCCGCGCCATGGTGGTGCAGCCGTGGCTCGGTTTTTCCGGACCCCGACGGATGTGGAAGAAGATAGCGCTGCCTTGGCCGGCGAGGGGCGGATCGGAATTGTGCCGGATTTCCAACAAAAACTCGTAGGCAAAATCACCCAGCCGCATGCGTTGTTTGGCATACCACGGCGGAGGATTGGCCGGGTCCACTACCACGTGACGGTTGTAGGACGGGAAGGCAGGATCGTCGATCCAGCAATCCCGGGCGCTGACCCGGTAGGTGGGCAGCCGCAGGCCGGGCACCGACTCCGGCGTATAGCCATAGAGCGTGCCAATCCGGAACAAACCTGCCGGAGCCCGCAGGTCCCGTTCGCGTTTGGAGGGAACCCCGGGCTGGCCATGGGGCACCGGAAGCACGCCGTTCCCCCATGCGAGACCGGCTTTGCCGAGGTTGACCTGTTTTGCCTTGGGCCACGCAGGTTGCCATGGCCCGCCGGCGCCGGCGCGGGAAAATGGCATCAGCCTGGCATGCGGGGAATTCCAACCATCGGCCACCCCGACCACCAGCTGCAAGACGGAGTCTGGCACGCGTTGGGATTGCGCAGGCACGGGAAGCAGGGAGCCCAGGCATCCGGCGAGAACCAACAAAAAGCGCTTCCGCGGCAGCAACCTCATGATCAGGACGGGAGGGCGGGTTGGGGCGGGCTGGGCGCCGGGGCTGGCGTGGGCGCTGGAGGAGTTGGAGGAGTTGGAGGAACCGGTTCAGTGGGAGCGGGACTGGAAGGCAGGGCTGGCGGGTTTTCCTTGCCGCTTTCCAATACCGGGGGCTCCAAGGAGGCCGGGGGCAGGGAGTCTCCCGGCTGCAGGGTGAGTGCTTCGGCGGGAAGGGGTTTGAGCTTGAGGGACGACTTCTTTAATTCTGTGCCTTCGAACTCCAGCGGTGGCAGCAGGAGCAAGGCGTCCTCCATCCCTGGCGCCATGGGGAGATCCGGAAGATCCGGCGGTGGCGGTGCCGGGGACCAGCCCTGCAATCCCGCTCCGATGGCGGCCAGTTGTGTGGCGGGCAACATGGGATCGGCGAAATCCGTCTGGGCCGCCTGGCGCATTTGGTCGCTCCCGATATAGCCTTGCCGGCCGCCGTCGAGTTCCACCCTGGCCCAGCCCCGTGTGGTGTGCGACAACTTGACTACCTGCCCGCGGGATAATCGCAGGTCTGGACCGCTGGCCTGACTGGGGCCGTATTCAAAAAATGCGGTGCTGTCCTCCGTGACCACCCAGCGGTCCTTCCAATCGGCGGGGCGCTCCGGTTTCTCCGCGACCGCGGCCACCTCCGGGGCATGGTCGAATTTTGCCTTCAGCCGGGAAAAGAACCCACCCTTTTTGGGATCATCCGGCTCCAGGGCGGCGGGTGGATTCGGGGACACGCTCCCCAGCGGTTTTGCCGGGGCGGCGGGCTGGATCACAGGGGCGGCGGTAGTTGAGGGAGGAACCGTGGATTTTTTGGAATTTCCCGCAGGAACCGGCGGGGTGGCGGGCGCGGGTGGCGGGGCCGTTTTGTGGAAAGGGTTGAGTTTTTGCAGGATGGACCGCTTGGGCGCGGGAGCTTCCACCACGGCGGGGGCCGCCGGGGGTGGTGGGGTTTTCCCCGTAGGTGCAGCGGTGGCGGTATCCAAGACCAGAAGAGCCAGGCTGCCCACCAGCGGCGCCATGACAAGGAGGAGGGAGCGGGGCGGATTCATGGTGGGGGAGGGGTGCGGGACAGCTAAACAGGCTTGGGGGAAATTCACAACAAAATTCCCCGCTGGCCACATTCTTTCAAAAAGAGTGGCGGCTTGCGGTCTGCCTTTGTTGGCATGAGGATAGCGGATGATTGGACGCGACTCCATCCGGCAAATCCTCCTGCGGCTCGGGTCGCTGCGGGTGGCGCGCGAGGATTTGGAGGAGACCTTTGTCCGCGGCCGCGGCCATGGCGGCCAAAAAATCAACAAAACCAGCTCCACGGTGCGGCTGCGGCATGTGCCGACCGGGATCGAGGTCATTTGTCAGGAGCAACGCAGCCTTTCCCAAAACCGGTATCAGGCCCGGGTCCTCCTCGCAGACAAACTGGAGCAGCGCCTCAAAACCGGCCAGCAGGCCCGCCAGGCTGCCGTCTCCAGGGCCCGGGCTCAAAAAGGCAAACGCTCCCAGGGGCTGAAACGGGAAATGGTGAAAACCAAACGGCTCCGAAGCCAGGTCAAAGCGGGCCGCCGTCCCCCCGGACGCGAGGAATAAAGAATAGGATCCTGGAATCAGCCTGCCTCCTTGCTGGTGGGGATCAAGCCCTGCCAGATCAGGAAAACCAAGGTGCCGGAAGCCATTTCCCTTTCCTGACAAATTTTTTCCGGAACCGCCCCGGGAAGCCCGTGGTCGGTGAATTTTCACTCATACGGGGCCCCGGAGGCCATCAAGCGCCGCCCAGCCCCCGCTGCCCTTCCTGGCATGGACCACGCCCAGACGCGGCTGGTCTGGAAAGCGGTCCGCTGATTTACCGGATGGATGAAATTGATGATTATTTTCTAAAGGAGAGTTGAGCAGCGTCCTTCCGCATCCGGTAGACCTCCAGCGTATTCAGCGTTTCCACCCCCCAGAGGGTGCCGAGGTGGTCGAATTGTGCGGGGTCCTTCAGGGCCTTCATTACATCCTGGCAGATCATCCCGCTCAGTTCGCGGATGCCGACAATCATGTAGAATTCGCCATCATTTTTCCGCGCCAGCTCCATCTTCGCCGCCAGCGTTTCCTTGGTTCTGACATACATATCGCCGCGGGGTTCGTAGGCGAAGGTGTGCCGCCACAGCCAGCCGGTGTAGATGTTGGAGGGTTCATTGAAGCCGCGGGGTTCATGCGCTCCGCGGGTCATTTTCCAGGCCCGTTTGAGGTTCTCGCGCGGATAGCGTTGGAAGTCTTTGACCATGGGAGCCCCGAGGGCGGCAAATCCCCCCAGCGCGGTGGCCCCGGCCACGCCCCAGCCTATGGCCCGCGTTCCTGCCTTCCGCCCGGGCTGCCAGCCGGCTACGGCTCCTGGAGGGGGAGTGACCGCCGTGGCAAACAACACGGCCAGCACCGGGAGATTGTAGAGCAGATACCAGGTGAGGAGTTCCACCCGCAGTCCATATTTAAAATGGAGCGCCGCCACCACTCCGCTGAGCAGCACCGCCCCGCAGATCCACGCCAGGAAACGGTCCTGACGCCACAGCCGCACCGCTCCCCACAGCAAAACAAGTATCAGCGCGGCCAGCGCGGCCTTGGTCCATGGCGACTTCCTCATCAGCCGTTCCATCGAAACCTCGCGCGGATTGGCTCGTTCCTGCTCGTGCCAGGGAATGCCGGTCAGAATTTCGGAATTAATGTCATGCCGCCAATGGTCCTCCATCGGTTTGGCCCGACGGCGGATTTCCTCAATCGATTTCCGCATCTGGAGCTGACCCGGCATCGCCAGGGGAATGAACATCATCGCCCCCAGCAGTCCTGCCGCCATCCAGCGCAACACCGCCACGCGGCGCAGGGACTTGTCAGGCATAGGTTCCCAGAACAGCCGGGCCGCCACCACCCCATTGGCAAAGATCAGGGCATAGACGCCGCCTTTCCATGAATACATCATCAGGAACTGCATCAGTCCGAAAACCAGCCAGTCGCGCTTCCGGCCATCCCGCAATGCCTTCATCAGTGCCCACAAAGTCAGGATAAAAAAGAGCAGCATCAGGGAATAACCACGTGCCTCCACGCTGAACCGGACGTGCCACGGATGCACCGCCATAAAAACCGCTGCCACCAATCCGGTCACCGGACGGCCCATCCAGCGCAACCATCCTGCCAAGGCGACCAACGAGCCCAGGCCTGCTGCCAACGGCACCAGCCGCACCACCGACTCCCGGAACGACCACACGGGATGCCCGCCGAGGGCTTGCCACGTCTTCAACGTCACGCGCTGCAGCAGGGTGGACAGCCAATGGTTATTGCCACTCTGATCGCCGAAAAACGCCTGGTTCCAGTCCACCGTATTGAAGCGCACCGTGTCCTGGATGGAGGCTCCTTTGGTGGTCGGTTGCCATTTTCCGTGAACAAAATCACAGAACATCCACCCTTCGTCCCCCCAAAAACCCAACGTCATGGCTGGCCAGCGTTGCCAGACCGCAAAGGTCAAAAGACCAGCCATCGCCAACCAGAACCAGCGCAACCGTAACTGATCCCCCGCGGGTCCGGCCACCCGCACGGGAGCTGCCGCCGCTCCGCCCCACCAGCGTCTCAGCAGCAATAGCACGACCCCGATCCCCCCGGAGATCACCAGCCCGATCCACAGTCCGGCGGCCATGTATTCCCGCACCGGCACCTGCTTCACTCCGCCCTCTTCGAAGGCCCGGGTTGCCCCCGGTTTCCTTGCAACCACCGCCCAGATCAGGCAAAACAGGACCCATCCTATCAGGATCCAGCGGATCACGGCGTCAGGGCTTGGCTTTTTAAACATTATCCTGGTCATTGGGGCACGTTGATCGCAGAGCATCACTGCGAATGTTACCCAATTCCTTGATCATGACGTTTTTTTCATCACCTCATCTTTTCGAAGCCCTGGGCTGGCCCCGGCTTATTCCACCTTCACCTGACGGGCCCGGATCCGTTTGAGCAACGCTGGGAGATCCCCGTATTTCACGGCGCCGGGCAAGAGGTTGCGGTCGAAGACATCGCGGAGTCCCCCAAACCGGAAAGGGGTGGCCGCTAGTTGCGCCACTTCCACGGTGCCATCCGGCACCTGGGTCAGCGCCAGCGCCGTCTCCGGCACGAGGGCGCTTTCCGCGTGGACGTCGAATGAGGAGGGCTTGGGATCATGCTGGCGCATCCACGCCAGCAGCGCCAACACATCGTGGGCCCGGCGTGCTGGCAGCGGGGTATTGTAACCGGCAGTATACCCAAGGAAATCCCGGTCCTTGGCCACCCGCCGCACCTGGCCGGGGGCGGCTTCCGTTTCCGTGAAAAGCTGCGGAATGGCCACGGCGGTCCGCGCCGCCAGAGCCGCCTGCACTCCGGCCGAAGTCTCCGCGGCGGCACTATCCTCCGGGAGCCAGAGGGTTACCTTGCCGGACCACTCGTCAGGATAAAGAAATACACACCGCACCTGTTCCGCCGGTTTCCCGTGGGTCAGTGTTCCCGTCATCCGTTGCACCGCTCCCTTGCGGGTGCGCGTGTCATCCAACTTCCAGTCAAACGGGCCGCGGGCCACCTCATCCCACGTCCGTCCCAGCAGCACCGGCAGGGCCTCGTCGATCCATTCCGGACGGGCCGCAATTTGCCGGTCGGCGTCCGCCTGCCATTCCTTCAGCAGGCGTTTTTCAAAAGCAGGATCAGACGCCGCCGGAGCCGGATGCGCCTCATCCCAGACCGTCAGGTCCGCTTGGCTCAATAACGTAAATGGGGCTTCCACAGTGGGGGCCGGCCGCGGGGTCTTCAGGTGCCGCTCCATCCATTGATACATGGCGAGGCGGCTGGGCAGATTGTAGTTATGGGGAAACTCGGTGCGGTTCAGCAGCGAGACCTTTTCCGGGGCTCCAGTCAGTTGATAGATCTGCTGGAGCTGGGGAAATCCTTTGGTGGAAAAGGCCTTGGTCCAGTCATCCGCGGCCGTGTAGCCCGCTGGCCTGGGGGCAAACAGCGCTGCCAATTCCACATTGCCGGTGCCAATCCGCAGCAGGCTGGCATTTTCACAGGTGCAGCCCCCTT
The DNA here is from genome assembly GCA_903936775.1 of uncultured bacterium. GTDB lineage: Bacteria > Verrucomicrobiota > Verrucomicrobiia > Verrucomicrobiales > V1-33 > CAIZWU01. The sequence continues at coordinate 6,674 of CAIZWU010000324.1, read as the reverse complement.
GCATCGCGGTCGAGACCATCACTGCCGGAAAAATCACGGCCGGGCGGGTATCCAGGGCAGCGAGGAGAAACGTCTGGGTGGCGCCTCCGCTGGCCCCCGTCACCCCGATCCGGGCCGGATCAACCTCCGGGAGACTGGTGATGAAATCCAGGGCCCGGATGCCACTCCAGGTCTGCAGGCCCATGATGCTTTGCAGCCGGCCCTCCGCCGCGGCACTGAAGAAACCCCAGGCTTCCGGAGCATTCATGTCAGGACGCTGGGCTTTGAAGAGATGCGCCAGGCCCTGGGAAAACTGGATGCTGTCGGCATAACCGATCATGTCGTAGTGGAACACCACACAACCCATCCGGGCCAGCTGCACGCAGCGCGCCTGCAGCGGACTGCGCGCCGCGGGCTCATCACGTTCTCCACCGGAAGCCATTTGCCGCGCCACTTCAGCATCGTCGGCACGCATGAACCGGCCATCCGGCCAATGGCCATGCGGGCACAGCACCGCCGGCAGGGGACCGCTCAGATTCAAAGGACGATACAGACTACCGGTCACGTAGAACCCCGGCATGGCTTCGAAAAACACCTTCTCCACCGCGTAGCCGTCGAGCTCCCGCCGTCCATGGATCACGGCCTTCAGCGGCGTCTTCGAGGGCATCGGAAACAAGCCTTGGGATACCTGCACCTGCCGCCGCACCACCGCGGCCCGCGCTTCCCATTCCCCACGCGTCGCGGGCGGGGTAAATGAAAAGTCGCCATTCAAATCCTTCAGCGGTCCGCTGCGGTGGTCGGCGGGGGCCGCATCCGCGGAGGCCCATGGCAGGGGAACCAGGGTGAAGGCCAGCAAAGTCAGGAAAGTACGCATAAAAAACGCCGGGTCAGGCGCCCGCAGTCTGCGGCGGCAGGACGGCCCATGAAAAGGACAAAACGCTTTACGGCACGACTTTCAGGACGCCATGCATCGTCCGCCAATGGCCGGGGAAGGTGCAGACATAAGGATAGTCGCCTGGCGTGGCGGGGGCGGTGAATTCAATGAGCTCGGACTGACCGATGCTTATCAATCGGGTGCTGCGGGCGAGGATTTCCGGGCTCTCCGGGAGGAAGCTTTTAGCCATGCCCTGCGGGTCCGCCAGCATCCGGTCGGCCAGGGCCCCGATGTCATTCAAGGTGCCGGGATTGATGAGGAGAAAGTTATGCTGATGCGGGCACTTGTCGTTGCGGAAGAGGAGTATGACGCTGGCCCCGGCTTTCACTTCCAAGCTAGAGGGGGCGAATTTTATGACCGCCGGGACGACTCCTAGCGTGAGTTCGACCGCTTCGCCAAGATCGGCCGGGGAAATCACGGCCACGGCTCCCGCCACCACCGCCGGTGGCGCCGGAAGGAAGGCAGGTGGAGCAGGCAGGGGTGGTCCGGGTGCTGCGGGAAGGGGTTCGGCGAGGGGCGGGGTTTCGACGGGGCGCTCTGCAAGTGGCAGGGGCGGGGTGGCCTGAGCTACCATGGTCTGGGTTTCATGCGGCCTCGAAGCTGTCAGGAATCGGAACGGCACCACCACCGCTGCACAGGTGCCCAGAACTGCCGCCGCCTTGCCCCACCACGGCCAGGTGGCAAGGGTCGCAGCCAAACCAGTCGCGGTGGCAGGAGCCTGCAGGGCAGTGGTGGCGAGCGCCTGGGGCAGACCGGCCGGAGCGTGGGCCTGGGAGGCCTGCCCCAGCGCCGTTCCGAGGGCGAGAGTGGTGCTGGTAATGCCCTGGCGCTGCAGCACGCGGCGCAGTTTTTCCAAGGCCCGGGACACCCGCATCCGGGCTGAGTTTTCGGAAAGTCCGGTCAGGCCTCCGACCTCACGGAAGTCGCGGCCTTCCAGATACCGCAGCACGAGGGCATCCCGGTCCGCAGCTGACAGGCGGCCCAGCGCTTCGTCCAAAACGGGGGCCATGCGGCGCCAGAGCGATTCATCATCGGGTTTTGATAAGGAAGTTTCCATGGCGGCACGGTGTTCTCGTTGGCGGCGGCGTTGCTCGCTGCGGATCAGCTTGGAAGTGACAAACCCGGTATGCCGGTGCAGCCAGCCCGCGAGCGCCGTGTCCGGCGGCAGGGACGCTGCCTTTTGCGCCAGGTCGGTGAAAACCACCTGCGCCGCATCCCGCGCCAGGGCGTGATCCCCGCCCGCGCGCCGCAGCGCCGTTTGATAGACCAGGCCGGCATGCCGTTCCACCAGATCACGGAAAGCCCGGTCCGACGATTCGGTCAGGTAGCGGTGGAGCAGGGCGTGGGAGGGGTCCATGAAATGATGGTTTCATGGAGTAGAACCCACTGCCCAGCGGAAACCGCACCACTATTTTCCGGATCGGGGCCAACTCTACAACCGGCCCGCGAGGAGTTCGCGCTGGAAGATCAGTTCCTTGGGGAGGTTGTCGTAGAGGTTGAGGTAGAGTTCCCCCTGACTGATCAGCTCCTCGCGCCATTCGTTGGGATTGAAGGCCATGGCGGCGTCGAATTTTTCGCGGCTGAAGCCTTCGAGTCCCTTGGTGTTGAAGTCCTCGTAGTGGGGGACCCACCCGATATTCTGCTCATGGCCGGGGACGCGGCCCTGACAACGATTGAAGATCCATTCGAGGACGCGCATGTTGTCGCCGAAACCGGGCCAGAGAAACTTCCCTTCAGCATTTTTCCGGAACCAGTTCACATGGAAAATGCGCGGGAGATGGGTGATGAGGCGGCGCATTTCGATCCAATGCCGGAAGTAATGCCCCATGTTATAACCGCAGAAGGGCAGCATGGCCATGGGGTCGCGGCGCACCCGGCCCACCGCTCCCGTGGCGGCCGCGGTGGTCTCGCTGCCCATGGTGGCGCCCATGTAAACCCCGTGGACCCAATTGAAGGCCTGATAGACCAGCGGCATGGTGGTGGGCCGGCGGCCCCCGAAAATGATGGCGCTGATGGGCACGCCCGCCGGGTCATCCCATTGGGGATCAATGCTGGGGCATTGGTGCGCCGGGGAGGTGAACCGGCTGTTGGGATGGGCCGCCGGAGTGCCCTGGTCGGGATGCCACGGCTGACCCCGCCAGTCGGTCAGGTTGGCCGGAGGGGATTCGGTGAGGCCCTCCCACCAGACGCAGCCGTCCCCAGTGACCGCCACATTGGTGAAGATGGTGTTTTTGGCCAGAGCGGCCATGGCATTCGGGTTGGATTGATAGGAGGTGCCCGGGGCCACCCCGAAAAAACCAGCCTCGGGATTGATCGCCAGCAGGCGGCCATCCGGGCCGGGCCACATCCAGGCGATGTCGTCCCCCACCACGGTGGCCTTCCAGCCTTCGTAACCGGCCGGCGGGATGATCATGGAGAGGTTGGTCTTGCCGCAGGCGCTGGGAAACGCTCCGGCGACAAAGCGTTTTTCCCCCTGCGGGCTTTGCAGGCCGAGAATAAACATGTGCTCCGCCATCCAGCCTTCGTCGCGGGCCATCACACTGGCGATACGGAGCGCGAGGCATTTTTTGCCTAGCAGGGCGTTGCCGCCATAACCGCTGCCGAAACTCCAGATGGAGCGTTCCTCGGGGAAGTGGACGATGTATTTCTCGGGATTGCAGGGCCACGGCACGTCCGTCTGATCGGGAGCAAGAGGCGCCCCGACGCTGTGCAGGCAAGGCACAAACGGGTGATCGGTGCCCAGTTGCGCCAGCACCGGGGTACCGATGCGGGCCATGATGCGCATGCTCACCACCACGTAGGCGGAATCCGTGATTTCCACGCCGATGATGGACTTGGGCGAGCCGAGGGGACCCATGGAAAAGGGAATCACATACATGGTGCGCCCTGCCATGCAGCCACTGAAAAGGCCGCGCAGTTTGGCCTTCATGGTTTCAGGTTCATGCCAATGGTTGGTCCGGCCCGCGTCGGAGGCACGCTTGCTGCAGATGAAGGTGCGTTCCTCCACCCGGGCGACATCGGACGGATCCGACAAGGCTAGAAAGCAACCCGGATGCATTTCCGGATTCAGGTGGCGGAAGGTGCCAGCTTTGATCAATTCCCCGCAGAGTTGGTCGTATTCCGCCTCCGAGCCATCGCTCCAATGCACATCCGCGGGTTTGCAGAGGGCGGTGATTTCTTCCACCCAGGCGAGCAGGGCAGCGTGGGTGGTGGCAGCAGCGGGATCGGCGGACGCAGTCATAAGGCAAGCAGCAGAATAAGGCGGGTCCGGAACAATTGCCAGCGCCCGCCGGGGGGGGGGACGTGTAGCAATCCGGGTGCCGTCTGGTGAAGAAGCTCCTCCTAAAAAACCATTGAGCGTGGCAAGCGACCGGCGTATGGCTGGTCTTTCCCAACCGGAAAAATTTTAAAAATCCTCTCCCAGGACCCGTTTTTACCCATCCCCCTCCTGCAATATGTCACTCGTCGCCAAAGGTCTAGAAGGTGTTATCGCCAATGAATCCCGCCTCAGCGAGGTGGATGGAGCCAACGGGAAACTGTGCTACCTCGGCTACAGTATCGATGACCTGGTGGCCAATACCACGTTTGAGGAAGTCGTTTACCTCCTGCACCGCAGCCATCTCCCCAACCGGGCCCAACTGGCGGAATTCACCGCCCGGCTCCGCAGCTTCCGCCACCTTCCCGCCGCCGTCACTGATTTCATCTCCAGCCTGCCCAAGGACTTGGAACCCATGCCCGTCCTGCGCACCGCCGTCTCCCTGCTGGGAGCCCTCGACCTGCGCGGTGGCGATCAGGATGCTGAGTTGAATGCCGAACGCGCCCTCGCCCTGTGCGCCCAGGTGCCTCTCATCGTCGCCGCCTACCACCGGCACCGCCAGGGCTTGCCCCTCCCGGAAATCCGCACCGACCTCAGCGAAGCCGGCAGTTTCCTTCACCTCATGACGGGCAAGGAGCCGACCGCGGACGCCACCCACACCCTCGACGTGGCCTACATCCTCCACGCCGACCACGGGATGAACGCCAGCACCTTCAGTGCGCGCGTCACCGTGGCCACCCTGAGCGATATGTATTCCGCCATCACCAGCGCCATCGGCACCCTCAAGGGGCCGCTCCACGGCGGAGCCAACGAAGGCGTGATCGACATGCTCCTCGAAATTGGTGATGAGGACAAAGTCGATGCCTGGGTGGCCGGCAAGATGGCCAAAAAGGAAAAAATCATGGGCATTGGCCACCGCGTTTACAAAGTTCTCGATCCCCGCGCCCCGCACCTCCAGAAGATGGCCATCAAGCTCACCGAAGAATTGGGCGAGCCGAAGTGGATCCGCATGAGCGAACGCATCGCCACTATCATGCGCGAACAGAAGAACCTGAACGCCAACGTCGATTTCTACAGCGCCACCGTTTATTACAGTCTCGGTATTCCCACCGACCTGTTCACACCCATCTTCGCCATCAGCCGTACCGCCGGCTGGACCGCCCAGGTCCTCGAGCAGCTGGAGGACAACCGCCTCTACCGCCCCCTGACCGAATACACCGGGCCCAAGCCTCCGCAGCCGATCACCCCGATCGACCAGCGGCCCTGAGCCGCGGGCATGCGCCATGTAGCTGTTGGGCAACTCCTCCAGGCCGCCCTGCATGAAACCCGAGCCAGGTTCCCCCACTCCGGAGGGGGCCGCTGTGCGGATTTCCCTGCACCGCGCCATCAAGGACGCGTCCGGTTCCTTTCAGTGGCAGGAAATCCCTGATACCGTGGCCGCCGAAGTTCCCCTCACGCTTCGGGTGGAAGGCCGGGCCGTCGCGGTGGTGATGCGCACCCCCGGACACGACCGCGAGCTCGCCGCCGGGTTTCTCCTGACAGAAGGGGTGATCCGCTCCGCCCGGGATGTTTTCGAAATCTCCCTGTGCCCCTCGCTGGCGCGGTCTGCGGATACGGTCTGTTCCCTGCCAACGGATCATACCGCCACCCCCGCTCCCGGCGATAGTATCGATATCCTGCTTACCAATCAATCGGCCTTCGACCCCGACCAACTCACCCGGCACGTTTTCACGTCCTCCAGTTGCGGCATCTGCAGCAAAACCAGCCTGACCACCGCGATCCCGCCGGATCAGGTCCTGACGCCGGGACCAGAGCCTTTGATCACCGGCACCGTGCTGGCCGCCCTGCCGGAAAAACTCCGCGCGGCGCAGCCCACCTTCGCCACCACTGGAGGCCTGCACGCCTGCGCCTGGTTCCCCGCAGAAACCCTTGCCGCCGGGACGCTGCCCGATGGTCCGTCAGGCCCGCCACGGTTGCTCTTCGAAGACGTCGGCCGGCACAATGCGCTCGATAAATTGCTCGGTCACGCGCTCCTCACCCACCAGCTTCCCCTGACGGAAGGGGTCCTTCTCCTCAGCGGCCGTATTTCGTTCGAGTTGGTGCAAAAAGCCCACGCGGCCCGCATCACGCTGATTGCCGCCGTCGGAGCCCCCAGCAGCCTCGCCATCGAATACGCCCACGCTGCCGGGATTACCCTCTGTGGATTTGTCAGGGAAAACCGGCTTAATGTTTACACCCATCCGGAACGGGTCGGGTGAGTCTGCCCCTGCTTCAGCGCCAGTCGAGCCATGTCCGCCGGCGCGGCGGGCTCCGGACCGGAAGCCAGGGCCCTTCATGACAACTTAAGGTGGAGGTGCGAGGGGTAGGCCATGAATATACCACCTCTTTTCCTGACGCTATCATCCGCTGGACTGTTTTGTCTGGCTTTGGGCCAGGAGCCGGCGG
>CAIZWU010000323.1 GCA_903936775.1 uncultured bacterium | reverse complement strand
ATCTCGGGACGGACTTCTTCAACTACCCTTGGTGGAACCGTCTCTTCCTCGACCCGGACTTCTATCAGAAATATATCGACCGCTGGCAGCAACTCCGGGCTGGCCCGCTCGGCCGTCCCGCGCTCGAAGCTCAGATCGATTCCTTGAACGCCCAAATTACGTCCGAAGCCATCACCCGGGATCTAGCCCGGTGGGGTCAAGCCAAGCGCTCCTGGACGCGCCCTTTCCCTGCGCCGGAGAATAACACCATCGCCGCCAGCCAGGCGGCTGAGGTCCAGCGGCTGAAGGACTATATGCGGCAGCGTGCCGGATTCATGGACAGCCAATGGGTAGGGCCAGTCACGGCCTCGGTTCCTACCGGTTTCCTCGCGGCCGGCTCCACCGTGACTCTCGCCGGGCCTGCGGGCGTGCCGGTTTATTACACGTTGGATGGCAGTGATCCCCGCCCGTCCGGCGGGGCGGCACCTGGTGCCGGGCCCATGCTTTACACTGGACCGGTGGCGATCAATACAAATACCCGCCTGCGTGCCCGTGCTTATGATTCAACAAATAAGACAGCTCTCAAACCCAGCATCAAGACCGGTGCCAACAATCCTGCGTTGGCCAGCCAGTGGGGAGGCCCTGTGGATGTGAGCTACACCACGGAAAGTCCAGCATCGCCGGGTGATCTGATTCTCTCCGAGATCAACTATCATCCTGCCAATCCCACCCCTGCGGAACTTGCCATCAATCCTTTGTGGACCGATGAAGATTTCGAGTTTCTCGAAATCCGCAACATCAGCGGGCGCATCATCAACCTGACGGGAGCTTCCTTCTCCCGTGGGGTTACCTTCAGCTTCTCGGGTGGGGCCGCCCGGAGCATGGGGATCGGTGAAAGCGTTATCATTGCTTCCAATCCTGCCGCCTTTGCCGCCCGTTACGGGAATGCGTTGGTGGTGAGCGGTCCATGGGTAGGAGATCTGGCGAACAGTGCCGAAAACGTCACCCTGCTCAGTGCTGCTTCCTCCATCATTTTTTCGGTGGATTATGTTGATGGCTGGGTGCCGGCTTCGGATGGGAATGGGGCCACCCTGGTCGCCTACGAATCCTACCCGCTGGATTTCAACGCGGCTGCGGCCTGGCGTGGCAGTTCCAGCCTGGGGGGATCACCCGGGGCATGGGATGCAGCCAGCGTTCCCGTTTCGGCTGGGCCCGACATCACCGGGACCATGGATACCACCCTGCAACTCCGCGGCGAGATCATGGGCAGAACCGCCCCGGGAACTCCGGTGCTCGTCTGGTCCAAAATCAGCGGCCCGGGGACGCTCACCTTCACGACTCCTTCCCAGTCCATCACCACGGCTACCGCCAGCCTGCCCGGCACCTATCAGGTCCGCCTTACCCTGACGGTCAATGCCGTCACCTCCTATGATGAGGCCACGATCCAACTGGTTGACACGCTGGCGGCCTGGTTGGCGCGCTATCCCACGGTCGGTAGCGCCACCGATGATTCCGACAAGGATGGGCGCAGCAATTTCCTCGAGTTTGCCCTCTTTACCAACCCGTCTGCCGCCACTGGCAGCGAGCCTCCGCTGGCGGCCGTTCTGGGCAATCGCATGACCATCACCTATCAGCGTCACAAACCGGCGGCGGGCGTGACTTATCTGGTCGAGATCTCGGATGGGCTCAATAGCTTCCGTCTGCCCACGCCCGGTGAATTGAGCGAGACCCTGCTCGCTGATGACGGCGCCACCGAAACCGTGCGGGTCACAGATACTGCTCCGCTGGGCACTCCGGTGCGGCGCTTCCTCCGCGTCAAAGTCACTTCCCCGTGAAATGACAGGGCAGGGGCCGCCGGGCACCATCCTCCTCCTGCCACGGCGAGCATGGCCTGTCCCGGGGTTCCGGCCTGGCCGCGTGTCAGGCAAGGACCTGGTCAGACATCATAGACCCGGCCAGATTTTTTCTCATACCAGTGAACGTAGGACCGGTTGCAGACATCGATTCCGCCGGGGGTGGGATAGTTTCCAGTGAAATACCAATCGCCCGCCTCGGGTGCAATGGCCGCGTGCAGGTTGGCCACCGTCTGGAAGATCACCACCAGTTCGCCGTTCCAGTCATTGTCAGGATAGACGAATTCGCTGACTTTGCTCGAAATTTGCTCATCGCTGAATGGCGCATAAAGATCCTGCACGGCATTCCTCTGGGCCACCGCCGGCTTTTTCAATTCCGCCTGACAGGCCTCATAAACCGCCGTGATGGTGGCTTCCTGTCCGGTCGCCTTCAATAGTTCCACCGCCGCCTGGAAGGCGATGAACTTTCCGATCTCGGCCATATCGATGCCGTAACAATCCGGATAGCGGATCTGTGGGGCCGTCGAGCACACGACCATCCGTTTCGGCATCGCCCGCGTCAGCATCTTCAGAATGCTCTGCTTCAAGGTGGTGCCGCGCACGATGGAGTCATCGATCACCACCAGACTGTCACGGTGCGGATTCACCTCGCCATAGGTGATGTCATAGACATGGCTGGCCATTTGAAGGCGGCTGCTTTCCTGACTGATAAAGGTCCGCAGTTTGATGTCCTTGTGGAGAATCTTTTCCCCACGTGGCCAGTTCCTCAGAATCAGATCATCGATTAATTCCTCGTTCAGAGTGCCCTGCTGTGCGGCCGCGAGGATAGCCTCCTTCACCTCCGTCCGCCGGTGCAGGCGCGAACCTTCCATCAATCCGTGGTAGGCGACCTCGGCGGTGTTGGGGATGAAGGAGAATACTGCATGCTCCAGATCCCCGCCAATCGCCTCCATCACCTGGGGCACGAGGGCTGCTCCCAGCCGTTTCCGTTCCTGGTAAATGCCAGGATCATTTCCCCGCGAGAAATAAATCCGCTCAAAGGAACAAGGTGAAAACGGGGCCGGCGCCGCGAACGGTTCCACGGTGGCCGTCCCATCCCGACGGATGATCAGGACATGCCCGGGCGGCACCTCACGGATCGACGCCGAGGACGCATCGAAAACCGTCATCAGAGGCACCCGTTCACTCGCCACCGCGAACACTTCATCACTCTCGTAAAGGAAACAGGGACGGATCCCCCGTGGGTCCCGCAGCACGAAGGAATCCCCGTTCCCGATCTGCCCCGCGATGGTGTAGCCCCCATCCCAGTGGCAGGCGGACTGCTGGATAATCTGGGCGATATCCAGACGGGCACTGATCACGGCCGGGATCTCCGCTCCGGGTGTGCCTTTGTCCCGCATTTCCCGGTAAATGTCTGTATGCGCCTCGTCGAGATGGAACCCAATCTCCTCCAGCACGGTCTGGGTATCGGTGCCGAATACGGGATGCTGTCCCCGGTCCACCATCAGCTGATTCAGCTCCCGGGTGTTCGTCATGTTGAAGTTCCCCAGCACCATGAGCGATTTCGTCGGCCAGTTCGACCGGCGCAGATAAGGGTGGCAACTTCCCGTCGAAAACTCCCCGCTGGTGCCATAACGCAAATGCCCCATCAGACACTCTCCACCGAAGTCGAAGTGCTGCTTCACACTGGCTCCGTTTTTCGGATCCAGCCTTCCTTTTTTCACCAATTGGTCATAAGCTGCCATCTGCGCCCGGAACACCAGTCCCAGTGAATCCGTCTTCGCCGACCGCGCGCGGAACATGTAGGGGAAGCCTTGGGGCGCATCGATCTTCGTGCAGCCGATCCCCACGCCATCATGGCCCCGGTTATGTTGCTTCTCCATCAGCAGGAACAGCTTATGGAATCCCCAGAGTGGATTTTGATACTTCTCGATGTAATGTTGCAGCGGTTTCCTCAGGCGCACAAACGCCACCCCGCACTCATGTTTCAAAAAATCGCTCATTGTGGAAAATTCATCTCAGTGAGCCCGAGGTAGGACGCTCCATGCCACAGGGTCAAGGGGGGAAGGCGAAATTGGGTGCCTGGTCTGGCTGGATCGCTTCAATCTGCCCGCCAACTATCCGAGGTGATGCTCTGCAGACCCACCCAACGGCCCTGCCGATCGTCTCCCTGCCACAGGAGTTCCACGATCACGTAGGATTCGGCGTCCCAGCCGCTTCGTTCGCCGGTGGCCAGTTTTTCCTGATAAACGAGGCTCTCCTTGTCCACCCAGACGTAAAAAGTCTCGTCCCGCATAGGCGGTTCCACGGTGTAGGCGAGCCGCACCGAATCCTGCCCGGGAACCGCCGGGCCGAAGTAGTGGGCGCGCCGCAGCATGACACGGAAGCGGCCAGGGGATTCGGAGGGGGCGCTAAAAAAGGCCCTCAGGCGGTGGCTGTAGCTTTCGACGAAGGCTGACCAATCGACCCGGTAACCATCCCGGGTCTCCTCCACGGCCATTGGGATCGGGGCCTCCCGGTCCTTCAGTAGCACGTTATAGAGGTGAAACTTCCGGGAACTGTCCGGCACTTCCCCTTCCGTCAGGAAAGTGATTTCCTGCACAGCAAAAGGTGCCGGCGGATGAGTCTCGGAATAGAGGGCCATTTCCTTGCGGGTCTTCTCCGGATGCTGCGAATAGGCCAACCGTTCCTCCATGGTGGATGCCGTGAGAAACTGCTCCAGCGTCTTGCGGGAATCCTTCCGGGAAATGGCAGGATCGCTCCGGGGAATGACCAGGGAAACCGCGGGGGAAGTGGGTTCCGGATGGAGAACAGGATTTGGACTGGGAAGGGGGGCGGAAGGAAGCCTGGGCGGGGGAACCGGCGTCGTCGCCGGTCCCGTCAGGGCTGATGCTGGCAGGGCGGGCATCGTGACGGAGGGCGGCGTAGCTTCAGAAACGACTGGCTGGAGTGGAGGAGCCGGGTCTCCTGGAATTATCCTATCCTTTGGCTGCTCTGCTACCTCCGGCGGGGCAGGGACCACCTTGGATGGGGGAATGAAGGCCGCGGTGGAGGCGGGCGGCGCGGGCTTGGCGACAGCGGGAGTGACATGGGCAACGGGTGGCGCTTTCAGGAGCGTGGAAGCGGTCACGACGATGCCTGCTCCCATCAGCAGCAACAGGCTGTTTTTCAGCAGGCGTTTGGCGGTACCTGGCTGCGGGAGTCCCTGGGGTGGAGACGCCGCCATTTCCACCACGACAGGGGAAGCCGGTGACCGGGGAAGGGGGCTGTCGAGCGTGAAGTCCTCGCCGCAGGCCTCGCAGGTTACGGGCAGGCCAGCCATGGAAACGGGCACCTGATAGGATACCCTGCAGCCGGGGCAGGTGACAGGGTAATGCGACGGAGCTGCCATGAGAGTTGAAGGTGACAGTGCCTGCACCAAAGAAAAACATCAAGCCCGTCCGGTTCGCAAGGCCAGCCAACGGAGCACCAGACGTGCCAGAGGCACTGCCGCCAGGCTGCCCAGCACGTCCGCCATCCAGTCGTAAACATCCAGCCCTTTCCGGCCAGGCGTAAAACTTTGGTGCCATTCATCAAACCAGCCGACCGCCGCTCCTGCGAGCAATGTGATGAGTGCGAGCTTGCGCCAAGGAGCGGTTAGCAAGGCTTGGTGGGCCGGTTTCCCCCGCAGGGCGAGGGCCAGCGCCAGACACGTGCCGCCAAGGGCAAAGTAAATGGCGTGTTCGACTTTATCGATTCCGACGACATCGATCTTCGGCCCCGGATGGCTGAGGGATGACAGGATGACCAATACCATGAACCAGCCCAGCCAGGCGATGGCCCAATTCCGGGAATGTTCCAAAAAGGGACGGTCGGTCCGGGCGGCCACCACCGGTGGGTCCGGGCGTTCAGCGGGGTCCATTGTGCAGCTCTGATTCGAGGCGCTCGCTGAGCCACTGCTTGATCATGCTCTGGTAATTCAGATAGCGGGAGCGGGCCAGCCGCTTGATCCTCGCCAGCATCCGGGGATCGAAGCGCAGGGTGATGGTGGTGCTTTCCCGGACATCGGGCCGGTGCAGGGCACTGTTCATCAGCCGGGCGTCGAGTTGGTGGGTGGACCAGAACAAGGCTTCTTCCTCTTCGTCGGCGAAGTCCGGGACTTCGCGCCATGACATGATTTTTTTCATTGAAAGGAAAGAGGAGGGGAGTTCAGAGGAACTCAGTGTTTTTACGCTCGTAGAAGCTGAGTTCGTCCGGTGTCATGGAACGGGCAAAAAGTACCCGGTATTTCTTGCCATCAGTCCAGAAGATACTGAAAATCGGTTGGTTGCCCACCGTCTTTCCGAGGCAAAAATACCGAGCCTCCGTGGCTTCGTTCTCCCGCTCTGGCAGCAGGCGCAGCGAGAACGGATCTTCGTAGGATTCCTCGATTTCACGCGGTGGAATGACCTTGAGGTCAAAAGGGGCGTCCAGCCAGTCGAAGTCCATCAGCGGTAAAGTGTAGTTAAAGGAGAGGGAGGGATCAGACTGGAAGGCGGGAGGTATCCGGGCGGCGCTGGATGAGTTCGATCTCATACCCTTCGGGAGCGTCGATGAAGGCAAAAGTAGTGCCGGAACTTGCCGTGGTGGGTCCATCCGAAAGCGGGTAACCGAGGGCCGCAGCATGAGCCGCGAACACTTCCAAGTCTTCCACTTCAAAGGCCAGGTGGGTCAGGTCCGGACCTACCACGACCGGACCGCTGGCGTCATATTGGCAGATCTCGATGAGTTCCTCGCTGCCAGGAGTTTCGAGAAAAACGAGTTCCGAACCCCGGGGGGATTTGTGGCGGCGGATTTCCTTGAGCCCGAGCACCTTGGTGTAGAAGTCCACGGTGCGGGTCAGATCGGCGACACGGTAGCGGGTGTGGAGGAGGCGGGTGACCATGGGCAAAGGAAACAGGAGAAGCCCTACCGTCCACGCAGCACCGGCGGCAGCAACCCGTTTGTTCGAGGGAACTGCGTCCACTGTCTGCTGCCGGCTTCTCAGCCGCTGCCCGCAGGCTGGCCAAACTATTTAAAAATCATTGACCGATCAGCATCAACTTCCTTAAGACAAAAGCGTTGAATTAACCAAAGATGAAAAAATATTTCACCCATCGGGGCCGGATCGTGTTTTTGGGCCTGTTCCCGTTCGCTGCCCAGGCCGCCCCCTACAACGGGACCGCCTACGAACCCTTCGACTACGGCATCGTGGTCAATGCCAGCAACCCTGCCACCGATTCCAATCTCAATCTCAACAACCGGGGTGTCGGATGGAATGCTGCCGGAGATCCTGAGCAGCCGAACACCACCGTCTGGGGAAATGGGGTGACCACGGCCCCCTTTGTAGTCACAAATACCATAGTGGCGGCGGGCACTCTCCCGGGTCCCGCCCCGTCGGTGGGAAACCGCATTCAGGTCAACGCCGGCACGGCTGGGCGCTCCCTCGGGCAAATCGTCGATAGCGGGTCCCTCTATTTTAGTTTCACCATCCAGCGTCTCACGGATTCCATCCGCACGATCAACTTCGCCCTTTTCGCCGGGACCGTCGAAAAGTTCGGCTTCGGTCAATATGCCACCGCCGCCGTGGCCGCGACCTCCGAAGGGAATTTGGCAGCGGTTTTTTTGAACACCAATCCAGGCAATCTGGTGATAGGATCCGGTGGCGTCACGCCCATCCCTATGGGCACCGGCGTGCCCCATCAGGTGATCATCCGGATCGATTTCGACACCAGCGGCATCAATGATCGCGTCCGCGTCTACGTCGATCCCTCCAGCGTCGCCGATGAAAGCGCCCTGACCCCGTATGTGGATAACGAGAACTTCGACATGGGGGCCATCACCACGTTGCGTCCCTTCTCCGGCGGCGCGACCACCACTCCCGTGGCCTTGGCCGCCGGTTCCGGGACTTTCGACGAAATCCGCGTCGGGGCCACCTTCTCCTCTGTCACCTCCCGCCTCGTCCCCGGCCTGAATATTACCGGCTCCAATGAAGCCGTCACCGTTTCCTGGCCCTCGTCATTTTCGTGGTGTTTCCTCCAGCAGAACGTGGCCCTCAGCACCGGCCCGTGGGCTGCCTCCGCAGGCGTGGAGGACAATGGCACGCTGAAAAGCCTGACTTTGCCGTCTCCCGCCGGCCGTCTCTTCTTCCGCCTCGCTCAGCCCTGAGACCGCTGGGCCGTCACTGGTATTACAATGCCGGTTCGCCGCGTTGCCGGAACGTTCGTTTCTCCGGTTCCCAGACGCCGCAGGCATCCTGCCACGGAATTTCCTGCTCAATGGCCAGTTCTTCCCGGGCGCTTCGGAAGTGGAGGTCAATGGCGATCGGATTCGTGACGTATTCGTAGATTTCCGTGCGCCATTGGAAGTCGCCGGCGCTGAGAGCGCGGGCGGTCTGGAGAAACGCATCACCGGTGTGGACGGGCAGGAGGGTGCGGCGGTCCGTGACGTGGTATTGCACTTCGCCCCGGAGCATCGGCAAAGCCAGGGACCGCAGAATCATGAAAAATGGACCGCTGGAAAAGGATGCCGGGGCGGACGGCACGTCCACGCTCCGTCAGTCGGCAATCACGCGCGGCGCCGGGGGCAGGGCGTCGAGGAAGATCTTGCCATAACTCTTGGTCAGCACCCGGGGATCGAGGATCACTGCGATACCGCGGTCCTTCCGGGTGCGGATCAGGCGGCCGATGCCCTGACGCAGTTTAAGGACGGCTTCCGGCACGGAATATTCGCTGAAGGGATTGCCGCCGTGGTCCTCAATGTGTTCGATGCGCGCCGCGGTCAGCGGATGGTCCGGCACGGCAAAGGGCAGGCGGGTGATGATGACATTGGAAAGCGCTTCGCCCGGGACATCCACGCCGGTCCAGAAACTCTCGGTCCCGAACAGCACACTGCTGACATCCTCTTTGAAATCCTGCAATAACTGATGGCGGGGGCGGCCTTTGCCCTGCACCAGCAGTTCCCACCCTTTTTGCTGGAACCACCGCTCCATGCGGGAGGCCAGATTTTCCATCAGCTTGTAGCTGGTGAACAGCACAAAGGCCCGGCCCTGCGATTGCTCCAGGAAATGTTTAACCCACGCTTCCAGGGCGGCATCGTAGCCCGGTGCATTGGGGTCCGGCATCTGCCGCACGAGGTGCAGCTTCATCTGGGTTTCCCAGTCGAAGGGACTGCCGATTTGCACCGCCCTGACTTTTTCCGCCCCGCAGCGGCGCCGGAAGTAGCGCAGATTGGGTTCGCCCGCGCCGAAGGTGGCACTGGTGAGGATGCAGGTTTTGGTGCCGCTGAAAAACAACTGCCGCAGCAGCCCGCTCACATCCACCGGAGCGGCGTGCAGGCTGACATTCCGGTTCTCAATTCCGCTGCGTTCCACCCAGTAAACATGCCCCGGCCGGGCCATGGTGAGGAATTCCTCCAGCCCCGCGCGGGTCTCCGCAAGACGGCGCCCCATCTCCGCCAGTTCGGTCAGGGAAGCATCGGGGTTCTCCTTGTCGTCCGTGAGTTTCCTGACGCATTGCACCACATCCAGCAGAGCCCCGTGCAGGGTGTTTTCCACCAGCCCGGCACTGCGCACCCGGTATTCCCGGCCCGCCGGCGAAAACTTGGCCGCGTCCTTCACCGATTCGAAAAATCCCTCCACCTGTTCCAGCACCCTAGCGGTGCTGGTGACGCCTTCCGGGCTTTTGGCCACGGCAAAGAGCCCCTTCTGGGTCCTTGGGTTGTAGAGCCGGTTCAGGTCAAAACGCAGGCTGGTCTGGGAGAGATTCAGCCCCAACTGGCGGGCTGCGGTGTTTTCGAGGGTATGGGCCTCGTCCAGAACCACAAAATCATTGGCAAACAAAAATCCTTCACCCTCGGCCCCCATTTCATCCTGGGAGGACAGCAGGGTGAAAAAGAGGGTGTGGTTCAGCACCAGCACGTGCGCTTCGGCGGCGGCGCGGCGGGCGTCCTGATAATAACAGCCGCTGTCCGGCCCGCAGCTGCGCGGGGTGCAGACATGCGCCTCACTGCACACCTGCGACCAGACATTGGGCGAAGGCGAGAAATTCAGATCACTCAGGGTACCGTCTTTGGTTTCCTGTTTCCATTTCCAGAGCGCCCGCAGTTCGTCATGCTCGGCGGTGCTGAAAAGGTCCCCGGTGGCGCGCATCGACCGGGAAAGCCGCTGAGGGCAAAGATAGTTCCCCCGGCCCTTCAGCAGCACCGCGGAAAATGGGGTGCCCACCAGCTTTTGGACAATCGGAATGTCCTTGGCGATGAGTTGTTCCTGCAGGTTGATGGTATGGGTGGAAATCACCGCCTTCCGCTGCTGCCGGGTGGCCGTCAGGATGGCGGGCAGCAGGTAAGCCAGTGACTTGCCCACCCCCGTCCCGGCCTCGATGATGACCGGCCGTTTTTTCTCCAAAGCCTGCCCCACTTCCACGGCCATCCGCTGCTGCTCCGCGCGGTATTCAAAGTCCGGCGACTTCGCCAGCAGACCCTCGGGAGAGAAGGCCTCGTGCATTTCCTTCGCCAGTCCGGTCAGGGCATCCGGCGCAGGCGTGCCGAAGTCCGACCTGCCTCTGGGCACGTCCTCCATCAATTCCTCAGGCAACCGGCTTTCCACATCGGAAGGAACACCCGCCGGGGATGGCGTCAATCGCTGGCCTCGCCCGGGACGAATTGCTTCTGGCGTGATTTCCCTCCCATTCCGCCGCTCGATAAGGGAAGCGGGCACGGCAGAATGCCGCCCGGATGTGCTTTCAACCGCGTTGACGCTGATGCTGGGATCGATCCTGGCGGCGTGGGCAGTGACCACGCTGATCCTGCTGAGCGCTCCGTTTTTTGCCAGAGTGCTGCGCCGGCGGGGACTGAAGGCGATCGAACGCCTGATGGGCCTGCTGCTGATCGTGGTCGCCGTCCAGATGTTCCTCTACGACCTGCATCTGGCTTCTCGGGTTCCGTGAAGCATCCAGTCAAAAGGCTCCCCCGTCATTCAACCGCAATGCCCTCCCAAGCTGCGGGGTTCGACGAAGACCTGGACGTCCAGCCAACTCACCCGTATTGATGGCCATATGAAAACCACGATCGATTTACCCGACGGGATCTTCGCTCGAACCAAGATAGCCGCTGCCCGCCGCCGCACCACCATCAAGAATTTGGTCATTGAAGGTCTCGAAGCCGTGCTTCGGGAAGAAGCTCCCGTGACCCCTCCAGCGGATGCCCTGGCCCGGCTTCGCCAAGGGTATCATCTTGGTGGTAAACCGCTTACCCGTGAGGAAATTCATGCCCGTTGAACGTTTTCCCGACACGAATGTTCTGCTTTATGGATATGACCTTGATGTAAGCGGTGCGGGAGTGTTCGCCTTCCGACAAGGATGCACAGTTGGCGAAATTCGCCAAAGAAGTGGAAACCAGCCAGGGCTTTGCGGGCGTGCAGCGGCTGATCGGGCGGATCGCGGAACCGGGGACGGCGCTTTATGATAAGATTCTGCGGGAGGTCGCAGGGCGGGACTTGGAGGAAGCGGCGGGGCCGAAGGCGGACTGGATTCTGGCACAAGTGAGTCCGGCAGCGGCCGTGGCTACGGCGGAAACGCTGATGAAGCAGTGGACGGAAACCGATCCGCTCTCGGCCTCGGAATGGCTGGATGTTGTGCCGCGCCCGGCGCCGTGGCGCCGTGCCGCCATCCTTGCGTTTGTGAAAGGAATCGAACCTCACGATCCGGAGGCCACGGCCCAGTGGCGGCTGGCGGCGGGGGCGCTCTAGCAGGTGGGGAAGTCAGTCCTGGAATGGCACCTTCACGCGGCGGCGGGGAACCCCGCCTGTTTTCACGGATCTGGCCGATAAGCAGCCTCACCCCCTGGTGACGCGCGCGGGGACGCGGCAGATGGAAGGGATAGCATCGTAATTGTGGTGGCAATTTGGAGTTAAACCAGGAATGTCCGCCGGGTCCGGTGGATCGTGGCGAGTTACCAAAGATAACTGAACGGTTGCCTCATTACCAATCGGTAATGTGACAGGCCAGCAGTGATGGGTGTAATTTTCTCTCAACGCGAAACATTCACTTCACCTCCGCCCATGAACACCGTGACCTCCCCACCTCCTGCCTTCCCATCCTTCCTGCGCCCGGCCGTCGCCGCCGGCGCGGCTTTCGCCGCCACCACGCTGCCTGCCGCCATCTGCGATATTGGAGTGCTTGAGCGGCCAAACTTGAAAGGATTCAGTTCCAAACCCGCGCCAGGAGTCGGGAAATTACATCCGGGGTTTTCAGAATTTTTTGCCGATGGAGCATCGCGTAAGTGGGATGTGTCGAGGCAGATGCAATGGACCGTTCGTAACCAACAGCTCATTCCGAAGCCTGAATTGGACTTTCCTCCAGGAACCCAATGGATGGTCAATCAACCCAAGGCGGTTGATTCGCCAGTAATGTTTCCAAAAAATCCGGTCGAGGGAAATGATGATCCAATATTGACACCTCCAAGATTTGACGAGACATCAGATCCCTATGTTGCAGTGACAAACCTTGGCGAGGATCTAAACCACGCCGTGGGTGAATTGACTTCTAACGATACTCCGGCACTGAATGTTTATGACATTTTTGCTGTTCCGGGGCGTACCTTTGCCAAAGAATTGGATTTCAGGGAGTTCATGCGCCTCGAACTATCTGACGGCAGTCGGACTGCCGGGAGATTTTGGTTCCGCATATCAGACTACAAAGAGTGGCATCATTATATGAAAGTCGAATTTGAGGCCGGCACCCGCTCCTGGAAAAACGCGGGTTCGATTTCGGCCCTTACTGCACCTTAATTCTTAAAGATCAGATGGGAATGAATCGACTATTGATACTTTGGTGGATACTCTCTACAAATACCGCTTCTGCTGAACCCATTCCGGGCGTCCCGCTCAGCATTGACGGGTTTCTACAGGCCCCACTGGCACAGGTTCCTGAAGTCTTAAGCAGAGCAGACAATCTTGACCTTGTGAGGAACTGGGTCGATGCAGCTATTTCGGCTCAGAGAATGGATCTTCTGGAGGTCATTGTGAAGCGGGGGGCTGTTGCTGGCTATACCATTGACTCGGTTCTAGCACTGCCACCTTCGGATTTCAAAGTTGAATTCATAGTGATGTGGTTCCGGCTTGGGACGCCGGTTTGGTTGGATGATCCAGAGGTGATGGCCCTCATGGAGGGCATTAAAGGGAGTTACTCACCTGAGGCTGCCCTGCCTATTATAAAAGGGGTGAATGAAATCCTGCCGGAACGTGAAGTGACCCACGATGAGATACAACACAGGGCCGCACGCCTGAAAATCGCTGACGAAATGGAAGCGGCACTCCTCCAGCGGAAGACGGCCCGGACCACTGGCGAGGCGTCCCCTGACCAGAGCGCCCCCACGCCAGCATCAACTCAGTCTTCCGTGGTTGGCAGGGCGGGATCAGTTCCGGAGGATCCAGTCTTGCCAGACGCCGACCACTCCACTGCTTGGTGGCTAGCTGGGATAGCAGCACTTGCGCTGCTTTTCGGAATCGGAGTCCTCCGGAAAGCACGGCAAAGCCAACCCCGCGATGGCTGATTCAATCCTGCTGCCAACAGCTGATTGACTCATTCCAATAGCAATTGCCCGGGGAATTACCGGGTTGCCCGCCCCCAGCACGGAATCCGGGGGGGGATGTGGGTGTTGGTCTCAACGCGTGGTATTCCACTAGCCAGGCAACTTATTGAGAAGGCGGACCGGACAGCGCGGACTTTTTGTTTTAAAGTGTTAGTGAAGGGGGTGGCGTTCTTGGGGGAGCCACGCGGATCGAGTGGCGGAAGAGCGGCCATGGCAAGGACTGGATATTATTTCCCGGTGCCTTGGCGCAATCCTTGCGTTTGTGACAGGAATCGAGCCTCACGACCGGGAGGCTGCAGCCCAGGTCAGCTTGGGATGGCGCCTTCACGCGGCGGCGGGGAGCCCAGCCCGTTTTCATGGAGTTGACCGACAACGGCGCCTCATCCCTTGGTGGCGCGGGCGAGGACGCGGCAGATGGAAGGGAAGAATTGTTTCTTGCGGCTGACCACGCCGTCCATCTCAAAGAGGTCGGGGGCGAGGTGGGGGAAGTCAATTTCGTCGACCACGGACTGGCTGCCGGTGGTGAGGAGCAGGCTGTAGTGCTTGCGGATATCGGTGATGATCAGGCAGGCGAAGTCATACTGCCGGTCGGTGGCCATGGCGTGCAGCGCCTGGCGGAGTTCGTCCGCGCGGCTGGCGAAGTGTTCCAGACTCAGCTCTTCGATCTGGCTGATGCTGATGTTCCAGCCATTCTCGATGAATTCCTTGCGGTCGGTGTTGAGGATGGTCTCGGCCGGGGAGGCACGGAGCAGGGAGCCGGCGGCAAAGAAGTCGCGGGAGAATTCATCCACCACAATACCCGCCTGGCCGGCCAGCCAGCTGAGGATATCGCGGTCGGTATTGGTGGTGGTGGGGGAAGTCAGATTCAAGGTATCGCTGATCAGCCCGCCGCAGAGGCAGATGGCCACGGCGGGGGAAGGGCGGAGGCCGGAGAGCTGATAAAGGCGCGCGACGATGGTGCAGGTGGAGCCGACCGGCTCATTGATGAAGCGGATCGGTTCGCGCGAGACCAGATTGCCACTGAGCCGGTGGTGGTCGAGCACTTCCAGAATATTGGCATCGGCCGCTCCGGGGACGGCCTGGGAGAGTTCGTTATGGTCCACCAGGACGAGGCGTTGGCGGGGCGGTTCCAGCAGGTCGGACTTGGAGAAAACGCCCACCAGCTTGCCGGTGTCCTCGCGGACCACGGGGAAGAGGGATTGGGGGGTGTGCTGGATCTCCGTGCGCAGATTGGCGATGTGGGTCTTGGCGCCAAACGATTTGAAGGTTCGGTCCACGGCATCCGCGATACGGCGGGAACAGCGGATCAACTGGGTGGTGCTGGCGGTATCGTGATGGCAGGAAATGACCGCGCAGCCTTCCTTCCGGGCGCGCTCCAGCAGCTCCGGCGCCATCTGGGCTCCGCCGGTGAGGACAATGGCGCGGACTTTGACATCGAGGGCCATGCGGTGGACTTCCGGGCGGTCGCCCACGACCACGACGAGCTGCTCGCGGGGGTATTCATGCAGGCGGTCCTCCACGGTTTCCTCACTGGAGGCGCTGACGGTGAGAATGAAATCGAGTTCGGTATCAAGATCGGTGCCGCAGGCGATGTGCCCTTCGAGCGTCCGGGCCATGTTGGCGAGAGTGGTGCGGACGCGGCGGGCCTCGGTCTTGTCCTCAATGTTGTGGAGGAGGAGTTTGAGCAGGTCCTGGATGCTGGCGAGGCCAGTAACATGGCCTTCGGCATCCACGATGGGAATGGTGCGGACTTCGGCGCGTTCCATGCGCTGGTAGACATCGAGAAACGTTTCGTGCTCGCGGGCTTGGATGACATCGGCGCGGCAGATGGTCTCGGCGGTGGGCCGCAGGTCCATGATGAGGTGGGGAGCCTCCAGTCCTGCCCGCGCCAGCACCCAGCGGGTGCGGGGGTTCAGTCCACCGCAGCAGGCGGCCACGGCGTCGGGATACCGGGTAAGGCGGAGAAGCTCCGCGCAGCCGATCGCCGAGCAAATCGCGTCGGTATCGGGGTTTTTATGACCAATCACGTAGACCGGCAACTTGCCCGCGCCGGTTTTTTCAAAAGAAGCCTGAATCATGCAAAGTGGAAAATATAGCACATGATGGTGATTCTGCAATGAGTCGGCTGGATTGTTTGTCAGCCTGCGGCCGGGCATTTTAGGCTTGGGAATTGCCGGGATGTATGATAGTCATAAAACTTAAACCTTTATTGCTGCTCCATGAAAAACGTCCTCTTGATTTCCTGCGGGGTGCTGAGCCTTGGCTTGAGTGCCTGTTCCACGCCTTCCGCCGATACGTCGGAGACGGCTCCGGTCGGACCGCCGGTACTGCCGGCCCCCGTGCAGGAGGCCGCCTTGGCCGGCACGGTGGATTTCCGCACCCAGATCGCCCCGATTTTGGCGATGCGCTGCCTGCCTTGCCATGACGGCAAGTTCATGATCGGCCTCTACAGTCTGACGGACCGCCGCACCGCGTTTCAACCGGGCGCCTCCGGCCCCAGGATTGTTCCGGGTTATCCGGACAAGAGTCCGCTCTTCCTGAATCCCGAAAGCACCCACAAATCAGTCATTTCCATGCCTCCAGTCGGGAACCGGCTGACAAACCCCGAACTCGCCATCCTGCGCCGCTGGATCGTCCAGGGAGCCGCATGGCCGGAGGGCCAGGCCGGAGTGTTATCCCGCAGTGGAGACTGAACCGGCCGGGCGCGGTTTTTGCCGTTTGGCATAAATTAGAAAAGCGGCGCCGACGAGAATCATGAAGAGCGAGTAATATTGGCCTTCGGTGATGCCGTGGATCAGCCGGTCGGGTTCGCGGAACTGCTCGTCGAAGATGCGGAGCAGCGCATAACAGATGAAAAACAGGCCGGTGAGCAACCCGTGCGGCGCCCTTGGGTATTTTTCCCGGACGGTGAACAGGATGGCGAAAAGCAGGAGTCCTTCGAGGGCGGCAGCGTAAAGCTGGGAGGGGTGGCGGGACGTGAGGAGCGGGCGCAGGCCTTCCGCAAAGGCGTCGCTGGTGCGGGAAAGAGACATGATCTGCTGGTGCCAGGATTCGGGATTCGCCCCGTTTTGAAGCGCCAGCACCCGCACGGTCTCGGCTTTGGAGGCGAGCTCGGGATCAATCGCGTCGGGATACCACCGGGTGGCTTCCTCGGGGAATTTCATGGCCCAGGGCACCGATGCGGCGCGGCCGTAAAGCTCGCCATTGATGAAGTTGGCGATTCTCCCGAAAAAGAGGCCGAGGGGGGCGGCGCACACCAGATTATCGCCCAATCCGGGCCACGACCGCTTATGTTTGAGCGCAAAGTAGAGGGTGAAAAAGAACAATCCGGCGATGCCGCCATGACTGGCCATGCCCCCATTGGTGATCTGGAAGAAGGAAAGCGGATGGGCGAAGAAATCGTCCCGTGTATAAAGCAGCATGTAACCGAGTCGTCCGCCGAGCAGGACGCCGAAGAGGGCGGCATAGGTGATAAAGTCCGCTACTTCGGATTCCTTGAGTTCGCCCACTCCCTTGCGGGCCCAGCGGACCAACAGCCAGTAACCGGCGATGAACCCCATGACATAGGCGATGCCATACCACCGGAGCTGGATGCTGTCGGTCAGACGCAGGAGAACAGGATTGAGGCGGTGGAGGTATTCGGCTAGAAAGATCACGGGATAGAACAGCGCAGGGGGCGGCGGGGTGCAATCGCGGACGGGATGGGCCTGCCACCGGAATCGGGCGGGCAGGGTGTCGTCAAATGGCACGACCCGGGCCCGATCCGCGTTGCCCTTGCAAATGGGCTGGCGCATTTGTTGTATGGAGATCATACTTTTCCGCCATGCGCCGCCTTCTTTCCGCCGTCTGTTGTTCCGCCTTCGTCCCGGTGGCCGCCCTCGCGGTGCCTGCTGCCGCCGCGCCGGAGAAGATTGATCCTTTTGCGGAGATCAAGAAATCGGAGCCGGCCTCGCGTCTGCTCGGGTTGAAGATCCGTCCGTTTGCCAAGGAGCCTCAGGTGCAGAACGGCACCGCCCTGACTATCACCGATGGCGGGGACGTGTATGTCTGCGAGACCTATCGTTTTGCCAATGGGGTGGAGGACAACCGGCGGCACACCAACTGGATCATGGATGACTTGGCGGTGATGAACCTGGAGGAGCGCCGGGCGATGTTGACCAAATATGCGGGGGACTTTGCGCCGGGGTATTTCACGGCAAAGGCGGACCGGGTGGTGCGGTTGGTGGATCGGAATGGCGATGGCACGGCGGACGAAAGCGGGGAATTCACCGGCGACTTCCGGGATATGGTGGACGGTCCGGCGATTGGAGTCCTGCAGGGGTTGAACCGCAACAAGGATCTCTACCTGACCTGCTCGCCGAAACTCTGGCGGTTGAAGGATGCGGATGGGGACGGCAAGGCCGAGGCCCGGGAAGTGCTGCTCGATGGCCTCGGAATCCGCACCAGTCTTTCCGGACACGATCTGCATGGGCTGGTCTGGGGTCCGGATGGGATGCTGTATTTTTCGATGGGGGACCGGGGGTATCATTTCACCACAAAAGAGGGGGTCACCTTTTCCAGCCCGGATACCGGGGCGGCCTTCCGGTGTCGTCCCGATGGCACCGGGGTGGAGCAGATTTATCATGGGCTGCGCAATCCCCAGGAACTGGCCTTCAATGAGCGGGGGGATCTGTTCACGGTAGACAACAATTGTGACCAGGGAGACGGGGCGCGGATCTGTTATCTGATGGAAGGCGGGGAAACCGGTTGGCATCTCGGGCATCAGGCCCTGACGACTTACAAGGCTTACCTGAAGGACGGCGGTTTTGCCCAATCGCCACACTGGCTCGCGGAGAAGCTCTGGCAGCCCTCCCACCAAGGTCAGCCGCAGTGGATTCTGCCGCCGCTGATGAATTTCACCGACGGCCCTTCCGGCCTGACGTTCACTTCCGGCCTTTCCCTGCCGGACCGTTATCAAAACAGCTTCTTCATCTGCGATTACAAGGGCACCTCCAACCAGTGCTTCCTGTGGAACTTTAAAGTTTCTCCGGAAGGCGCGGGATATGCCGTGAAGGACCAGCATCTTTACCACGCGGGCATCACAAATTCCGACGCTGACTTCGGGCCGGACGGAAAACTCTATGTATTGGACTTCGGCGGCGGCTGGGAGCCCTCCGGCAAGGGGGCTGTCTATACGATGGAATGGCCGGAAGGGCAATCCCGCCCGGTGGTGGCGGAGACGGCGGCTTTGCTGAAGCAGGGCATGGGCGGATTGAAGATGGAGGAATTGACGAAGCTGCTGGGCCACTCAGATCAACGCATCCGGCTGCGGGCTTCCTACGCGCTGGCAGAGCAGGGGGCGGCCTCGTTGAAGGCGGTTATTGATTTCACATTGAAGGCGGAAGGCGTGGCCCGCTGGACAGGGATTTGGACCTTGGGGCAACTCAATGCCTTGCAGGAAATCCGGCCTTATCTGACGAATCCGGATGCCGAAACCCGCGCCCAGGCCGCCCGGACCCTCGGCCAGCTCAGGGATGCCGGGGCTTCGTCCGGTATCATTGAATTGTTGCGCGATGAGTCGCCGCGGGTGCGCGGTCTTGCTGCCATCGCGTTGGGCCAGCTTGGCACTGAGGGATCGGTTCCGGGCGTTCTTTCCATGATCACGAGGCAAGGTTCCGCCGATCCCTTTCTGCGGCATAGCGGGGTGATGGCCCTGACAGGTTGCGCCAAACCGGAAAAAATCGCCGCGCTCGTTGACCACCCGGTTCCGGCGGTGCGTCTGTCCGCCGTGCTGGCGCTGCGCCGCCTGAAGCACGAGGGGATTGCCTCATTCCTGGCCGATGCCGATCCTGTCATCGCGGGTGAAGCCGTCCGGGCCATCGTGGATGTGCCGATCCCCGCCGCCCGGCCCGCCTTGAGGGAAACGGCCCGGCGCCTGACCGGGGTGGATGCCCCGGTTTTCCTGGTCAATGACATCCAGTTCCGCCGCGTGCTGAGATCGCTGCAGGTCGAGGGCAATGCCGCCGCCGCCAGCGCGTTGGTCAGCCTCGCCGCGACCCGCACGCTGTCGGAACAGCACCGGTTGCTGGCCCTGCGCACCCTGCAGAATTTTGTGAACCCGCCGCCCATCGATCCCACCAGTGGACTCTGGCGCCCTCTGCCGCCGCGCGATGCCGCCATGGTCCGGACCGCCGTCGCAGCCACCCTCGGTAAAGTGTTGGACGAAGCGCCGGGCGAAGTCAAAGCGCCTGCGCTCACCCTGAGTGTGACTTTGGGCCTGCCGGTGGCTTTGGAGAAACTGACGGCCTGGGCCGCGGATGCCGCACAGCCGTCAGTGCTGCGTCTTTCGGCGCTGGCGCAACTTCCGCCCGCGCAGGCGCTGGGCTTTGCCACCCACGATCTGCCGGAACTGCGGGCCGCGGCGGCCCGCCAGGCGGCCGCTGCTTTCCCTGACAAGGCCGCCGGTCTGGCCGCCGATCTCATCCAACGGGCCTCTGCCACCGATCTCCTCGCCGCCTATCATATTCTTGGAATGGTCGCCACGCCAGCATCCGCGGCCCTGCTGGCCGCAGAACTCGATAGGCTCAGCGCCGGCAACGTGCCCGAAGCCCTGCGGCTGGATCTCCTCGAAGCTGCTTCGCTGCGTCCCGAACCGGAACTGAAGGCGAAACTGGCTGGCTACGAAGCCTCGCTCGCCAAAGACGGCCACAGCATTTACGACCTGACGCTTCAGGGAGGTGATCCGGCGAGGGGGCGGGAGGTTTTCGCCAACCAGGGCACCTGTCTGAAATGCCACCGGGCGGAAGGCGAAGGCGGTAGCGCCGGTCCGCGCCTGACGGGACTGGCCCTGGTTTCCCAGCCTGCCCAGATGCTCGACTCGGTGCTGTATCCGAATAACATTGTTGTCCCGGGCTTCGGTATTTCGGTGGTAACCCTGCAGGACGGCGCTGTCCTGGTGGGCACCGTGATGGCCGAGTCGGCCGAATCCCTCACCCTCCGCACGGCG
The DNA here is from genome assembly GCA_903936775.1 of uncultured bacterium. GTDB lineage: Bacteria > Verrucomicrobiota > Verrucomicrobiia > Verrucomicrobiales > V1-33 > CAIZWU01. Next base: position 19,539 of record CAIZWU010000323.1, on the reverse strand, counting down.
GAAGGTGAAAGCAAAGCGGTCGCTAAATCCAGTATCAAGGAGCAGCTGCCGCCGGTCTCGCCCATGCCTCCGGTCGGGCTAAGCCTGACCAAGCGCGACCTGCGCGATTTGATGGCTTTCCTGCGCGGCCTCACCACGCCGTTGCCGGTCCTGAAGTAGTCGGCCCGGCCGCACCGGCAAATACGATGAGGGGGGTTCCCGCCCGGATTTCAGCGCGCGGGGGGATTCGTTCCCGGGGTCAAAAAGGCTTCCGGGGGCGGGGTGATGCCCTGCTGCTTCAGGCGTTCGAGGCACCGGTGGAGTTTTTTTTCCAGGTTGGCCCGCACGTCGTTGTCAGGACTCAGGTGCAGGCCCATCACCAGATAGCCCAACGCCTTGTAATATTCCTTCCGCTGCATCAGATGGTCACCGTAGAGCTCGTTCACGCTCTGAATATTGAGGCCCCAGTGCAGGGCGGTTTTGAAGTGCGCCTCGGCGGTCTCCGGCCGGCCCAGATACCCGGCCAGTTTCCCTGCCTGGGACGCCGCGTAGGGATGTTTGGGGTAGACCTCAAGGCATCGCTCCAATTGTGTCAGGGAGGCTTCGTAGAAGGGCGCGGCGTATTTGTCAGCGGTCCGGCTGGCGATTTCCAGAGTGACCAGTCCCCGCAGATACCATGCCTGACCATTGTCAGGATCCAGCGAGGTGGCCCGCTGGAAGGTCGCGCTGGTGGTGATCAGTTCCGGCAGGGTCACCGCAGTGCTGAGCTGCCGGTTGGCTTGACGCCAGGCAAAATCCCCCGGGGCCAGCCGCCATCCCGTTTCCAGGAGAACGAGCGAGATGGCCGCTAATATGCCACCCATGGCCAACCGCCGTCCACAAATCCCGGCCCCTGCCTTGGGGCGTGGCTCCGGCTCTCCCGGCCGGCTGCTGGAGGGCAGGGCCTGCGATTTGAACCCCGGAGTCGCCATGAATCCCAGCAGTACGCCGGTCATCACGGCATTGACCCCGATATGCAGGTTAAACTCTACCAGGGCCTGCACCATGAGCCCGGCCAGCGCGGCCACGGACCCCACCACCAATCCCGAGGCCAGCCCATTGCCGTGGGGAGTCTCTTTGCGGCTGGAAGCTTTCAGGACGGCTGCCATGGCATGGCAGGTGTGCCAGCCGGCCACCAACAGGACCAATCCCAATCCCACCAACCCGTAATCGCCGAGGCATTGGAGGTAGTCATTATGGGTAAAAATCGCGTCGATTTCTCCAGAGTAGGTTGCCCACTTCGTTTCCAGAGTGCGGAAACCGCGCTCCATATATTCATAACTGCGGGCTCCGGTACCGATCAGAGGAGAGGTCTGCCATTGCTCCAAGGCCGCGTCCCACATTGGTCCGCGCCCATTGAGTGAAGTGATCGACAGGTTCCCGTCAAAGAATTTCCGCAGGTTCAGGCTGGTCACGCCGAGCAGGCCGGTAAAGGCAAATCCCAAGCCCATCAGCCACCAGCCGGTCCGGCCCCGCGGTCCGCCCCGGCGTTGCTTCCGTTCACTCCACCAGAACAGGGCGGATACCCCGATCAGCAGGGTCATTCCTCCAAAAAAGCCGACCGTCCCGCCGCGGCTGGTGGAAAAGGCCACCCCCGTCCCGGCCAGTAAAAAGCCCACTCCCCCCATCGCCCTGAGGAAACCTCCCAGCTCCCGGCCCAGCACTGCCACTCCCAGCAACGGCAGCCCGGCCAAGGTCATAAATCCAGCCAGATGGTTGCCACTCTCAAAAAACCCGCCGGCGGAAACTTCCGCCGCCCGGCGCAGTCCGAACCAGCGGAATACGGTCCACCGGGGGTTTTCAAAATACTGGTAAAGCCCCACGCCGGCATTGGCGGCCACCAGCAGCAGCAGTACTGCCAACACCGCCAACCGTGCCCGCCGGCTGGTGAAACGTACCGCCACCAGCCCGTAAGCCACCAGTGCGGTGCCGGCGAAAACGAGATCCTGCCGTGCCAGCCAACGAACCTCCGAGGTAAACCCGCGCCATCCCACATACACCGCAAAAACCAGCATCACGACGAGACAGCCCCATCCGATGGACTCCTCGGTCCGGCCCTGCCGTGAAACCACCGCCCCCACTCCGGCCACGCCGATGAGACCGGCGCCGTACCAGAAGGGCGCGGTCTCCGACCAGGTGCCAAAGACCCCCAGCAACAGTAATCCCCCGAGGAAAAACCCCAGCCAGACCGATTCCAAAAAACGAAGCATACCCGCGAGGCTAGCTGGTCTGCGCTCCGATGCAAGACCCGTCCGCAGGACCGTGATTACCGCCCGCGCTTGGCCGCCAGGGTTGCTTCCACCTTGCCCAGGGGCAGACAATTGACCACATCCTGCCGGGTCAACCAGCCCTTCCGGGCGGCGCGCAGGCCATACCAGAGGTCCTGCAGGCCATGAACGCTATGGGCGTCCGGATTGATCGAGCACTTGATCCCCTTTTCCTTCGCCATGCGCCACCAGCGCCAGTCCATGTCCAGCCGCCACGGGCTGGCATTCAGTTCAATGATGGTGCCATTGGCGGCACAGGCGTCGAGGATCGCCGGAATATTGACGGCATAAGGTTCCCGTTTCAGGAGGAGGCGGCCGGTGACGTGCCCCAGCATGGTGACATACGGATTTTCCACCGCCCGGATAATCCGGGCCGTCATCTCCGCTTCCGGCAGCGTGAAGACGTTATGGACGCTGGCGACCACGTAGTCGAGTTCGGCGAGGAGGTCGTCCGGGAAGTCCAGCGAACCGTCCTTGAGAATATCTACCTCCGAGCCGCTGAAGAGGCGGAAGTCCGGGGCGAACTCCTCATTTAAAAGCCGGATTTCCTCGAGCTGGGTCCGCAGGCGGGCTTCGTCGAGACCGTTGGCCTGGAAGGATGATTTACTATGATCGGCAATGCCGAGGTATTCGAGGCCGAGTTCCATGGCGGCTTCGGCCATCTGGCGCAGGGTGGCGTGGCCGTCGCTGGCGGTGGTATGGTTATGGAAGGTGCCGCGCAGGTTCTCCATTTCGACGAGGCGGGGCAGGGTGCCGGCTTCGGCCGCTTCGATCTCACCAGCTCCTTCCCGCAGGGCGGGATCGATGAATTCCAGCCCGAGCGACCGGTGGATCTGGGCCTCCTCGTAAATCTCCCCGGGCACTTCCGGCGAGTCCGGCCCGGTGGGCGCGAACCGGTATTCATTCAGGGTCCAGCCCTGCTTGAGGGCCCGGGCGCGCAGCAGGATGTTATGTTCCTTGCTGCCGGTGAAATAGGCGAGGGCAAACGGGAACTCCGCGTTGGTCACGACCCGGAGATCACACTGCACGCCGCTGTGCAGGCGCACCGAGGTTTTGGTAGGGCCGGACGCAATCACCGACTCCACCCAGGGCGGAGCCACAAAGGCTTCCATGATGGCCTTGGGATGCTTCGAGGCGACAAGGAAGTCGAGGTCGTGTACTGTCTCCTTGCCGCGCCGGAAGCTGCCGGCGACCTCCGCCCGGGAGGTTTCCGGCTGATCGCGCAGGTACTCCAGGATTTCGCGGACGGCCGGGGCCACTTGGTCCACGCGGAAGGAGTCGGCATATTTGGCGCGGGACTGGATGGCGGCGAGGAGCTTGGCGGCGGTTTTTTCGCCGAAACCGGCCAACCCGGCGGCTGCTCCGGATTCGCAGGCGCGTTGCAGATCGGCGATGGAGCCCACCCCGAGTTCGCTATATAACGCCGCGATTTTTTTGGCCCCCAGGCCGGAGACGTCGAACAGTTCAAAAATCGTGTCAGGAAACTCCGCCTTCAGCTTGTCGAGGAAGGGCAGGGACCCGGTGGCCGCCAGAGTGTGGAGTTTGTCGCGCAGGGCTTCACCGATGCCTTTGATGCCCTCCAGCTGGTTGTCCCGGGCCAGTTGCAGGAAGTCGCCTGGAAAGGTGCGCACCGTTTCTGCCCCGGTGCGGTAGGCTCGGATCTTGAACGGGTTTTCTCCTTTGAGTTCGAGCAGGGTGGCGATCTGCTCGAGCGCATCAATCAGGGTTTCGCGGGTGATTTCAGACATGGTGGTGCAGGGCGGCGATGGATTGCAAAAGATAGGGGGAAAAATGGCTGGCGGCCGCTTCCACTGTGAGGGGCGGCGCCCCTTCGCGTTCCAGCGAAGTCATCACCACGCCATCGATGCCGCAGGGGGTGATGGCATCAAAGCCGCCCAAGGCGCCGCTGACATTCAAGGCAAAACCATGCATGGAAATCCAACGTCGGGCGCCGACCCCGATGCTGGCCAGCTTCCTGCCGGCAGTGGCCCACACGCCGGTCTGCCCCGGGCTGCGCTCCGCGGGCACTCCGAGGGAGTGGCAGCCGGCCATAATGCCGTCCTCCAAGGCCCGGAGGTAATGATGCAGATCCTGACCGTACCGGGCCAGGTTCAAAATGGGGTAACCGACCAATTGGCCCGGGCCATGCCAGGTCGCCTTCCCGCCGCGGCCGATTTCCACTAGCGGGGCCGGCAAGGCCGCGGGGTCGCCCAGGCTGGAGCGGTCCGGGTTGCGGCCTATCGTGAAAACCGGATCGTGCTCCAGCAGCAGCAGGGTATCCGCCGCCTCGCCCGCCAGATGACGGGCCACGATCTCTTCCTGCAAGGCGAGGCCCCGGGCATAGTCCACACGGCCCAGCCAACGGATGGCGGGAGTGACGGGGAATGGAACGTCGGCAGGCATTATATATAGGAGCAAACGGCCCGCCGATGCGGATGCAATGGAAAAACCCCTGGCCAAAGCGCGTCTAATACGCTGAGATGCGGCCTTTCAAAGAACTCATCAAACGAACAGCCCGACTCATTCCTTTATGTCCACCGCCACCGTCCACGTCATGCCAAGTCTCCCTTGGTGGAAGCAACTCACTCCCTATCATTGGTTTGTCTTTTTTGTGGCATCGGCAGCCTGGTTTTTTGATTGCCTTGACCAACGCCTCTTTTCCCTCGCCCGGGTCCCTGCGCTTTCCTCCTTGATGGAAAAACCGCCGTCCGATGTCGAGGTGCAGGCCTTCGGGAAAATTGTGACCGCCTGGTTTCTGATCGGATGGGGTATCGGGGGCATGATCTTCGGCGCTTTGGGCGACCGCTATGGCCGGGCCAAAATGTTGACTTTAACCATTCTCATCTACTCGTTCTTCACAGGGGTGAGCTTCTTCAGCCACAATGAAATTGACTTCACCATCTGCCGGTTCATGACCGGGCTTGGGGTGGGTGGCGTTTTTGGATTGGCGGTAGCCTTGATCGCGGAGACGGTGCCAGCCGGAGCCCGCGTGCAGTGCCTGGGCTTGCTTCAGGTGCTTTCCACCATTGGCAACGTGGCTGCGGTGGCGGTCAAGATGGCGATCGACTCGATGCAAAACGCGCAGATCATTACGCCAGGCACGGGATGGCGCTGGATGTTCCTTGTGGGCGCGCTGCCGGCCTGTATGATCATTTTCACCCGGAAGAAACTGCGCGAGCCAGAATCCTGGTTGAAGCTGAAAGAGGAAGGCCGCCTCCCGAAAGGCAGTATTTTTACGCCCTACAAAAACCTCCTGAGCGATAAACGCTGGCGCAAAAACCTGGTTGTGGGCTCGTTGATCGCTTCCACCGGGGTGGTCGGCCTCTGGGCCATCGGCGAATATGCCGTCGATTTGCAAAGTGCCGTATTCAAGACCCACTTCGAGTCTCAACACAGTGGTTTAGTGCAGCAGGTGAAAGCGGCTACTCCGGGATCGGCCGGTTTTACAGAGGCTCAAAAAGCCTTGGATGCCGTTATTAAAAAGCCGATCGAGGACGCTAAAAATCTGGCTTATCTTCTCAACATGCTGGGCGCGGCGGTAGGGATGTGGCTTTTTACCCGCTTCGCTGCGGTGGCCGGGCGGAGACTGGCCTTTTTCATCGGTTTCGGCCTCGCTATGGTCGTCACCGTTTTTGTGTATTGGAAGATGAGTTCCCCGATGGATGCCTATTGGATGATGCCGCTGATGGGCGCGGTGCAACTGGGACCATTCGCGGGATTTGCCATCTACCTGCCGGAACTCTTCCCCGGACGCCTTCGCAGCACGGGCACCTCGTTTTGCTACAATTTGGGGCGCTTTGCCGCCGCTGCGGGCAGTTTCTATTCAGCCGTCCTCACCCAAAAGGTGTTTGGGGCGTTCGAAAAACCATTGCCCTACCGCTACTCCGCCATGGCCATGTGCGCTATTTTCCTCGTGGGCATGGTCGCTGTGCTGTTCGCCCCGGAAACCAAAGACAAACCCCTGCCGGAGGATTGACGCGGGCATCGCGACTCCGGCCTGCCGTGGCTGGAAATGCATTGGGTGGAAATGCCAAGCGGAATGGCAGGCTTGGTTGCTTGCTCTCAGGGGAGATCAATCCCCGGAAGGGAGGGATGGGAAGCCGCTGAAAGGCCGGCAGCCTTGTAGTGGGGAATCAGTGCGACGTAGCGTGCTGCCCACCCTGCGATACTTTCCTGTTCCTCTTCCGACAAAGCCCGCACCACTTTGGCCGGAGATCCCATAACCATGGAACCCGGCGGAATTTTTTTATTTTGCGTGACCAGTGAGCCCGCTCCAATGATGCAGCGGTCGCCAATCTCCACTCCATCCAAAATGATCGCGCCCATGCCGATCAGCACTTCATTCCCGATCGTGCAGGCATGCAGCATGGCCATATGGCCTACCGTGACGTCTTCTCCGATCAGGCAGCCGTGCTCCGCGGAAAGGTGTAACACGCTGCCATCCTGAATGTTGGAGCGGTTCCCAACCGTGATGCGGTTGATGTCACCCCGGAGCACCGCCCCATACCAGACGCTGGCCTCGTCACCGATTGTGACGTCTCCTACCAGGGTCGAATTGGGCGCGATGAAGGCCGTAGGGGCGATGGTGGGACGGCGGAGCAGAAATTCATGGGGCTGGGGCATGGGGAAAAATTTGCACATTTTGGCCGGGCTTGCTGGTTTTTTTTATAACATTCTGAGCTCATATCATTTGACTTGGAATTAATGAGTTTCTAAAAGTCTTCATACTCCCGGCTTGCCCCCGGCTGGGGACGCGCCCAATAAACAACCATTATTCAAATTATCATGAACAAAGCCCAAGTCATCGAAGCTATCCAGAAAGCCTACGGTCCTGAGACCACCAAAAAAGTCGCTGCCGACGCCCTCGCCACGGTTCTCGAAGTCATCGCCAAAGGCGTGAAAAAGGACAAAGCCGGCGTCCAATTGATCGGATTCGGCACCTTCAAGGTTTCCGCCCGTAAAGCCCGCAAAGGCCGTAACCCCAAGACGGGTGCCGCCATGAACATTAAAGCGAGCAAGAGCGTCCGCTTCACTCCTTCCTCCGTGCTGAAGAAGAGCCTCTGATTCCAAGGAAAATGGAGGAGTGCCTGGCACCTCTCTTATTTTATTTTCCTGACGAACCCGGTCTCCGGAAACGGTGCCCGGGTTTTTCGTGCCGTGCTATCATGAAAAAATCAAATCCCGGCCCTTCCCGGTCTGCCGGGCTATTGCTGAAAAAGATTGGAATGAATCGGAAATGAAGGAGAGAGTCGCGGGGAATCTCTTCCGTTGATGAATTACTTTGTGAAAAGTGGTCTCTCCGCCTTTTCCCTGCTCCCGTAGACCCATTCTCATGAAAATGCTGCCTTTTGCGATGCTGGCCGCCACGGCCGTGTTCATTGAACCTGGATCCGCCGCCAATATCATCGTATTGGCCAGTTGCGGGGGAGGTGACGGATGGCTGGCCCTGCAGCGGGGGATTTGCGGCTGGGCATTACCTTTTTTTGGGGGGGGCTGATCTCTACGCCAGTCAGGGATCGGTCCCAAAACCATCAATTATTCCAGCCCGCCTTGCTGCTGAGGTGGGCCGGGGCGGGCATGATGCTGCGCCGCCGCCGCTGACGTGGGCGGCTGAGGATTTTGACCGTTTGAGGGACCTCGCGTTGGGCGGGCAATTCGAATCACCCTGCCAGTTCCTTCAGGCAGGACTGGATGGCATGGGGGGATTCGGAAAGCAGCCGGTGTCCGGCTTGAGGGATGGTCTGGAAATGAAATGAGGGCAGGATTTCCATGGCCGACTGGGCGAGGGCACAGAATTTAGGGTCATTCGTGCCGGTCATCCATACGCCCGGAACCGGAAGCTGCCCCAGGCGGGCCGGGTCGATTTGCTGATGCCCCAGCGACCATCCTTCGAAGGCATCGGCGATTTCGTTTCTCCAGGGTTCAGTGATCCTGGCCGCATGGGGTTGGCTGGGACCGGAAAGTACGGCTTGGGTATTCCAGTCGTGCAGGACGCTTTCCCAGGCGGCCGTGAGGCAATGGCCGCCCCACCGGGCATCGTGGGTGAGCCGTTCGATGCGTCCGGCTGCATGGGTCAGGCCGTGATGGGTTGAGAGAATGAGGGCGCGGTGCCAGAGTTCAGGCTGATCCAGCAGGACGTGGAGCGCGAGGCGGCCCCCCAGGGAATAACCGGCGAGGATGCGGGGACCGTTGTCAGTCAGGGCCGCGACCTGGTTGTTGAACCAGGTGGCGAAACCGGTGAGGGTGCGGGCTTCCGGATGGTGGCGGCGGATTTCCCAGAGATGCCAGGCCCGGGCGGGCACTCCGGGCGGCAGGGCGGCGTCCCAGTCAGAGGGCAGGCCGAAATTGCCGTGGAGGGCGTGGATCATTTGCGATCTGGGATTTAAGATGGTTGGCTGGCGGACCAGGCCTGCCAGAAGGCTTCGGTGGCTGCGGAATCCGGAAGGAGTTCGATGACGGTGCGGTCAGGGAGTCCGGTGAGATCTGGAAAACGATGGAAGGCGGTCCGGTGGGCGAGCCCCCACTGTTGCGCCCAACCTTCCAGGGAAATGGTGTGAGGGTTCTCCATGAGTTGCCGCTCGAAACCGGTGAGGCCCTGGAGGGCGGGCAGGCGGGAGAAGATTTTTCCACCGGCATTCTGGATCACGATGATGCGCAGGCGTGGGGTTTTGAGTTGGGCCAGCATCCATGGCGCGGCGAGGTCGTAGAGCGCCGTGAGGTCGCCCACGAGGCACCAGGCTTCCTCCGCATCAGCGGCAAGACCGAGGAAGGCGGAAAGGTTGCCGTCGATGCCATTGGCTCCCCGCAGGGCGCGGGCGTGGCACCCGCCTTTGGGCTGGGCGCAAAGATTCCACTGGCGGATGGCCAGACTGTTGCCGGTGAAGACGACGGATTCCGCTGGGATGACTTGGGAAAGTTGGTGCACCAAAGCGGGTTCGGATGCCGGATAAGCGGCGAGGCATCCGGCAAGCCTTTCGTCAAAGGGGGTTCCGAATCGGCCCTGCAAGCAATTGCCGATAGTGGCGGGTTCATTCTCCAAGCAATCCAACGGCCTCACCAGACTGGCGCGGGCCAAGCCGGAGTGGCCGCTGCGGGTGTAGCTGCAAACCGGAATCTCCGGGCGGTTTTCCAGATCACGCCAAAACCGGCAGGAGGGCACGCCGCCAAGGCGGATCACGGAACGGTGCGGCTGATTTTTCAGCATCTGGTCGCCTCCGCTGAGCAGCAGGTGCTGCAAAAAAGCTCCTTCGCGCAGTCCGGAAGCGGCCTCGGCGTAAACCGGGGCTTGGAGATCGATGACAAATCTTTCGACGGCGGCGGTTTCGCACGGCAAAAGGTCGCCGATCAAAACGAGGGGATCGGGGAAAGCCCCGGGATCGATCAGGATGAATTCATGCTGATGTTGCGGATCATCTTCCATCGTGGCGGCGCACCGCAGAGCCGCGCCAGCCTCACGCAGCAAGGGCAGGGAAGCCGCGCGGGGTTCCTCGAGACAAAGGTTCAAATGCAGCGGGCCGAGGAAATCCCAGGATGCCAGCTTTACCAAATCCGGTGCGGCGTTCTCCAAACCGGTGACATCCAAAGCCAGTTTGGGATAACTTCCGAAGATCCCGGCCTGCTCAATCGCTTGGGGGGCACCGGTGCCGCGGTAGGTGACGGGACGGTCGGCGGTCAGCGCGATGAGGGGCAGGCCTTGATAGTGGGCTTCGATGACCGCGGGCAGCAACTCGGCCACGGCGGTGCCGGAGGTGGTGACCACGGCGACTGGGCGCTCGTGGTCGAGGATTCGGCCGAGAGCGAAAAAAGCAGCGCTTCGTTCCTCAAAATGATGCCAGAGCCTGAGGCCGGGCACGGCGGCCAGCATGACCAGCAGGGCGCTGTTGCGGGCTCCAGCACAAATCACAAATTCCCTGACACCGGTCGCGTCCAGCAGGGCTTGCAGCGCCAGAGCGGGCAGGGCGGCTTCCGGCGTCAGGGCCAGGTCCGGCGGCTCAGCCATGGGGGGCATCAAGGTGGAAGGCGTGCCGGACCCAATTGCGTTTGAGTTCCAGTTCCGCCCATTCGTTTTCAAACACACTGCCGGCCACCAGGCCGCCGCCGGCAGGCAGATGCAGGGTGTGGCCTTGCCAAAACAGCCCCCGGATGGCGACAAGGAAAACCGCCCCGCCAGGCCAGGCCACGCCGAAGGGAGCGCCAAAGGCCGCCGGCACCCCGCAGCGGTCCCGATAGCTGTTAAGCTCGGCCAGCGTTTCCGGGGTGCGTGGGGAAATCCCGAGGGCCGGAGTGGGATGCAGCAGATGAATGAGGTCGTTCAGCGCCTGACCCTGGGGGACGCTGGGCAAGTCGACCGTCAAGGTGGTCCGCAGATGCCGGACGTTGCCCAGCGGCACGATTTCCCGCGCCGTCAGGCTGACGCGTCCCAGGTTGGCAAGGCGGCGGTGCAGTTCGTCCACCACGATCTCATGTTCGCGCGCGAGTTTGGGGCCCTGGCGCAGATCGGCTTCATGCTCGGCATCGACGGTGCCGGCGAGAGCCATGGTGGTGAGCCGGGTACCTGATAATTCGAAAAGCACTTCCGGAGTGATGGTGGCGAATCCTCCGGCGCCGTGGCACCATGCCGCGGCGTGTCCCATGCCGGCGATGCGGGCAGGATGCAGCAGCCGGTGCAGTGCCGGAGCCGGGTCTTTGGTGAGGTGGGCGGTGGCATTGCTGACCGGCACCACCTTCAGCAATTGCCGCTGCCGGATGGCCTGCATGGCATCGCCGAAGACCGCATGGAAAGCCGCGTGGCCGGGCGCATCCCAGCTTGCGGGAAAAACGCCGGGATCAGGGAGCGGCGGAGTTTCCGGAGCCCCGGCGGTCAAACGTGGGATTTGCCAGGGAGATTCATGGCTGAGGGCAAAATCGTTTACATAAAACGCCACTTGGTCCAATGGCGGCACTGGACTGGACTGGAACGGGCCGCGGGCTTCGATCCTCCGGTCCGGGTGTCCCGGGAGGTCCAGACAGCCCCAAGCCTCGCCCTCACGGGGAGGCAGCAGCAAGGGTGAGGGGCCGGGAGGAAAAGGCGGGAGGCCTGACATGGTGGAGAAACAACGAAACCATGGGCATCACGGGAGCAAGGAACAAGGCGGAATCCGCCGGAACCGCAGATGGAAAAAAATTCAAATGCTGCAAGAAGAGGATTGCCTTCCGGCGCGGGACGCGCAATTTTTGCAGCCGCGGGAGCAAGCTAACCCTCCCGCAGAAAAAATCGCAATGGGATACGAAATCGAAGGGACCATCAAGGTCATCATGGACGTCTTGACGTTTGGCAGCGGCTTCACCAAACGTGAGTTCGTCATCACCTCCGGGGATGACAAATACCCTCAGGATATCAAAATGGAGTTCGTGAAGGACAAGGTGGCACTGCTCGACCGGTTCCGGCCCGGTCAGCGGGTCAAGGTTGGTTTCGAGATCCGTGGTAATGAGAATAATGGCAAATTTTACGTCAGCCTGAGCGCTTGGCGGATCGGCCCGGCGGATGGCAGTGATGGTGGGGGCGATGCACCGATGGAGCGCCCGCGTGAATCTTCCGGTCCGCCGCGTCAGGATCGCGGAGGTTATGGTGGCGGCGGGGCACGTCCTTCCGGTGGAGGCGCACCAGAGCGCCGGAGTGGCGGTGGCTTCGACCAAAAGGACCGCAGTGGACCGCGCGGTGGTGGTCGTCCGCCGGCAGGCGGGGGACGGGATTTTGATGATGGCGGTGGTGCGGGACGCCGGGGCGGAAAATATGAGGATGATGACGTGGACTTTTAGTCCAATTTCAATCCCGCTGCTTCCGCAGACCTCTGAACCAAGTCCTCCTTGAAGGATAAATGATTCGCTTTGGATACCAGGCAGGACTCCCTGCCTGGTTTTCTTTTTTAGGATCGGCAGCGTAAGGTCACAAGGTGGCGCTCGGGAAGGCTCCCGGCCTGCCCTTGCTTAGGGACCTTGAGGACGGGGTTGCGGTGGCTGGACGTCGCGCAGATCGCGGGTCAGGTCCTGCTTCAATCGGTCGAGTACGCCATTGACGAAACGTCCGCTGTCAGGCGTGCCGAAACGTTTGGAAATTTCGATCGCTTCATTGATCACGACGACCGGGGGCACATCGGTGCGGTGGAACATCTCGTAGATGGCCAGCCGCAGGATATTCCGGTCCACTCCGGCGAGACGTTCGAGCGAGAAGTTTTCCAGGCAACCGACGAGGCGGTGGTCGATGGCTTCCAGATTCGCCACCACTCCATGGTAGAGTTCCACCGCATGCTGACGGATTTTGGGTCCCGCGCTGTGGATTTCGAAAAATCCGTCGACTTCGTGTTCTGCTCCGGGGGGAGTGAAGTCGCGGCTGAAGAGAAGTTGGATGGCCGTCTCGCGGCCTTCGCGGCGTTTACTCATCCTCGTTCTTGCGGGGGGTGGGGTAGGCAGTGTGGAGCTTGCTGAAAAGTTCGGCCATGTTCAGGGCGGCGCGGGCGGCTTCCACACCACGGTTCATCTGATCGCCGAAGACCCGGGCCCGGGCATCAGCTTCGTTGTTGACCAGCAGAACCATGTTGATGACCGGCGTCAGGTGGCGCACTGCCATTTCCTGCAATTTATCGGAAACGGACTGGGTGATGAGGTCGGCGTGGCCGGTTTCACCGCGGACCACGATCCCCAGACAGATGATGACATCGGCGGAAGTGTATTGCAGCACGTATTCGGCACAGACGGGGATTTCCCAGGCACCCGGGACCCGGTACAGCGGTATGCTGGCGGCAGGCATCAGCCCCAGCAATTCGGCCTTGGTGGATTCCAGCAAACCGTTCATCAGCGGCTCGTTATACATGCTGGCCACGATGGCGAACGTCTTGCGTGGGCCGATGAGGCGCGGTTTGCGGGGGAGGGTCTGCGAAGCCATAAAAAGGGAGCACGCAGCTTGGCGACGGGGGAGAGCAGGCGCAACCCGTTTTCAGAGCGTTTTCCAATCCGTGATTGGTGGTCCCGCAATGTCATTCAGGGACAAAATGAGATCCACGGGAACGGGCGTCCGCATCGCTGGTGGATCCGCATCCATTCACTTCCTGTTTATTTTACAAAAGGAAGTGCGGCCGAAAGGGCCAGCGTGAGCAGCAGGCCAATCACCGACACAATCGACAACGACACCGTCCAAGTACGCAGGGTTTCCTTTTCCGTGAAGCCACTCAGCCGGCTCACCACCCAGAAGCCGCTGTCATTCATCCACGAGCAGGCGAAAGCCCCGAAACCAACCGCCAGGAAGAGATACATCCGGTTGCAGGTGAGGTCACCCAGCAGGGGCTGCATCATGGCGGCGGTAGTCAGCATGGCCACGGTCGCCGATCCCTGGGCAATCCGCAGAATCACCGCGACCAACCAGCCGAGGAAGAGGAGGTTGATGCCGGAACCGGCCGTGGCCATGCGGATGGCCTCGCCTACTCCGGCATTGCGCAGCATAAAACCAAAGGCCCCACCAGCGGCTGTGATCAGAATAATCACGCCTGCCGTCTCAAGCGGTGGCCCCATCATTTCGGAAAGCCTGCTCCCCTTGATCCGCGACTGGCGGACCATCAGCCACAGCGCCAGGGCGGTGCCGATAATCAGCGCGATGTTTTTATTTCCGAGGAATTCCACGGCATAACCGGCCTGACGGAACCCATCTTCTTGGGCAAAAGCCGCCCACGCCTTGCCATTGGCGGCGTCCTTGAGGGCCACTGTCCAGAAAGACGCCAAGCTGATCAGCGCGATCGGCAACACCACCGGCAGAATCGAACTGAGGAATCCGGGGAGTTCGCTCTCCGGCTTGTCCAGCGCTGCTGTCAGGGAGGAAATGGGGGTATGCGGCGTTTCCCGCAGCGGCACCGGGGTGCGTGCCGCCACCCGGCGGACGATCGGCCATGACAGTCCCACCGCCAGGGCTCCCACCAGAATCCCGGCATACAGGGAGGCGCCCAGATCCACTTCCAGACTGGCCACCATGGCGTTGGGACCGGGGTGTGGCACCGTCATGCTGTGGGTGGTCACGCCCGCGATGCAGACGGCCAGCACGAACAACGTGAAATTACCCTTGGTCCGCAACGTCAGGGCCATGGCCAATGGCGCCATCAGCATGAACATGGTGTCGAAGAAAATCGGAATCGATAATATGTAGGTGCTCACCAGCACGGCGATCGCGGCCCGTTTTTCCCCGAAAGCCCCGAGGAACCTCCGGACTACCTTGTCGGCGGCGCCGCTGTTCATCATGCTCATCCCGATCAAGGTTGCCATACCGATCACGATGCTGATGTCGCCGGCCGTCTTGCCAAACCCTTCCGTGACCAATTCCACCGCCCGCAGCCATTTGCCTTTATCAAGATCCTTCAGATCAGGCGGCAGGGAGGCCGACATCACCCCGGCCAGCAGCGCGGCCCCGATCAGCGCGAGGAAAGCGTGCAGGCGCAGCACGGAAATCGCGACAATCACGAAAGTAACGGACACCCCCAGCACCACAAAAGGCCAGTAAGGAGAAGCGGTGGAGGCGTTGGCGAGAAATGACATACGTATGTGCTACCCGGATTCATGCCGGGCGGGCAACTTAAATATCCCGCCGTCCGCCGATGTCTTTCAGGAAGAAACTTTGCGGTTTCCGCCCCGGTGGGATGGGGCATGATGTGCGCCCCTCCATTTTCCCCACCATTTTATGATCAAAGTCGGACTCGTCTCTCTGGGCTGCGCCAAAAACCTCATCGACAGTGAAATCATGATCGGTCACCTTCATGCGGCCGGCATGGAAATGACCGCGAATGAGCAGGAGGCGGACGTGCTGATCGTGAATACCTGCTCCTTCATCGACATGGCCAAGCGCGAAAGCATCGGCACGGTGCAGGACGCGGTGGACGCGCGGGGCGAGGATCAGCAGCGCAAAAAACAGAAGATCATCGTGGCAGGCTGTCTCTCGCAGCGTTTTTCCAAGGAACTGCCGGGCCTGATGCCGGAGGTGGATGCGTTCATCGGGCTCGATCAAATCACCCAGGTGGCTCCGATCATTGAGCGGCTCCTTGGCCGCGTGCGCCCGGAAGAGGAAGATCCGGAAAACCTCGTCACCCGGCAGCCGCGTTACATTCCGGACTACGACACTCCGCGCTTCCGCCTCACGCCGAAGCATTCCGCCTACGTCAAAATCGCGGAAGGCTGCAATCACACCTGCTCCTTCTGCATCATCCCCAAAATCCGCGGACGTCACCGCAGCCGCACCCAGGAAAGCGTGGTCAAGGAAGTCGAACAACTGGTGGCCAGTGGCGTGAAGGAGATCAATCTCATCTCTCAGGACCTGACTTATTTCGGCATGGACAAGTGGACCGAGGCCCGGCCCAATCCCCGCAGCCCGGTGGACAGCACGCGGGGAGAATCGTTGGCGACCCTGCTGCGCGCCTTGAACGCGATTCCCGGCGATTTCTGGATCCGTCTGCTTTATACCCACCCGGCCCATTGGAGCGATGAGTTGATCCAAACCATCGCCGAATGCCCCAAGGTGGCCCGTTATGTGGACATCCCGCTCCAACACATTTCCGACCGCATGTTGACCATCATGCAGCGCGAGACCTCCGGCGATTACATCCGCCAGCTCATCGCTAAAATGCGCGCCGGCATCCCCGGTCTGGCCATCCGCACCACTTTCATCGTGGGCTTCCCCGGCGAGACCAAGGAGGACTTCGAGGAGCTCCTGCAATTCATCAAGGAAACCAAATTCGAGCGCGCCGGCGTCTTCCGTTACAGCAGCGAGGAAGGCACCAAGGCCTACAAACTCGACGGCCGGGTGCATCACAAAACCACCGAAAGCCGGTGGAACAAATCGATGCGGGAGCTGCAGCTCATCGCCGAGGAATTCAATGCCAGCCAGGTCCAGCGCACCATGCGCGTACTGGTGGAAAAACCCGGCGTCGCCCGCACCGAAATGGATGCCCCGGAAATCGATGGCACCGTCTTCGTGGACCAGTCATTGCCCGTCGGGGAATTCGCGGAAGTCACCATCGGTGACTGGCGCGGGTATGATCTGGTGGCGGCGCGGTAGTGGAAGCCATGCCGGCACGGCCATGGACATCTTTTCCAGCCTGCGGGGCCCTGAATCACCCAGTGCCAGCCCCGTAGGGGCGAAATCTTTATAGCAACAAATTCGAAAAAGAATTGAGCTCCGTAGGAGCGGCATCTTCCCCACCGGCGCTAACGCTAATCCTCCAGCGAAATGGCCAACACCTACACGCAGATCTACATCCAGATCGTCTTCGCGGTGCAGGGACGCCAAAGCCTCATCCCTGCGGACCGGAACGACGAACTGCAAAAATACATCACCGGCATCGTCACCCATCAGGGGCAAAAACTCATCGCGATCAACAATATGCCGGACCACCTGCATCTGCTGATCGGTCTGAAACCATCCATCGCCTTGTCCGATCTGGTTCGTGACATCAAAGCGTCGTCCTCTGCATTCATCAATGAACAGCGCTGGGTGGCGGGACGATTTTCCTGGTAGGAAGGATTCGGGGCGTTTTCGTATGGGCAGTCGCAGCTTGGGGCGGTGATCCGCTATATTGAAAACCAGCAACAGCATCATCGGCGGCACACGTTTGCGGGAGAATACGAGAAGTTGTTGGAACGGTTCAAGGTCCCGCACGATCAGCGGTATGTGTTCGAGGCGGTTGTGGAATGAGAGCCGGAAGGGGAAGATGCCGCTCCTGCGGAGCTGGGTTTTTTAGGGGGGCGGCGTGCTATAAAGATCAAGGTCCTACGGACCAGGGAATGAAGGGCGCAGGAAGGAATTCGTGGCGGCGCGGCAGGGCGGCGCCACCTTGGACTGACAGCAGCCCTGCTGCCGCTTTGGGGGGACAGCAGCCCTGCTTCCGGGGTTGGGATTTTCTTTTGCAGAAGATCGGAACTTGCATCACTTCTCCGGGCATGGGGCCGGCGCAGCAGGCTTCGGACGGAAAGCGGCAGCAGGCTGCCGTCAGTCCAAGGGCCTTGCGGCCTGTCGGTTCGAGGTTCCCTCGCTTCAGCCGTGGTCTTGTGAGAGCCTGGCGGGCTATGCCTCCGGTCCCAGCAGCTTTTTGAACACCGCCGGCTTCAAGCCGAGGCGGCGGGCGGCAGCGGAGTGATCCTGACCTTCCCGGCGGAGGGCTTCTTCGGCCATTTGGCGTTCCAGCCAGGGAATCGGGGATTCGTTGAGGGAGATCGCGGCATCCAGCAGATGGGCGATGGCGCTTTCGTTGGTGAGGGTGCCGGGGGCCGCGGTGGCTTCGGGACGCGGAGCGATGCCGAGGCCGAGCGGGATGTCCCGGGCGGTCAGGACGTCGGTATTGGCGAGGACGGTGGCGCGCTGGATGGTGTTTTCCAACTCCCGGACATTCCCTGGCCAGTTGTAGCTTTCCATCAGGGCGTAGGCGTCTTCGGAAAGGCGCAGGCGCGGGTTATTGCGCTTTTTGGCGAGGCGGTCCACGAAGAACCGGGCCATCAGCGGGATGTCCTCGGGGCGCTCGCGGAGGGGCGGGAGGTGGACGCGGACCACGTTGAGGCGATAGAACAAATCTTCGCGGAACCGGCCGACCTCGACTTCTTTCTCGAGGTTCCGGTTGGTGGCGGCGATGATTCTAACGTCGGTTTTCAGGGTCTCATTGCCACCGACGCGGGAGAACTCGCCTTCCTGCAACACGCGCAGGATTTTGGTCTGCACATGCATCGGCATTTCACCGATCTCATCCAGGAAGAGGGTGCCGCCGTCGCACTGTTCAAAGCGTCCCACGCGCATGGCGGTGGCTCCGGTGAAGCTGCCTTTTTCATGGCCGAAGAGTTCGCTTTCCAGCAGGCTCTCCGGAATGGCCGCGCAGTTGATCGCGACAAAGGGTTTGTTGGAGCGCAGGCTATAGCGCTGCACGGCGCGGGCGACGACTTCCTTGCCGCAACCGCTCTCGCCGGTGATCATGACAGCAGCATCCGAGCGGGACACGCGGCCGATGATTTTGAAGACACTCTGCATGGCCTGGGAGCGGCCGATCATGACGCTGTCCCCGAGGTCAAAGTTGGCCTCGGCCGGGGCGGTCTCGGAAGCGCGCATGGCCTCGCGGGATTTCAGCGCGCTTTCCACCAGCGGCCGCAGATCGAAGGGCAGGGTTTCCTTCCTCAGAAAATCAAAGGCCCCCAGCTTCATGGCCTCGATCACCGCATTGGTCGGCGGGAAGGCCGTGCTCAATACCACCATAGCGTTGGGGTCAGTCTGGCGGATGCGCTTCAGCACTTCGATACCATTCACCGGTTTGAGGTGAAATTCCGTGATGACCAGATCCGGACGCTCGGCGGCGTATAGTTTAAGCCCCTCTTCGGCGGTCGCGGCACTGAAGACTCTGACCTGTGGCGTGGCGAGGTGACGTTCCGCCCACTCGAGGAAGTCGCTCTCAGGGTCAATAATTAAAATGGCTTGGGGCATCAGGGGTAAAAGGGAGCGCAGAAGATGTCGCCGGTTTGGCATGAATCAAGCCCTCCCGGGGCCGAATGCATGAATTTTCCGTGGGAAAGCGTGCTTTTCTTCCGGAATCCATGAATGCTGGCAGTACACAAATCATTTACCGATGCAAAATTGGGAAAAGATGACGCCGAGCAGGTCTTCCACATCGACGCGCCCGATCACGTCCCCGAGGGCTTCCAGGGCCAGCCGGAGTTCGAGGGCGGTGAACTCCACCGAGCTCCCGGAAGCGAACTCCGTCATGGCTGCGGTGAGGGAAGTGCGGGCGCGTTCGAGGCAGGCTTGGTGACGGGCATTCACTGCCACTTCGCTTTGCTCGAAGGCATTGCCGCCGGCAGTGATGACCGCAATCAGGCGATCCGTGAGCGCCGTGAGTCCCTCGCCGGTGCGGCTGGAAACGGGAACCCCGTCCGTGCCTTGCCAGGCCGGGTGAAGCGGCAGGTCGCTTTTGTGCAGGACCAGCACGTGGCGGGCGGTGGCGGATTCCGGCAAGGCGAGGCGGTCGCCGGGCGGCTGGCTGGCATCCACGATTTCCACGATGAGATCCGCCTCCGCCAGTTGGGAATGCGTGCGCGCCATGCCGGCCTGCTCGATGGTGTCGGCGGTCGCCTGGCGCAGACCGGCGGTATCGATCAGGCGCAGGGGGAAGCCTTGGAGATTGATTACCTCCTCGATGGTGTCGCGGGTGGTGCCGGGTTGCTCGCTGACAATGGCGCGTTCAAATCCGAGCAGGCGGTTCAGCAGGCT
>CAIZWU010000322.1 GCA_903936775.1 uncultured bacterium | reverse complement strand
GCCAGATAGGCAATGCGGCCAGCATGGCAAGCCAAGTGGTGGCGGGGTCCAAGTGGGGGACATGGAACTGAATGAAGCCTCCGCCCTGCCGGTCACCCTGAAGGAAGCCAGGAAAGCACTGGGGCGGGACATGCTCGAACGGGCCATGAAAACCCATGGCGGCAAAGTCACCGCCGCCGCCCAGGAGCTCGGCATCAGCCCGCCCGGCCTTTTACGAACTGATGGAGAAGCTGGGCATCGCCAAGGTTGGCTGAAGGTCCGACGGGGCTTCGGGGTTCTGTGCGGGCGGGGTGGGTGCCATCGCTGATGCCGGTGGCCGATGCAGGAGTGAAGGCGGGCAGCCCATGCCGCAGAGGAGCCGGAGGATGTTTTCCAGGTCCGGCTGGGTTCTTCGCGGAATTTAGTGGTTGAGAACACTCGGCGGCATAGGGGGTGCAACTGGGACAGTCCGCCTATTGGACTCCGCGTCGCACCGTTTCCATCCGCACCACTCCGGGCAAGGAGAAATCCGGCATAACTCGCTTCGCTCGGCCCTACGGGCACTTATTCCGTTTTCCCCTTGCCCTACGCTTTGCGGACAGGGGGAGGGCAGTATGGGGTTTGGCTGAGCCAACCCCTGAAAGTTCAGGGGCACGGAACACAGAACGCCGAGTCAAGATAAATGCTCCCATTAAATCCCGCGAAGTCCCCTCGAAAGCCTATCGCGACAGCAACGGAAGCATGTAGGCACTATTGACATTTCTGCTCACTTCCAACGCTTTTCTTTATCGCCGTACATCTGGCTAGTCTCTGCACCGTCTCTTCATGCTTTCAATGTGAAGCCCGCATTTTCCACCACCACACGCAACATCCTTTCGGTCGTTGTCACACTCGGCGCTGCCACCGCATCCGCGCAGTATCCGGGCGGGTGGCGGCGACCCGGATCAGCATCCGCTTCGCGATGGGAAAACAGGCAGCAGGCGGCACGCTGCTGATTTCCGCCTTTTGCAACGGTCAGCGCGCCAGGTCCTGCTCCACAGCGGCGGTCAGATCGAAAAGGCCGTAGGCACTGAGCACCATCGGCACGCCCCATTCGTCCTGCATCGAGCGGTCCATCACTACCACAAATCCATGAACCGAGGACTGCCGGACGATCGCTTGCCGGATCCGTTGCAGGGCAGCTTTCCGGGCTTCCGGCGTATCGTCAGCAGGAGGATAGGCGGCCAGCAACTGTGCCAGGTCCACCAGCGCTATGGGACTTGAATTCAGGGACCGGGTTCCCATCGGCCCCGGGGATGACGATAGCTCCACCGGCGGCACGGCAGCGGCCCCCGGGGGGCTCCCGTTCCCCTTGGAGGGCCACCACGGGCTTTCGTCAGGACCGGCAAAAGGACTCAAGTCGCCGCCACTCAGGTCTTCGGCAGCGACGACGGCAAGGCGGGCCTCACTGGGGCCACCGTCGGTCGCCTTCGAAGCCGGGCTGACCGTGGCCGTCTGGCGGGAAAACCAGAACATCAGCAGAAGCAGGAACACGAGGAGCGGCCACACCCTTTTCCGGCGGAGCCGTCGGGGATCAGATTTCATGGGAGCATCTCCGGGCATTCAGGGAGGAATATGGCCAGGACCAGCCGACGATGCACTTACGAAGCCCGCCGCACGATTTCCGGCCGGAGAATCTGGCGACGGTAAACCACCGGACTGCGGCCAGTGATGCGGAGGAAACTGCGGTTAAACTGGGAGAGCGATTGGTAGCCCACCTCGAAGGCAATCTCGGAAACCCGGGCGTCGGCCTTGAGCAGCATTTGGCGGGCCGATTCGATCCGGCTGCGGTTGATGTAATCTGTCAAGGTCAGGCCAGTGGCCTGCCGGAAGAGGCGGGAGAAGTGATGCTGGCTGAGTCCGGCATGCTGGGCGACTTCCTCCAGGGTGATGCGATCTCCCAGGTGATCCCGGACATAAAGCCTCGCCCGGCGGATGGCGTCGGGCTCCTGAGGGGCCGCTTGGAGCAGGATGGCGGCCGCAGAATCCCCCAACTGCCGGGCAAACACCCGCAACAGAGTGACGATGCTTTCGTAACGCTCCGTGGAGACCTCGGGAGTGGTTTCCCAGAGCAGACGAAGGCGCTCGATTTCCTCTGTCCCGGCCCCGGCGCGGCGCAGCATTTTTTCGACGGAGGCAAAGCCGGTTTCGCGGGCGCCCGGGGGGAAGACCTGTCCCGTCCAGAGATAGGCGATGAGATTTTCCCCGGCCATCACGGGCAAGGCCGAGACACTCATGTGGGCAAAGCATTCTCCACTGCCACCGTCGGGGCCGCAGCGCATTTTGACGGAGGATCGGCTGGCAGTGCAGGCTTCGTGATTAAAACCGCCTCCCAGCATTGCCTGGCAGAACTCGTTTTGCTCCGCCCGCTCGTTGGCGGCAAGAATTTCGTCCGTATCCGGAAGCCGGAGCATCATGGACAAGCCCGTTGCCTTGCGGAAAGCCTGCTGGTATTGCTGATAGAGAGGGGTGGCCTGCAGCGCTTCCGCAAGACGTCTAATGGAAGGGGCGCCGAGGGATTTCATGAGGATTTAGCGAATCTGGTGAGTGCCGCTTTAAAAACAAAGCCGGGATATCCCCACTGCCAAGCGGGAAGCGCATGATCCGCGCAGCAATACGCACAAAATGCGAAGCACCCGCAAACAGTCCTTTTAGGGTTATTTCGTCGGACTAAACCCTGTCCCACCCGTCCCACCAAACCTTCCGGCATGAATGTGCTCAGCGTCACTTTACTCGTCAGCCTCTGTTTGACCTGCATTTTTGTGGCGGCCTTCCTCTCTGAGCACCTGCGCCGCCGCGAGAGCGGACCGGAACACGATTCCCTGCTGCCGCTGGACGACAACGACACCACCCGCCGTCCCGCCGAAGCTCCTCCCAAACCATGAACTCCACCGCCCACAAGACCACCATTGAATTCGATGACCGCACGGTGCGGCATTTCGTGATCGCCTCCATCATCTGGGGCTTCGTCGGCATGCTGGTCGGCCTCATCGCCGCCACCCAGCTCAGCTTCTGGCAGACCAATGGCCTGAAGTTCATCGAAACTATCACGTTGGGGGCCGTCAAAATCCCGGCTGACGGCATCAGTTTCCTCAGCTTCGGGCGCCTCCGCCCACTCCACACCAATGCCGTGATCTTCGCCTTTGTCGGCAACATGATTTTTGCCGGGGTCTATTACTCCACCCAGCGGCTTTGCAAGTGCCGCACTGCTTCCGATCTGTTGTCGAAAATCCACTTCTGGGGCTGGCAGCTCATCATCGTGGCCGCCGCGATCACCCTGCCACTCGGCTTCACCCGCGGCAAGGAATACGCCGAACTGATCTGGCCGATCAACATCGCGGTCGCCCTGATCTGGGTCGTCTTCGGCTGGAACTTCTTCTGGACGCTGAAGCGCCGCAATGAGCCCAGCCTATATGTCGCCCTCTGGTTCTACATCGCCACCATCATTACGGTGGCCATGCTCTACATTGTCAATCACCTCTCCATCCCCACCAGCCTGCTCCACAGCTATCCGATCTTCGGCGGGGTGCAGGACGGTCTGGTCCAATGGTGGTATGGGCACAATGCCGTGGCCTTCTTCCTGACCACTCCCATCCTCGGCATCATGTATTACTTCCTGCCCAAGGCGGCCGGCCGCCCCGTTTACAGCTACCGTCTCTCCATCATCCACTTCTGGTCACTCGTCTTCATCTACATCTGGGCCGGCCCCCACCACCTGCTGAACACCTCCCTGCCCCGCTGGCTCCAGATGCTGGGCATGCTCTTCTCCCTTATGCTCTGGGCACCCAGCTGGGGTGGCATGCTGAATGGCCTCCTCACCCTCCGCGGGGCATGGGACAAGCTCCGCACCGACCCGGTCATCAAATTCTACGTCGCCGCCATCACTTTTTATGGGATGTCCACCTTTGAGGGCCCGCTGCTTTCCATCCGGGCCGTCAACGCCCTCTCCCACTACACCGATTGGACCATCGCCCACGTGCATGCAGGGACTTTGGGATGGAATGGATTCATGGCGGCAGGCATGTTCTACTGGCTGATTCCCCGGCTCTGGGGCACCAAGCTGCACAGCATGGCCATGGCCAACATGCACTTCTGGATCGGCCTCACCGGCATCCTGCTCTACGTCGCCTCCCTCTGGGCCGCCGGCATCACCCAGGGTCTCATGCTGGGCACCTTGAATTCCAGCGGCACCCTGCCCAAATATGAGTTCGTGGAAACCCTCGAACGCATCAAGCCCCTCATGCTGGCCCGGGTCTTTGGCGGCGCCCTCTACCTTGTGGGTTATATCATCATGATGGTGAACCTGGTGCGCACCATCCGCTCCGGCAAACCCACCGTGGAAACCCGCGAAGTCTACATCGAAGCCAAACCCGCCTCCAGCACCATGACCTGGGGAGAAGTCTTCCGCAGTGAGCCGCTGATCTACTTCACCCTTGGTTTCATCCTCTGCCTGATGTGGTTCTTCCTGCCCAACTATGCCAACTTCGGGGCCTTGATCGGCGGCGCGGTGGTTATCTTGAAGGGAGTCCAAACGTTCAAAACCGGACATCACCGCTGGTCTGCCTGGCATGAAAAACTGCTTGAGAACGCGCTCCCATTCTCCGTCCTCGCCTTCATCGCGGTGGCCCTCGGAGGCCTCATCCAGATCATCCCCACCACCATGGCCAACCGCGCCGACTCCATCCATGGCCGCCTCCAGACCTTGTATACGCCACTGGAACTCGTCGGCCGCGACCTCTACGTCAGCGAAGGCTGCTACAACTGCCACTCCCAGCAGATCCGCATGCTCGTCCCGGACGTTCTGCGCTACGGCCGTCCCGGCGTGGCCGATGATTACAGCCACCTGGGCGAATCCCTTTACGATCACCCCTATCAATGGGGATCCAAGCGCACCGGTCCCGATCTGGCCCGCGAAGGAGAAAAGCGTGATGCCCTCTGGCACGTCCTGCACATGATGGATCCACGGGCCACCTCCCCCGGCTCCAACATGCCGGCCTATCCATGGCTCTTTGATCAGAAAACCGACATTGACTCGCTGCCCAGGCGCATCGCTGCCCAACGCAGCATCGGAGTGCCTTGGCCTGCTCTCAGTGCCGATGAAATCAAGGATCAGGCCCGCGCCCAGGCCATTGGCATCAGCAAAGTGCTCCACGACCAGGGCCGCACCGTCGAACCCGACCGGGAGATCATCGCCATCATTGCCTATCTGAAGAAGCTGGGCACCTACGAGCAAGCCGGCGGCCCGGTCCCGGAGCCACTGCCCGCCATCGACCGGCCGCTGCTGAGGCCTTCCCTGCCGGATGCCAACCGTCACCCCCTCAGCGTCAACCCCTGACCCACGCCTAACCCCATGCTCCGCCGCCTCCAACCGTCCGAGTTCCAGAATGTCCTCGTGATAGCGACGTTCGCCGTGACTCTCGCTGTCTTTGCCTTCTTCTTCATCCGTGCCCTGCGGATGCAGAAGGACAAGGCCGACCACCTCAGCCAGCTCCCGTTACAGGACGACTCCGAACCCACTTCCCCGTCATGAGTGACTCCACCCGATCCACGCCCACCCCAGTACCAAGGCCCACCGGCGACGAACCCGTCCTGCGCACCCATGTCTTCGACGGCATTCAGGAATTCGATCAACGCCTTCCCAACTGGTGGCTGATGACTTTCTACTTCGCCATCGTCTGGTTTGTCCTCTATTGGACACTCTATTATCAGGGCGGCTTTTTCAGCGATGACCACGACCGTGTCACCACGGAACTGAAGGCCATCCAGGACGTGAAAAACAAGGAACTGGAGAAAATGCTCGCCACCCTCGACAACAAGGTTCTCTGGACCTGGAGTCAGGATCCGGTCGTCAAAAACGAAGGTCAGGCCATTTACACCCGCATCTGCTCTGCCTGCCACGCCGCTGACCTCAGCGCCAAACTGGGCGGTGCCCCCCTGCCCGGCCTGCCATTGAATGACCAGGAGTGGAAATACGGCAACCAACCCATGGACGTCTTCCGTATGGTGAGCAAAGGATCTCCTGACAAAACCCAGGCCATCCAAATGCCACCATGGGAGGCCGTGCTCTCTCCCTCGGAGATCGCCAAGGTTTCCGCCTATGTCATGAGTCACCACTCTCCTCCCGCGGCCCCCAACTAACACCATCGTGCCTCCAGCCATCAAACGTCCGAATCTCGATTCCGTCACCACGATCAATCCTGACGGTTCGCGGTTTTTCCCCCACCCCGCTGATGTCAAGGGCCGCTTCACCACTGCCCGGCGTCTGGTCGGGATCCTCCTCATTGCCATCTACGTCCTCCTCCCCTGGATCCCGGTCAACGGGCACCCGGCGGTGTTGCTCGACGTCACCCACGGGAAGTTCCACCTCTTCGGAATCACCCTCCTCGTGCACGATTTGTGGCTGCTGTTCTTCGTCGTCAGCGGCGTCGGGTTCGGCCTCTTCTATATCACCTCCCTCCTGGGACGGATCTGGTGCGGCTGGGCCTGCCCCTACACCGTCTTCCTGGATCACGTCTTCCGCCGCATCGAACGCTGGATCGAAGGTGACGCCCCCGCCCGGCGCCAGCTTGATGCCGCCCCGTGGGGTCCTGCCAAAATCGCCAAACGGGGATTGAAGCACCTTCTTTTTGCCGCCTGTGCCCTTGGCATCGCCCATGTCGGGCTCAGTTATTTCATCCCGCTGCCCCAGCTCTATGCCTACATGAAGGGGTCGCCGATGCAGCACGCGGCCGTCTTCGCCGGCGTGACAGCCTACGCCGCCGCCCTCTACTTCTGCTTTGGGTGGTTCCGGGAGCAATTCTGCATTGTGATGTGCCCCTACGGCCGGCTCCAATCGGCCCTGACCGACGACGACACCATGGTCATCGGCTACGACTATGGCCGCGGCGAACCCCGCGGCAAAGTCAAGGAAGCGGGGCATGGCGACTGCATCGACTGCCGCCGCTGTGTCCAGGTCTGCCCCACCAGCATCGACATCCGCAATGGCCTGCAGATGGAATGCATCGGGTGCGCCGCCTGCATCGACGCCTGCGATGACATCATGGACAAAGTGAAGCGTCCCCGCGGTCTGATCCGCTACGATTCCCACAAGGGGCTAACCGGGCAAAAACGCACCATCATCCGCCCCCGCATCATTCTATACACCGCCCTGATGTTGCTCGGCGCGGCGGTCCTGACATGGGGCCTCACCCGGGTGCATGGTTTTGAAATGAGCATCGTCCGCCTCCGTGGCATGCCTTACATTGCCGACGCCGGCCACATCCGGAACCAGTTTGCCCTGCGTCTCCTGAGCAAAGGCGACGATCCCACCACCTTCCAGGTCTCGACCGAAAACGCTCCCCCCGGCCTCACCATTTCCGGTCTGGGCGACGTTCTCAGCGTTCCCGGCGGCGGCGAACTCCAACAAACTCTGATGCTCAGTCTTGAACGCACGACCTATACCGGTCCGTTTAAATTCACGATCACCGCCACTCCCACCGACGGCAGATCCGCCCTGAAACGCGAAGTCGAATTCCTCGGACCCGACAAATGAAAGGTAGAACCGAATGACCGCCGACGACTCCCCCCAGCCCCCTTCCCTGAACCTGATCCAACGCCATCCCTGGGTGCCGGTTCTGGCGTTTTACCTCACTTTCATCGGAGTGTGGATCTGGTTCGCCTGGTTTGCTATTCAAAACAGTCCGGAGGTCATTGCCCCACCTCCTCCCGCCACCCATGGGTCCTGACACCATCCATACCGCCGCCGGAGCTTTTGTGGCCGGGTTGGCGACCAGCCTGCACTGCGCCGGCATGTGCGGCCCGATTGCGTGCAGTCTGATGTCCCTCAAAGGCGAGGACGAAGACCCGCAAACCACCGCCGCCCTTTATCACATCGGCCGCCTCGTCTCCTACGCCTCCCTCGGAGCCCTCGCCGGAGCCCTCGGCAAATGGCCTCTCACCGGTCTGACCCATTCCCCTGCCATGGTCCTGCCCTGGCTCCTCGCTGCGGTGCTCATCGCCATGGCCTGCGGATTTACGGTAAAACTCCCCCGCCCCGCCTTCTTCAAAATGTGGACGGCGCGCACCCGGATGAAACTCTGCCGCATTCCCGCCAAACGCGGCGCCCTGGCCCTTGGCCTTGCCACCCCGCTGCTCCCCTGCGGTCCGCTCTACCTGATGCTCGCGATCGCCCTGGCCAGCGGCTCCGCAGTGCGCGGCATCGAATTCATGCTCGCCTTTGCCCTCGGCACCATCCCCCTGCTCTGGCTGGCCCAGCATCAGTTCCATGTTTGGAAACACCGCCTCACTCCCGTAACCATGAGCCGCGTCAGGCGCAGCGTGGCCCTCGTTGGCGCCGTGCTGGTGGTCACCCGCCTCTGGAATCAACCCGCCACGGACGCCGCCTCCGGCGCCGCCCCTGACGCCAACTGCCCGCTTTGCCGGGGCTCTTGAAATGTCCACCCTTCCCGCAGCGGAATCCACGGTCCCCGGCGAGGCTGCCTGTCAGCATTGCCACACCCTTTTCCGTCCTACCGATGCCGACGACGCCTTCTGCTGCGGTGGCTGCGCCTTCGTCCACCATCTGATCCAGGATTCCGGCCTCAACGACTACTATACGCTCAAGGGCAACAAGACCACCCCGCCCATCAAGAACGCCGCCTTCCATCAGCGCGACCACTCGTGGATGGACTCCCGCATCGCCGCCGCCGAAGCCGCCGCCGGGGAAGGCGCCGCCACCCTCGATTGTGCCGTGCAGGGCATTTCCTGTGTGGGCTGCGTTTGGTTATTGGAACGGCTTTTCCAACGCCAGCCCGGCGCCCTCCGCGCCCGGGTCCGCGCGCATCCCGGCCGCATCCGCCTCGAATGGAAACCTGGCGAGGGCGACCCCACCGCCTTTGCGGAGGAAGCCCGCCAATTCGGTTACCTGCTGGGGCCGGCCGAAGCCGCCGGTCCCGTCAGTCAGGCCCAAAGCAGCCGCATGGGCCTCTGCGGAGCCTTTGCCATGAATGCCATGGCCTTCAGCCTGCCCCGTTATTTGGGCATGGAGGACAGCTTCGCCCTCGCCCCCGTCTTCCTCATGGCGGCCGCCACCTGCGCCACGCTCGCGGTGCTCACCGGTGGCAGTTATTTCATCAATCGTGCCTGGCACAGCCTGCGCGCCGGGGTCCTGCACATGGACCTGCCCATCGCCATCGGCATCGTCGCGGCCTATCTGGGATCACTGGCCGGCTGGCTCCTTCAGGTCGAGAGCCTGATTTACTTCGACTTCGTCGCCGTCTTCACCTTCCTCATGCTGGCCGGCCGGCGCCTGCAACTCTCCGCCGTGGAACGGAACCGAGGCCGTCTCCTCGGCAGCTCCCTCCTGTCAGGCTCCGTGCAGCATCCCGGTGGCCAACCCCTCCTGCTGGAAGCCCTCATTCCCGGAATGGCCTATCAGCTATCTCCCGGTCAAATTGTCCCCGTGGCCAGCCGGGTCCTCGAGGGTGAAGCCAGCGTCAGCCTCGAATCCATCAGCGGCGAAGCCGATCCCCGCCATGTCCCCGCCGGCGGACGCCTCCTCTCCGGCAGCCTCAACATCGGCCGCGCCCCCCTCCAACTGGAAGCGGTGGAAAGCTGGGACGCCTCGCTCTACCGGCGTCTCCGGGAATCCCGCGAAACCGAAGCCCGCCACCCCTGGCTCGACCGCGTCCTGCGTTATTACATCCTCACCGTCCTGACCCTTGCCGTCCTCGGTGGCATCGCCTGGTGGATCAGCACCGGCAACGTTGCCACCGGCCTGCAGGTCATGATTTCGCTCCTCGTGGTCTCCTGCCCCTGTGCCCTGGGGGTTGCCCTGCCCCTCGCCGACGATCTTGCGGCGGGAGCCATGGAACGCATCGGAGTCTTCATCCGCCGTCCTGTCTTCTGGCCCCGTCTCCATAAAGTCCGCCACATCCTTTTCGACAAAACCGGCACCCTCACCCTTGAGTCCCCCCGTCTCGACAACCCGGAAGCCCTCACCAAACTGACCCCGGAAACCCTGACTGCTCTCCATACCCTGGTCCGTGACAGCCTCCACCCCGTCAGCCGAAGCCTCACCGAAGCCCTCGCCCAGGATCACCGGAGTCCGGTCAGATCCTTCCAAAAAGACGCCAGCAGTGAAACTCCTCAAAGTGCCGCCACCGGATCGCCCGCCCTGATCACTGAACCGGCCATTGAGGAAATTCCCGGCTGCGGCCTGACCTATACCGATGCCCGGCAACAGATCTGGACGCTGGGACACCCGGCTTGGGACGGCATCACCCACGACCGCAGCGAACTTCCCACGGTCCCATGGTCCAACCATCCTGCCGACGCCGTCTTCCGCTGCAATGGCACCCTTCTCACTGAATTCCGCTTCAAGGACACTATCCGCCCTGAAACCCGGGACACTCTCACTGCCCTTCGCCGCCAGGGTTATACTCTTCATATCCTCAGCGGGGACCGCAGTGAAAAAGTCGCCCACCTCGCTGACAAAGCCGGTATCCCCCGCGAGTGCGCCCTGGGCAATCTCAGCCCCTCCCAAAAAGCCGCCGCCGTCCGCGAACTGGACCAAAACGACACCCTCTATCTGGGCGACGGTGCCAACGACAGTCTGGCCTTCGATGAAGCTTTCTGCACCGGCACTCCGGTCGTGGACAAAGGGGTGC
>CAIZWU010000321.1 GCA_903936775.1 uncultured bacterium | reverse complement strand
TTGGTGGAAGAGTTCATGCGGGCCTTCGCCTTCAATCTGGCCTGCAATCTCCACACGGAAATCCTCTACGGCCGGGACGCCCACCACATGGCCGAGGCCCTTTTCAAAGGTCTGGCCCGTGCCCTCGATCAGGCCATCCGCCGCGACCCCCGGGTGGTCGGAGTGCCCAGCACCAAGGAGGCGCTCTAGCCACTATCCGGGCACCGGGCACGCAGACGGCCCGGGGGAGCCCTGAGCCATCCAGGAATCGCGTTCAGGAAAAGCCGGCCAAGCCGCGTCCGGCCACTGGAGGGTTGGAAAGCAGGGGAATCTTTCAAAACCAGGCTCACCCGACTCTCAATTTCCGGAGCCACTGCAAAAATTCTGCCGTGTCGTAAGTGTCGTGCATCCGGAAGCGGGCGCGGGTCTGGGGATCCTGGCCCACGTGGAAACTGGTGCCGAGTCCGTTCAGCGCCGCGAAGGCATCTTCGTCCGTGGTGTCATCGCCCATATAGAGCGCAGCGGCGGCAGGCAGCCCGAGGCCTTTGAGCAGGCGCTTGAGCGCATACCCCTTGTCCCATGGCACATCGGGCCGGAATTCCACCACCATCTTGCCACAGTGCCTTTTCAGGGTGGAAAAGCGGGCAGCACAGGCCATCGCCGCCGTTTCGACATGGGATAAATTGGCGGGCTCCGCCAGCCGGTAATGCATGGAAAGGGTGAGGCCTTTGTCTTCGATGAAAATGCCCGGAAGGCCCTGCAGGGCTTCCCTGAGAAACAAGATGGCCGCATCCAGGACCGGGCGGGCCGCCAGGGCTTGGGGTTGCACGTAGTCCATGCCGCCTCCCTGGATTTCCAAACCGTGATTGCCGGCATGGACGGCCCTTGGCAAATCCGTCCGGCGGATCAAATCTGCCAGATTCCGGCCTGACAAAACCGCCACCCTCACTCCGGGGTGGGCGGCGAGGGCAGTCAGCGCGGTGTGGGCCTCGGCCGGCAGCCTGACGTCCTCCGGCCGGGCACAAATGGGCGCGAGGGTGCCATCGAAGTCGGTGGCCACCAGCAACCGGGGCACGGTGCCAAGGCGGTCGGCCAGTTCCTTGCGGCAGTCAGTCCAGTGAGGAGGATTCAAGGCCATCGGATTGGAATTCAGGGATATCGAATTTAAGCAGGATGGACAGGATTTTTCCGGCCCAGCGGTACACGTTGTTAAAGCGGATATGTTCCCGCATCCGGCTCATGCGGCGGCCCTGTTCTGCCTCGTCCATGTCGAGCGCGGTGAGCAGGGCCTCCCCGATTTCATGGACCGCGAATGGATTGAAAGAGACCGCTTCATTCAGCTCCCTCCAGGCGCCAGTGAATCGGCTGAGCAGCAGCACCCCGCGTTCATCGGCGCGGCTGGCGGCAAATTCCTTCGCCACGAGGTTCATCCCGTCATGCAGGGCATTGACCATGAAAACAGCGCAAAGCCGGTGCAGCGCCATCATGTCCACCGGTCCATGGTGTTGCTTGAAAAGGAAAAGGACCGGTCCTTCCGGAGTGCTCCATCGGGCATTGATCCCGGCCGCGAGGGCATCCACCTCCGCTTCCTCCATCTGGTAGCTGACCAGACTGGACCGGCTGGGAGCGGCGATCTGGACAAAAACTACCCGCCCCCGCCACTCCGGATGATGGGTCAGGAAATAATCAATCGCTTGCAGCCGCGATGGAATACCTTTGGTATAGTCCAGCCGCTCGATGCCCACGCCCAGCTTGCGGCCGCGCAGGTTCAGCCGCTGCGCCCAGAGGGTCATGGCCCTGTCCACTTCCGGAGACTGGGACGCCGCCTCGTGGCCTGCGAAATCGATGCTGATGGGGAAGGGCCGCACAAGGGTATCGGATCCCCCGCGGGTGATGAGGGAGAGATCGGGATTGACCCTGGCCTCAATGACCCGGTCTACTGTGTCCCTGAAGTTCTGGCAGTGTAACCGGATGTGGAAGCCCAGGACGTCGTTGCCCAGCATGCCATCCAGCAGTTCCTCTCCCCAGGGAAAGGCCCGGAAAACTTCCTTATTGGGCCATGGCACGTGCCAGAACTGGGCGATCACCAGATTACCCTTTCCTCGTTGTTTCAAAATGCGGGGCAGCAGGGCAAAGTGATAGTCCTGGATAAAAACGATGGTTGGCTCCGTGCCGGCTTCCTCGATCACCGCGTCCGCGAAGATTTCGTTGGCCTGGCGGTAATGGGCCCAATCCTCCGGACGGAAAACGGGCCGGTTGAACGTGATGTGACAGAGGGGCCACAGGCCTTCGTTCGACAGGCCATAATAAAACCCCTGCTCCAGTTCCGGAGTCAGCCACACCCGCCGCAAGGTGTATGCCGGCTGGTCCGGAGGAACCGGCACCCGATCCATGGCATCCACCACGTCGCGGTCGGCATTTCCGCTGCCGTGGGCGATCCAAGTGCCCCCGGTCGCCACCATGACGGGATGGAGCGCGGTGGCCATGCCGCTCGCCGGGGTGATGCACTCGATTCCGTCCGGGCCGCGCTGGTGAATATAAGGTTCGCGATTGGAGACCACGATGAATTTGCAGCCGCTCAGCCGGGTTTCGCAGAATTCATGCAATCGATCCCGGGTCCATAAGTTGTGTTCCATGCGTTGAAGGGGGGGAATGGCCTTGCCCTCAGAAAAGACCATCAGGCAACTCCCTAGTATTGCGTGGAATGCCGGATGAGGCCATCCTTTTCTGATGTCTCATGCTTCACTACTCCTTAATGATGAATCGCTCCACACGTTGTGTGGTCACATTCACCTCACTTGGAACACCCTGACGCGGGATCTCCGGGATGCCCTCAGTGCAGCCCGCGACAGCAAGGTGGATCATGAAATGCCCGATGCGGCCTGGCCACTGTATCTTTCGCCCCGGGAGGACATGGAGGCCGTGCGGGTCAGCTTGGCCGCCCATCTTGCGCCCGCCGCCTTCCAGCGCCTCTCCCTGCGGGTCTTGCCCACTGACTGGCGGTCGGTCACCTCGCATGGGCTGCTCTACCTTCCAGGAAAATATGTGGTTCCCGGGGGACGCTTCAATGAAATGCATGGGTGGGACAGCCATTTCATCACGCTCGGTCTGCTCCGCAGCGGACGGATGGATCTGGCCCGGTCCATGGTGGACCAGCAGCTCTATCAAATTGAGCACTACGGCACCATTCTCAACGCCAACCGCACTTATTTCCTCACCCGGTCCCATCCGCCCTTTCTCGGAAGGACTCTGCTGGAGGTCTACCGGGCCACCGGGGACATGGAGTGGCTGCGGCAGGCCCTGCCATTGCTGGAGCAATACTATTTCTACTGGAACGTTCCGCCGCATCAGCTTCCCTCGCTCGGGCTTTCCCGCTACTGCGACCTGGGCGAGGGACCGGCTCCGGAAGTGGAATCCTCGGAAAAGGATGCTGCTGGCCTAACTCATTACGGGCGGGTGGTGGCGTTTCTCCGCACCCTGCCAGGAGAGACCTCTGCTCCTTTCCTCAAGGAGGACGGCACCCTGACCGATCACGCCTTCCGCAGCGACCGGTCCATGAGGGAAAGCGGATTTGATCCCGGCTTCCGCTTTGGACCGCTGGATCTCGATACCCTGAATTATGCCCCGGTTTGCCTGAATACGCTGCTGTGGCGTATGGAAATGGACATTGCGGCCATCCGGAAAATAACCGGAGCCACGGCCACCCGCGGGGTCTGGCTTAACCGGGCGCGGCAGCGCCGCGATCAGATGGACCGGCTGCTCTGGGACGAAACTGCCGGTCTTTATTTTGACTATGACACCGGCAGCAACCAGCGCAGCGGGTTCGTTTTTGCGACCACCTTCTGGCCGCTCTGGGCAGGTATGGCCAGCCAGGGGCAAGCCCGCGCCGTCGCCGCCAATCTGCACCATTTCGAGACCCCCGGCGGCATCCAGACCGGTCCGCTGGAGACCGGCTGCCAGTGGGATGGTCCTTTTGGCTGGGCTCCGTTGACCCTCATGGCCGTGCAGGGGCTGAACCGGTATGGCTTCCGGGAGGAGGCCCGGCGGATTGCCGCCGGCTTTGTGCACATGACCGCCTTTGAATTCGCCCGCACCGGGCAACTCCACGAAAAATACGACACGGTCCGCCTAACTTCCGACGTGGCTGGTCTGCTCCGGTTTGGTTATCCCACCAACGAGACCGGCTTTGGCTGGACCAATGCGGTGGTGCTGGAATTGCTGACATTCCTCGGCTGGGACGTTCTGCGCGGCTGAGGCAAGGCAAGGCCGCCCATCAAAGGCTTTGACGCCCGGCGCTCAGTCCGTATCAGGAACCCTCCCCTTTTCCCCATCACCCATCCCATGAACCTAGGTATTATCGACTACGGCGGCGGCAATCTGCAAAGTGTGCGCAATGCCCTGCGCTACACCGGGGTCGAAGCGGCTTACGTCAATTCCCCGGAGGGATTTGCCGGAGTGGATGCCCTCGTCTTTCCGGGCCAGGGACGTTTTGATGATTCCATGGCCGGTTTGAGCCGGCAGGGATTGGTGGAGCCATTGCGGGAGTGGATCCGGGCGGACCGCCCCTTTTTTGGGATTTGCATCGGGTATCAGGCCCTCTTTGAGCGCAGTCAGGAAAACCCGGGCGTGGCGGGACTGGGGGTTTTTGAGGGGGAGGTGGTGCGGTTTCCCAGCAAACCCGGCCTCAAGGTGCCGCACATGGGATGGAACCGGGTGCGCCTTGCTCATCCGGAAGACCCCGCCTGGGCCGGGCAGGATCCGGACCCTTACTTCTATTTCGTCCACTCCTATTACCCTGCTCCGGCCGATCCGGCCCTCACCGCCGGGATCGCCGACTACGACGGCGATTTCGTCTGTGCCATCCAGCGCGGCAATCTGATTGCCACCCAGTTCCATCCGGAAAAAAGCCAGTCCGCGGGCCTGACGCTATTGGGGCAGTTCGTCCGGAGGCACGGTCTGCTGCCCGTGGCCTGAGTCCTGTTCCGCCGCTTCCAGCCTGACGAAATCGTAAAGCACCCCCTCCGGCCAGGATTGGACCGGAACCCTCAACGTCAGGGTGTTTTGGCCGGCCTGGAGCAAGCCGGCAGGAATCGGAATGCTGCGTTCAAACCATGCGCCCCGCACGGCATCGCGATGCATCACCGCGGTGTCCGGCATGGGACCCGTGCCACCGGCTGGGCGGCCATTGACCGCCAACTTCACGCCTTCCGGGCTGCGGTTGCCGGCGATACCCAGGCGCAGATTCAGCTTTGCCGCCGGCATTTCCGCCAGTTCAAAGTTCACGCGCCATGCGGCGGTGTCCACCCCGCGCCGGCCTTCCTGGCTGATGCCGCAGTGGGCGTAGTTCCAGTCTTTGGTCCAATCGCTTTGGCCGATCGTGTAGTTCACGCCCTGCGGGAAATCCCCGGGAAATTGATAATAGAGGCCCCATGCTCCCGCTTCATTTCCCCGGCGGAACTCCCCCGCCGAGCGGTCCGCCACCCCGATCTGCCACAGGGTGTGGCGGCCACGCTCGGGCTCCCAGGTCAGGGTGCCGCAGTCGAGGTTCTGTCCGGCATGCACCACGAAACCCGTCTGGCTGAATTCACCGGGTACGCCGTCCGCGATGGCATAAAGCGTGTAAGTCCCGGGCCGCACCTGGGGCAGGGCAAAGCGGCCATCGGGGCCGACGGTGCCCCAGAATTGATAGTCGCGGCTGTTGCGCTGCCAGTCCACGGAGTCGGTGCGCCCCAGCCGGTTGGCGGGCCGGGGCGGGGCGGCGAGCCCGATCCGGATGCGGCCCGGAGGGGTGGCTGGATTCCGGATCAGGAGCGTCCCTTCAGCGGTGCCACGTTGGTCCTTGCGGGGAAATTCAGGCAGATCGAGCCAATCATAGGGCCACGCCGCCTGTTCCCGGCGGCCCGTCTCCTGCGCTTCCCGCCACAGGGCTTCGGGCGCCTGGCCTGCATTGCAATGGATGGCGAAGGGGCCGACGACCTTGGTCCAGACCTCGTTTTCCGCGATGGAGAGAGCACTGCCGCCATAATGGCTGCCGTGCCACATGTTCAGTAAAACCGGCGTGCCTTCGCGGTTCACATCAAGGTGGCCGGTGAGTTCCATTTTGGTAGGCCCGCCCGCGAGGTATTCTGCCGAGGGATTGAGCAGCCAGACCCCGCACTGCCTGCTGGAGGAGGCCCAGCCCCAGGCCGGGGTCTCCGCGATCAGGGCCGAATATCCATATTTGTGCTCTGCCTTGCCGGCAAAGGGGCCAGTCACAATCCGCCGGGCTTCCTTCAAATTCAAAGGCGTGGCCCGGTCCCAATCCGCCCCGGAGGGCATCAGACCGTGGCGCTTTTCGTCCACCGCGAGGTAATCAAAAATGTGGCGATCCAGCTTCATGGCATGACGTGCTTCGCCCACATTGAAACCAGCCATGCCCGGGCCGTGCCTCCAGACGGCGCTGAGATAGAGCGTGCGGGCGTCCGCGGCGAGGGTGTAACGCATTTCCACTTCGCAGGGCAATCCACCTTCGCGGCCGGCCGGGGCAAACCGGAGGGCGATCTCCCCGCGTGTCCCGCCATGCTGTGCCGGGTCCACCGTGATCACCGGCGCCGCGGCCACTCCCAGCCGGGCGATGTCCCGGCCATCCTGACGGCGTCCCACCTGGGACCAATAACCCCGTTCCACCTGTATCCGGCCTTCGGCCTGAAGCGAGAAATCCCCATTGTCAGGGTTGATCGTGATTTGCAGCGAATCATTGGAGAGCACTGGCCGGTGTTTTTCCTGACTGATTTTCACCGCAGCAGATGTGGTGGAGGCTGCTGTCAGCAAGGCCGCCAAAAGGCAAAGGTGATAGTTCGGGAACATGGGCAGGGCAGGGTGCAGGGGGCGCCATCATTCCTGCTACGTGGCCGCAGCGGATCTGTGATCCATGAATCGCGTCCTTCTCATAACCCAAGCGGGTTAAGCGGCTTCCGTCCGCTTCAAACCCTGTGCAGGCAGCGGTGCAGCATGGACAGGATCAGATTCCACGTCAGGCCGGCCAGTTCGGGATCATAGCGCGGTCCCTCATCGCGCAGGAAGGCATGCTGGCCATTGAATTCGTGCCAGGTGAAATTGACCCCGGTATCCGTCAGGGTGTCGTAAATGAGGCGGCGGCCCTCCCGGGGGATGTGCGGATCCTGACGCCCCCAGACATAAAACATCTCCGCCTTGATCCCGCCCAGACGGCTCAGGGTGTCATCTGCCATACCTTTGCCCAGGCTACCCTGGTGGATATCGGTCGGGTAACAACAGACTCCGGCACTGACATCGGGTCGGAGGGCGGTGCGGGTGGCGAGGTGGCCGCCGAGGCAGATGCCCACCGTGCCGATCCGCCCGGTGCAGGCGGGATGTGATTTCAGATATTCCACCGCTGCGGCGGCGTCGGAGTTGTAGGCGGCGAGGGTGCGGGCGACCTTGTGCGCATTGCCGCGCTCCGCCCCGGCAGTGTCATAAGCGAGAACGGCGCCCGGTTCCTCCAAATCATGATAGACTTCCGGAACCGCCACGACAAACCCGTGCCCGGCCAGCAGCGCTGCGGTGCGCCGGATGGGGCCGGTGACCTGGAAGATTTCCGACCAGAGCACGATTCCGGGAAACCGCCCCTCCGCCGCCGGACGGACCACATGGGTCCTCATGGGCCCGGTCAGGGTGGGCAGGTCGGTGAATTCGTGTTCGCGGAGGGTCATCTGGAAACAATCTCCCGGGGGGGGGCTTAGACCAGCAGAGCCGCCACGGCATCACGCTCTTCCTTCAGCTCACTCACCGTCAGATCGATTTTGCCCTGGGCGAATTCATTGACAGAAAGGCCCTGCACGATTTCCCAAGTGGTGCCGTCGGTACGGATCGGGAATCCGGAGATGATTCCTTTTTCCACTCCGTAGCTGCCGTCGGAAACGACGCAGACGCTGGTCCAGTCTCCGGGAGGCGTCGGAGTAGTCAGGCTGCGGACCGTATCGACCACGGCGTTGGCGGCGCTGGCGGCGGAAGAGAGGCCGCGGGCGGCGATGATGGCCGCCCCGCGCTTCTGGACGGTGCTGATGAAATCGCCTTTCAGCCATTCGTGGTCGCTGATGACTTCCGTGGCGGGCTGGCCGTTGATCCTTGCATTGAAGAAGTCAGGGAACTGGGTGGCCGAGTGGTTGCCCCAGATGGCGGTGTTGGTCACCGCGGACACCGGCACGCCGGCTTTGGCGGCGAGTTGGGATTTGGCCCGGTTTTCGTCCAGCCGGGTCATGGCGAACCAACGGTGGGCCGGGATGCCCTTGGCGTTGTTCATGGCGATCAGGCAGTTGGTGTTGCACGGATTGCCCACCACCAGAATGCGCACATCCGGGGCGGCATTTTTTTCGATGGCCTGACCTTGGCCGATGAAGATCTTGCCGTTGATGTTGAGCAGATCACCGCGCTCCATCCCAGCCTTGCGGGGCACGCTGCCCACAAGGAGCGCCCAGTTCACCTCTTTGAAACCCACATTGAGATCGGCGGTGGGCACGATGCCGTGGAGGAGCGGGAAGGCGCAGTCGTCCAGTTCCATGACCACGCCCCCGAGGGCAGGCAGGGCGGGTTCGATTTCGATCAGATGCAGAATCACGGGCTGATCCGGTCCGAACATGGCGCCGGAGGCGATGCGGAAAAGCAGGGAATAACCAATTTGACCGGCGGCACCGGTGACTGCGACACGAATCGGACTTTTCATAGGGGGCGGAGAGTGGGTTTGAATGGTTTGGAGGTAAAAAGGAGCTTGGTCTTAGCACGCCACCGGCAGCGCACAAGGGGCGGAATGCGCTTCTCCTTTGGCAAGCTGGCGCTGAAGGCAGTTGCTCATTTGGCCGGCACAGGCTGACCGCCGGGTGGTTCCTGGCCGGTAACGCTGCCCGCGGCAACAAAAAACCCCAGAACTCCGGCGGGGCCGGTGTTCTGGGGTGAGCAGGGAATCAAAGATCAGGGAGTGACTTTGAGCACTCCGTTCATCATGCGCCAGTGGCCTGGGAAGGTGCACAGATAAGGATAATCCCCGGGTTCGGTGGGAGCGGTGAACTCAATGAGGTCGGACTGGCCAAGGCCGATCAGTTTGGAGCCGTGGGCCAGGATCTCCGGGCTTTCCGGGGTGTAGTGCTTGGCCATGGCCTGGGGGTCGGTCAGCATTTTGTCGGCGAGCGCTCCCACGTCATTCAGTTTGCCGGGTTTGGCCAGGATGAAGTTGTGCTGCAGTGGGCATTTCGCGTTGCTGAAGAGCATCACGACTTTGGAGCCGGCCTTCACTTCGAGGGTCGCCTTGTCGAATTTCATCACCGCTGGCAGGACGCCGAGCATCAGTTTGGTCACCGCGCCAGCAGGAGCGGCTTCCGCTGCTTTGGCGGGCTCGGCGGGCTTTGGTGCGTCCTGAGCTTGGCTGGACACGATGGAGGCAGTGGCGAGGAGGGTAAAGAGGAGTGATTTCATGATTGGGGGACGCAGAGGAAATGTCATGCGCAGCAAAGCAACGCAAGACGGATTCCCTGCTTATCAACATACGAGTTTCTGCCTCAGTGGGGTGCCGCGGATGCGGAAGATTCTCCTTCGGGTCCGAAAGAGGGCGGACGGAAGAACAGCGCCAGCAGAATTATCGCGCCCAGCGCCATGCCTGTCGGGACCAGAAAGAGGGTTTTGTAATCCGTGACGCCGTCCTTGGTCAGGCTTGCCGCGAGGGGGAGGAAGAGCCATTTGGCCGCAAGGTCACCCAGCCCAAGAATGAGAAGATTGAACCATCCCTGGGCACTGGCGCGCACGTCCTTCGGGAAGACGGCATCGATAAAGATGTAAACCGTGGCGAAGAAGAAGGCGTAGCAAATGCCGTGGAGCACTTGGACCAGAATGATGAGCGGCTGATTCTGGGGGAAAAACGCATAGATGGCGAAGCGCAGGGCGTGGCCTGCGATGCCGACCAGCATGGTTTTTCTCCAACCAAACTTAGCGAGCACGCCGCCCAGCACCATCATGGCCAGGATTTCGGCGATTTGCCCGATGCTCATGATCGGCATGATCCATTTACCCTCAAATCCGGCGCTCTTTTCGAGGAAGCCTGGGGTCACAAGGAAGTAACCATTGTGAATCGTGGCATCGATGAAGGTAACGATGAACAGCACCAGAATGAAGGGAATGGCGAGGCGGCGTCCGGTGGCGATCCAGGCGTTTTTCTCCGAGCCTTTCTTGGGCGGGGTATGGGGCAGGACGAGAGAGTAGGCGGCCAGCACCAGAGAGGCGATCCCTGAGACAAGGAAGATCGCCTTGCGGGCCTGGGTGGCATCGAATCCGGTTTTCCCATCCAGAATAAAGTAAAGCGGCCAGGAAGCGAGGATCCAGCCAATGGTGCCGCCCATACGCACGAAGCCGAATTCCT
This sequence comes from uncultured bacterium, assembly GCA_903936775.1. GTDB lineage: Bacteria > Verrucomicrobiota > Verrucomicrobiia > Verrucomicrobiales > V1-33 > CAIZWU01. The sequence goes on along the minus strand of CAIZWU010000321.1, from coordinate 2,753 downwards.
TGGAGGCGTCCTTCATGTTGGAAAATGCCAGACTGTTGGCCACGGAAATGGTGGGAACATACAGGATGGAGTGGACCAGCATCAGGGCGAAGAAGAGGGGGAAAGATTGAACCCAGTAAAGCCCCAGCATCGCCAACCCGCCCACGAGGTGACTGAAAGCCATGAATTTCTCCGCCGCGAAGGTACGGTCGGCGAATTGGTTGCTGAAAAAGATGCCAAGGATGGAGGCGATGGCAAAGCCACTGCCGATCCAAGCCTGCTGCGTCGCCGAAAATCCGAGCCCGCCTTCCGCCACGGCGGTTCCCATGTAGCCCCAGATGAGAGGCAGCCACGCCCCCCAGATAAAGAACTCGAGGATCATCATGACGAAGAGTTTATTGCGCGGGCCGTGGTTCATGGATGGAGGTGGATGTTAATTTTGGATGATGGAACACCAGTGGCTTAGCGGAGTTCGGGCGCGGGGGCAAGTAATTGAAACCGGTAAATACTGATCACAATTTGGTTTCCCCCAGGGCAAGGATGTGGTATAGTGGCCGCCGTGAATCTGTTTTTCTATCTCCCCTTGGCCGCTTTTCTGGCCATGGCCGGCACGGCCTTTTCTCAACAAGAGGGGCCCGATGCCATCAGCCGGATCTTCCGGCACAATAACGGGCAGAAGACCTACACGCAGAAAATGGGAGGATCGAAGGAGATTACCGAGTCCGTCTTCGACAAAAATGACATTCTATGCGGGGTGCGGGTTTTCAACCTTGATGACCGGGGCCGCATTCTGAGCGGGGTCATTTACGACGGTAAAAAAAATCCGATGGGTTGCACCAAGAATTTCTTCGATCAGCAGACCGGCCAGATGCTGAAGGAGGAACTGTACGACAAGCAGGGCCGTAACGTGCGCGTGTTGTATTATCCCGGAGCCTTGAAGGAAGCCCGTTTTGCCAAACGCATGGTCGCCTTCAATATCGATCCTTCCAATCCGGCCGCGGCCCCCAAAGAGGTGGCAGGCGTGGCCAAACCGATCGTTCCGGTGACCAAGGACGAGGATGAATTTGAACCCGGTCTGCCTCAGGGCACCGCGGCTCCAACTGCCCAGGAAGCCGCCAGCCGGGATCGCGCTTCCGTGGCCGCTCCGAAAGCGCCGGCGAAGCGGGGTTGGATGCTCCAGAGAAAGCCGGGCACTTGACCTTCATGGTCAGAGGCACTCCGATCTTCGGAGAACCGCCGTTTCAGGACCTTCCCATTACTGCATGCCCTCTCCGATCCGTTCCTTTATCAACTTGTTGGCCGTCGCCGCGCTGATCGGTGTGGTGGTTTGGCGGGAACATACTTGGCGGATGCGCTCCGGGGAAACTCCTGCGCTGGCCCCCACTGCGGTAGAGACTGCACCGCCAGCCGATTCCTCGGTGAGGGAGTCGGAGTTGCTTTCTGCGAATGGCCAGTTGCAGAAACAATTGATCGCCGCCGAGGCGAGGGCGGGGGCGCTCACGGCGGAAGTCGCTTCCCTCAAACAATCGATCGAGGCAGCCAAACCGGAACCAGTTCCGGCCGATTTGGCCAAACAGTTTGCCCAGCAGCGGGGATTGGCCTTTGAACCGGCTCCCGTCTGGTCTCCTGCGCCCTTGGACTCGATCCTGGAGAAAGTCCGCAAGGTAGTGGAAGCTCAGTTGCCCGTGGACGCCGCTTCCGCCCGCAGCCGGGCTGCCATCGCGATGGGATTTCAGAGTGAGCCTTTCGACTACCGGGAGGCCTTGGTGAGTTTGGCCCAGATGACCAATGGCGGGTTTTATGAAGCCTCCAGCCAAACGTTTTTTTACCGGGAGGAAGCCTCGTTGTCCCGGGCCGACGGGAGGGAGATTTTTATTGGGGGTCTTGCCTCTGCCTTGACCCAACGGCAGGCCGGTGACCGGCTGGGGAATCCTTATGATCCAGTCAACGATGACGTGGCGTTGGCGGCGAGGTCCCTGATCAATGGGGATGCCAATGCCTCCCGCGTCCGGTTCAGTATCGCGGACCAGTTGAATCTGAATTTTGACCGGAATGGAGCGCCTACCGCCCCACCTCCAAACTACAGTGCGCCGGTTTATTTGGCGGAAATTTGGAAATTCAGTCAGGATAAGGGGAGTCTGTTCGTGGAAGCCTTGGCGGGGCAGGGCGGGAATGCCGCCGTGGATGCCGCCTATGCCCGGATGCCCCGGTCATCGGCAGAAATCCTGCATCCCGAGGAGTTGTATCTGGCCAAGCCTCCGTTTGAACCGGTGGCGGTCGAATTCAAAGAACCCAAAGTGGGTGGGTTGGATCCGTATTTTACCAACACGGCTGGGGAATTGGGGGCCTACATCGCCCTGAGGGGATGGTTGGGGGTGGAAGAAGCGACCTTGGCCAGCGAAGGCTGGGCGGGGGACCGCTACTGCAGTTGGCCCGGCGGGGAGGGCTTCGGGGATCATCTTTTCTGGAAAACAGTTTGGAGGACCGAAAAGGACGCCAAGGAGTTTTTCGACCAGATGCGCCGGGTGATCATGCAGCGTTTTTCGATTCCATGGCGGCAGTCCTACGATGCCCTTCCTGGGGAGTTCCGGGTCGACGATCCCCGGCGGGTGGTAAGGTTGGTCCTCAAGACCGGGGGAAAAACCGTCACTCTGTTGAACGCGACGGATCCTGCCTTCGCGGAGGCATTGGGGCAGGCGACTCAGCGGTGGTAGGGCAGCCTCTCCGGACAGGTGGTATTTACCCCTGGCGTTTTTAATGGACCGGAGGCGGAC
>CAIZWU010000320.1 GCA_903936775.1 uncultured bacterium | reverse complement strand
GGTGCCCGTGGCCAGCGAAACCAGGGAGTTGGCGGCTCCGGTGAGAGAGGCGATCAGCTGGCTGGCGCCAAGGCTCAGGGTCGAACCGACCGTGCCCGTATCGTCCATGATCACCGCGCTGCGCCCATTGGCCGTCGGCAGGGCATTCGCCACGTTCGCATTCAGCGTGCCGCTGTTGCGGATGAAGGTCGCGCCGGTGTAGGTGTTCGCCCCGGAGATCGTCAGCGTGCCGGTGCCCTGCTGCACCAAGGCGCCGGAGCCACTCAAGACCCCACTGTATAAGTAGGCGTCAGAGCGATTGAAGATCAAGGTGCCATCGTTCTTCAGATTGCCCATGCCCTCGAGGAGTGGGCCGGTGGTCACGCCGTTGCCGATCTGGAGCGTGCCGCCGGTGTTGAGATTGATCACGCTGCCACTGGACCCCCTCGTGAGATTGCCGGACACAAGCACCGTTCCGTTACTATTAATATTAAGCGTGTTAAGGCCAGTACCTCCATCCTCTCCAAGCATGAGATCGCCGCCAATGGCGAGGGTGCCGTTGGTGACCACCGCAGAGGATATGGCTCCAATTGAGTAAAAATAGGCATCTTCGGTCACGTTGACGAAGCCACCGTTCACGTTCAGCACGTTCAGCAGCCCTTCACCTGAAAAGCCCACATCTATAAAGTTGGTGTTCAGCGTGCCTGAGTTGATTACATTGATTGTGCCCTTCCCCGCATAGCCCAGATCGGTAACTTCTACAACATTGACGGTGCCACCGTTCACGTTCAGCAGCCCTTCCGCCTGATCACCCACTCTTAAAGACGTGGTGTTCAACTCCCCGCCAATGGTCACGTTGAGCGTGCCAATGGTGGCCGGGACCTCGTCAGGGGCGGGCGACGAACCAAGTTTAACAATACCATAATTTGGACCATTTATTACGTTTATCGTAGCCCCATCCTCTAAAACCGTGCGTTCGATTCCGCCTAAAACAGAGCGGTCAAGAATGATTTGGGCGTGGGCATGCGGGCCGGTCAACTGGGCCGTGGTCACAATCGCCAGCGCCATCATAGTGTTGGCTTCGCGGGTGCCTTTTAAAGTTCTCTTTTTCATATTTAATTTCAGCCGGGTTGGTTTCCTGGTGGGGTCCCGTCACCGCAGGGCATCGGCGTGACGGGCGGGCGCGACCCGCCCTGGACCGCGAGGAGGAAACTGAGCGCCGGCGGCGGGGTGCCGGGCGCGGTCCGCGCGGCGGTGTCAGCGGCGGGACGGGTGCTCACTGTGAACCCGCGCTCCAGACCGCGCTGGTCGTTGACGAACCATTCCGGCACCGCGGTATCCCACTGATAAGTAAGGCGCGGGCCCCCGGCCTGCACCGCAGGGGTGCCCACGATGGTCTGCTGGTGGTCCCCAAAGCCGTAGCCCGGCAGATCCAGACCCCACGTCCAGCCACCGGCTTTGGGCGTGGCCATGAAACCGCGACGGTCAAAAGTCGTCGTCCATTGCTGCCCGGGATTGCGCGCCTGCCATCCCGCTTCGATAGGCTGGAAGGCATGCCGCCCGGCCTCGCAAGCTTCCCGGATGCTGGCCCAGTCCGACTTCGCGAGCCGTTCCGGCACCTGCTCCAGCGAGGTGAGTTGTTGCCGATATCCGGGGCGTTCCCCGGCGGAAAGTGGCCCAGGAAGAGAGAGCCCGAGCAGGGCGCAGAGGAGGACGGGCCACGACTGCCGGGGCTTCCATCCGGAACGGAGTCGCGAAAGAAAAGAGTCCGCCGCGTCAAAAAACTGACAGGAGAACGTGTCTCCCAGCAAAATACTGTACTTATCAAAAGCAACAGTTGCCGGGGGGAGCAGAGAATTTTCCAAGGGCGGATCGGTTTCCAGATTTACGAGGCGAATTGGCATTTGGCTCTACTGGGTACTGAAAAGTTCTCTTTTTATACTCAAAGTCAAAGTCAAATTCAGTCGGCTTGGTTGATGGGCGGGTGGCAGGCCGCTGAATTGTGATCGAGAGCGGAGGCAGGACACTGATATTCGCCTTGGAACACCGCCGTTGGATGGTTGAAATCCGTGCCTCCGCAATTCCGTCGCGTCACGCAAAAAAATGGTGACGAAACCGCCAAAAACGTCATTTTTGGCCTTCTTTCGGCCTCGTGGAATGGAGCGGCTGGCGGCTCGTTCCAGACGTCAAAAGTCATCAATTGCAGGCCCGCTGACTGGCAGGAGCGGATCAACCGGAGCGGGGACCAATTCGCCGCCGGACGCGAACATGGTGGCTCTGGAGTAGAGCCCGGTGCCGGAGACCCTGAAGAAGGAAACGTCCGAGGCCGCGAGGGAGGCCTGCCCAGGAATGCTGCGCTCCATCGTTGCGGCTTTGGATTGGGCAAGGTACAACGGAGGGATTATGGTTGAAGCAAACATTCG
>CAIZWU010000319.1 GCA_903936775.1 uncultured bacterium | reverse complement strand
CGCGGTTGGCCCGTCGCGTCCTTGGCAATGCCGGGACCCCATCCTTTGCCGGTGATGCCCATGTGCCAGCCTTTTTCGGTGAGGACTTCCGGCCAGACTTTCATGGATGCGGGGAAAAAGGCGAGATGGTTGCCGGCTTCGCCATTTTGCCAGGCGTGGCGTCCTGTCAGGATAATGGCCCGGGACGGAGCGCATTTGGCGACGGGGGTGTAGGCGCGGGTGAAGAGGAGGCCTTCCCGGGCGATGCGGTCAAAGGCAGGCGTCTTTACCCATGAGGTGCCGTAAGCGCCGGCATGGAGGCCCCAGTCATCCGCGATGGCGAACAAGATGTTGGGCCGGGCTTCGGCCGCGTGGCTGCCTGCCGGTGACACCAGGCAGGCCAGGAGAAGCAAAAGGAGCAGCTGCGCTTTCATCGGGATGGCGGTTGGGCAGGATTGATGATGGGGGGAGAAGGACGGCGAGGGCATGGGGCCGGCGGATCAGGGCAGGGAGCCGGGGTGGAGGATACGGTCTGCAGCATGATATCCTAAATAGTGCGGAGTGTCCGCACAGGATGGATCATGCGATACGTATTCCCGGAACAGGGGCGCCCGCCGATCGGTCCGCTGGCGGCGGGCCGGGCCGGAGGGCCTGACTTTGCTGGAAACTGCGTTCCGGGATTGACATCCAACAGATTTTCGGGCATCTCACTGACCGGTTGATCGCATTAATTCCGCTCATCACCGTCCCCCGATTTTCCGTCCTACAGTAGTTCCCCTCATGAAACCCCAACTTATCCCCACTTTCGCCGCCGTTGCGCTCCTTTGCTCTTCTGCCCAGGCGGTCACGACTTCGATCAACTCCGGCAGTCTCGGTGCCGCTGGAAATGGAACCAACGCTGACGCCGTGAACCTGGGCGTGGCCGGGCCTTTGGCCGCAGCGGGGGATACGGCGGCTGGTTACAGTGGGGGAGCCAATACTACGGTGCCCTTTAATGCGGCCCTCAATCCCGCGTCTTCTTCGCCATTCACCATCGAGTTCTGGGCCAATCCCGCCACTGATGTGACCGATGGCTCGGGCCCTTCTCCAGTATTTAACCGGGTCTCCAGCGGAAACCGGTCCGGGTGGGTATTTTTCCAGAGATCCGCCGCTCAAGGATGGAATTTCGGCATGTATAACGGTTCTGGAAGCACGGTGGGACGTAGCATCACGGGTGGAACTTACACTCCTGGGTCGTGGACTCACGTTGTGGCAGTCTGGGATGGGGCTACTCCCTCCCTTTACGTCGATGGAATAAATACCAACGCTACGGTCTCTGGACCAGGAGGATACAATGCCAGCGGGACGGCCATCTTCTCGGTGGGTGCTTACGATACGGGCTCCAATCCATACACCGGAGCCATTGACGAAACCGCCTTTTACTCAGCAGCCTTGTCCCCTACACAAATTTTGGCCCATTACAATGCTGCCGCCAGTACCACTCCGGACGCCTACAGCAATCTGGTCATCGCGGACGGTGCCGTGCTTTACTTGAACAACGTGCCCGAACCTACCAGCGCCGTCCTGATGCTGCTGGGCTTGGCAGGAATCATGCGCCGCCGCCGGAACTAAAGGTTCCAGCCGGCTGGCGGGCATTATGCCCTGCTCCTGCCGCCGCACTCCGCATGGGAAGGCGGTGGGCCTTCCGCTTCCGGCCCGGGGTTCTTTGAATTCCGGCCCGGGAGGAATGCGTTTGGCGGTTACCTCAGCCAGATGGCCTGACCACTGAGTTGGGCCATGAGGGCGGCGAGGGCGGCCGCGATCAGCACGACAACAAGGAAAAGGGTCCAACGGCTGGCCGATTTTTGGGAAGCGGCTTCTTCATCTTCCGGCCCATAGACGTCCTCAGCATCCGCATAAGGAGGGATGGGTAGTCCGGCGGCTTCCATGAAACCGAGGGGAGCACCCTCCGGAGGAACCTCCGGGTGGTAGTTCACCGCAAACTCCTCGTCGGAGCCCGGGGCTGGCCAGAGGGGCCAAATCGTTTCGTGTGGGGAGGGGGAGCGGTCTGGGGATGGCCCGAAAAGGGCTTCCGCAAAACCCAGTGAAGCAGCTTCAGGGTCGGGGCCAAGGTCTGCAGGGCTGAGGGCAAAAATGCTATGTTCCTCCGGTGGCAAGGAGTCGGCAGCCTCCGCGGCAGCAGAAGTCCTGGTATAGGCCGAGGGGTTGGCCGGCTGAATGGCAAGGCCGGGAATGCTGGTGTTTTTCAGCTGGGCTTTGGATTTTGATTTGGACTCAGGTACCGGGCTTCCGGATGAAGTCAGACGGTGCTGGAAACGATCAATGAAATCCCGCCAACCTGGAAGCGCGGGTCCACGGGCGCTGATGGTTGCGTAGAGCAGGGGCTTGAGATTTTCTTTGACCTGAGGGGAGCCCCCCAGCAGCCAAGTGGCCAGCAGTGCCAGGTCCCGTGCGGTGGGGGCCGTGGAGCCCTCTGGAATTCCTGCTGGACGGGAGGAATCCCCCATCAGGGCAGGGTCACGGGGCAGGAGGCGCTCAAGGTTGAACCGCTCCGGTTGGGTGAAGTTCAGGGCGATGGGCCAAGTGCGGAACTTGAGGGTGAAAGCCGGCCATTCGGTGAGGGGAAGCCGCGCCAGTTGGTCGGGAGGGGGGAGGTTTTCCTCGCCGCCGGGGCCGGTGAATTGCAGGGGAATGAGGCGGGGTGAACGCCAGTGCAGAGGGAGATTCCGGGATTCGGCAGCAGTGGCGGCGGCGGCGATTTGCGTCAGGATCAGGAGAACTTCAGCGGGTTGGAGCGGCCCGCGCAGGCGCCGGAGGGTGTCCAGGGAGTATTTGCCGGGAAGTTCCTCGACGAGGAATGGAGTGGCGCCTTCGGGGTGGAATGCGAGCAGGGCCAGCAGTGGAGGAACCCGGGTGGAGCCAAGGGTGGACCAGGCATTTTCCAGATCCGGAAGCAGGAAAGGAGAGGGCAGGAGATGGGGTGGGGGCAGGAGTTGGACGTTGACCGGCCGCCGGGTGGCCCGCTCGGTGCCACGGTAGCGGTAAGGATCGGCCGCGTCCGGGGCGCGGGTGTCGAGGGTGAAATCGTTGCCGAGGATTTCCGCGGATTCGGTGCCGCCGGGCAGGTGCGGAGCGAGTGGCAGGCGGGGGCGGAAGGCGGGCGGCAGGATTTCCGGGCGGGCAGTGAGTTCGGAGGAAAGGTCCTGGACGCAGCGTTCCGTGAGGGTGCGGAGTTGCTCGAGGGTCCGGGGGTGATGCGGCTGGGTGGCCTGGAAAATGGTGTCGAGGAGGAATCCCAGTTCGGGAGGGAGGTTTTGATGCCCGGGGCCGGAGAGGGAGTGGGAAAATGCAGGGAGATGATCTTCCGTCATCGTACCAGTTAGCATGTAGAGCAGGAGGCGGCCGGTTTCGTGGATGGCGCGGGCTTCCACAAACTGCGGTTCACTGCTGACTGGGAGCATGCCCGAAAAGCCGAGGTCGCTGACTTTGACGGTGAGGTCGTCCGGATGAGGACCCGCCAGGGTGAGGCCGGAATGGAAGATATCGACGCCGGCGAGGAGACGGGGGTGGCTGGCGAGGGCGGCCAGTCCTTCGACAAGCTGGCGGGTGACCAGCAAGGCCAGCCACGGCGGCAGGGGCTGGCAGCGGGCCAGCCAGGAATCAAGCCGCTCGCCGTCAAGGAATTCTGAAATGTGATAGTTGGAGCCTTCATCCTCGCCCCCTTCGATGATGCTCAGCAGATGGCGGTGCCGGAGGGGGGCGGCGAGTTGGACGAGATTCTGGAAGCTGGTGGCATTACGGGAGCGCTCGGGAGGGGCAATGGAGATGTGGAGCTCCACGAATTGGCGGTGTTTGTTATCGAAGGCCAGGCAGGCGACTTCATCCGGGCCCCGCCAGACCTCGACGGTGGCTCCCTGCCGGTCCTGGCAGATGGTGTAGTGGCGGAAAGTCTGGAGGGCGGACATGGGGGCGGGGCAGCAGGAGTCGGGAGTCAGTGATCGCGGGAGATTAGCATAGGATGGCGGGAGATGAGGGAAGTTTTCAGTTTTAAGTTTTAGGTTCCGGCCGTGTGGTCAGGGGTGATTGCAGATGAATTTTTGGAACAGGTGAAGGCGGCCGGAGCCGCGGCCGGGCAGTGCTTGCGGCAGGAGCGGAATGCCGGAGGATGGTGGGAAGGGGAGCTTTCCGCGAGTGCGCTGTCCACGGCGGTGGCGGTATTGGCATTGGGATCGCGGGAGGAGGGAAATCCCGGGGAATCGAATCGTCCGGGATTGATCGGTTCAGGGCTGGAGTGGCTGGCGCGGACCCAACTGGCGGATGGCGGATGGGGGGATACGGTGCGGAGCAAGGCGAATGTGGCGACAACTTTGTTGGCCTGGGCTGCTTTTGGTCTGGGAGGGCGGGTTTTGGGCAAGACACCGGAACGGGAGGGTTTCGACGAGGTGGTAGCGCGGGCAGAGCGTTGGATTGAGCAGGAGGCCGGGGGGCTGGCGCCGCAGGCTTTGAAGGCGGCTCTGGGCCGGCGGTATGGCAAGGACAAAACCTTTGCGGTGCCGATTCTGATGGCGTGCGCGGTAGGGGGGCGGTTGGGAGCGGCCCCGGGATGCTGGCGGGAAGTGCCTGCTTTGCCTTTTGAAATGGCGGCCTTTCCCCGGCGTTGGTTTGCGGCACTGCGTCTGCCGGTGGTCAGTTATGCCCTGCCAGCTCTGATTGCGATTGGCCAGGTCAGGCATGTCCACGCTCCGGGATGGCGGCCCTGGTCATGGTTGCGGGAGGCGGCGGTGGGGAGGACGCGGCGGTTGCTGCGGGAAATTCAGCCAGAGGGGGGCGGTTTCCTCGAAGCCACTCCGTTGACCGGGTTTGTGGCCATGGCGTTGTGCTCGGCGGGAGCGGGGAATGGGGAGGTGGTGCGTGAGGCGTTGGCTTTTCTGGAGCGGTCCGTCCGGGAGGACGGGAGCTGGCCGATCGACACGAACCTGGCAACCTGGGGCACCACTTTGTCGGTGAAGGCGCTGGGGAGCGATTTGCCGCCGGGTGACCGGGAGGCTGTGCGGGAGTGGCTGCTGGGGCAGCAATACAAGGTGCAGCATCCCTATTGTTTGTCGGCTCCCGGAGGGTGGGCCTGGACGGATCTGCCAGGGGGAGTGCCGGATGCGGATGACACGGCGGGGGCGTTGCTGGCGCTGCGGGAGTTGGCTGGTCCGGCGGAAGTCGTGGCCGCGGAGGCAGGGGCGCGCTGGTTGGCGGGACTGCAAAACGAGGACGGAGGCATGCCGACCTTCTGCAAGGGCTGGGGCGCTCTGCCCTTCGACCGGAGTGCGGCCGACTTGACCGCGCATGCCTTGGCGGCGTGGCAGGTGTGGCGGGAGGATTTGCCGATGGACCTGGTGCCAGCGATGCAGCGGGCCGTGGACTGGATAGAGAAAACCCAACGGCCCGATGGGGCATGGTTGCCCCTGTGGTTTGGCAATGAGCACGAAACGGATGAAGCAAATGCGGTCTATGGGACGGCCACAGTTTTAAAATATTTGTGCCGGTTGCCGGTTGCCGGGTTTCCCCGTTTGGCTGGGATGCGGGAAAAAGCGGCCGGGTTTTTGACCAGGGTGCAGCAGGAGAATGGAACCTGGAGTGGGGGTCCGGGCGGGGGCGCAGGTTCGATTGAAGAGACCGCGGCCGCCGTGGAGGCCTTGGTGGCTTTTGCTGGATCGGGGCTTGAGACCTCTCTGGCTCAGTCCCTTGGCAGGGGAATTGAAGCCGGAGGCAGCGCGCTGCTCCGGCTGACGGAGGGAGGAAAGCAGTTTCCCGCGGCTCCGATCGGACTTTATTTTGCGCGGCTGTGGTATTACGAAAAGCTCTACCCGCTGACGGCATCCGTGGCGGCGTTCCGAAGGCTGCAAGAGTGGCTGGCCGCACGGGATCGGTAATTAATGCTGGTTCCCCCCCCCCCCCATGGCTACCCGTTCTTCCAAGTGGCGTTATTCCTGGCTTATGCTGGTGGTGGCAGGGTTTCTGGCTTTGGCGGAGTGGAAAGGGTGGTTGCCCAAGGACGGCACCGGGGCTGGCCAGCGGGGTCCGGTCGTTTTACGCAAGCCGCAGCGCCCCGGAAAACCCGGTGCTCAGGGGACCCATAAGATCGGAGCCTGGGAGGAATTGCACGGCTGCATTTTGGTCGAGGACCGGAGCAATGACGGGGATAGTTTCGTCGTGAGGCATGAGGGGGGCGATCACACCCTCCGCATTTATTTTGCTGATTGCCCGGAGAAACACCGACATCAATACAACGGGCCCAGAATTGCCGGGCAAGGTCAGTATTTTGGCGGGCTGACCGAGGAGGAAACGGTGGCGGTGGGCGGGGACGCGCGTGACTTTTCTCTGGCCCTGCTGCGGGAGGGACCCTTCACGATATTGACGCGGTGGGAACCGGTTTTTGATAGCGGCCGGTTTTACGCTTTTGTCACCGTGGGGGAGCGTGATCTGGGCGAACGGTTGGTCGAACAAGGTTTGGCCCGGATTTATACCAAAGGGGAAAATCGTCCGGGCGGGATCACCGTGGCGGCGGAAAAACGGCGCCTCCAAGGCATGGAGCAGGACGCACGCCGGGCGAATCGGGGCGCATGGGGGAAACGGTAATCACCGCGTTTGTCCAAGAGACTGCCAGAGCAACGCGCTGGCTGAAAACGGACCGCCCCGTGCGGATCTGCCATCTCTGATCCAGCACGGGGCGGCTTTTGGGGGGAATAAGATGAAACTTGATCCACGGGGGGAATCAAATGCCATCCAGATTTTGCTTTGGGGTGGCAATGCCATTGCAATTTCTATATCCAGAATGCACTATGTATTCGCATAGTCAATACAAAAGGGCGGTTTTCTGTGGAAACTGATTTTCTGGAGCCGCGGCAAAACCACGGGTTTCCCCGGAATGGGGGAGGGTGATCTCCGGGAACTTAGGCCAGTTCGCGTGACCGGCGGGCCGCCGCACGCACCGCTTCGATACAGGCGGAGCGGAAAGCTCTGGATTCCAAGGCCGCGAGGCCGGCAATGGTGGTGCCTCCAGGGCTGGTGACTTGATCGCGCAGCAGGGCAGGGTGGAGGCCGGACTGGAGCACCAGGGCGGCCGCCCCCGCCACGGTCTGGGCGGCCAGGAGCAGGGCTTGTTCTTTGCTCAGGCCTTCGGCCAATCCCCCATCGGCGAGGGCTTCGATGAACGTGTAAACGTAGGCCGGTCCACTGCCACTCAGGCCGGTGACGGCATCAAGCAGCGGTTCGGCCACCCGGGTGACGGTGCCTACAGCTCCCAGCAGGCTTTCAGCGGTGGCGGCATCGGTGGCGGTGGCAGTGCTGCCGACGGCGTAGGCGGCAGCACCCTGGCCGATCAGGGCGGGGGTGTTCGGCATGACCCGGATCACGCGGTGATGTCCGGCGGCGGCTTCCATGGACTTCAGGGTCACCCCGGCCGCGATCGAGATGAGCAGGCGGCTTGGCTTTACCGACTGCAGGGAGGTGATGAGCGGGACGATGCCGGCTGGTTTCAGGCAAAGCAGCACGACTTCGGAGGTTTCCACCGCTTGGATTGCATCCATGGCGGATTTCATGCCGGGCAGGGCGTCGAGAGATGCGGCCACGGCCGGCGCGTGGGGATCAAACACGGTGATCGCTGGCGCGGCCAGCAAACGGCGGGCGACGATTCCCTGGAGCAGGGCCGTCCCCATTTTACCGGTGCCGAGGCAAGCGAGGGAAAGGGGGGCGGGGGATGATGTTTGGTTCATATAAAAAGGATGGGTTGCTGCGGGGGCCGGGCTGAAGCAGCTTGGAAGATGGCAGCGCCTGATTCTATAGGGGATATTTTAGGGAATGGGGCTGAGGCCGCGGGCGCGGCTGGTTTTCAACTGCCGGAGCCACTGGCGGTTGTAGGAATGGTGATTTTCTCCCTGCTCGGGATCTGGGCTATTAAAGAAGGGCGGCGGGAAGCGAATATCAAGCAACTGCTGCTGGGAATTGGTCTAGTGGGTTATTCCTATTTTACCTCCGAGGTCTGGCTGGTGTGGCTGATCGGCGTGGCCCTTTCGGTCGCGGTTTTCAGAGTCCGGGAATGAACCGCAGACTGCGGGGCACGGGAATTGACGCCCTATGGGAATTCAGTTACGGATTCTGGGTGTCCTCCATTTCTGCCTGCGCTCCCCTTGCCGTTGCTGGCTTCTCCCGACCGCGCAAAAGGATGCGGGCGGGATCCCACGATGACCTTTATCACGTCCATGATTGAAACACAGAATTCACTGACTTTGGGTTGGCTGTCAGAAGCCCAATTTGATGAGGCCGCCCGGTTGATCCACACCTCGCTTGCCAGTTGGTATGGGCGGCATCTGAATCAACCGGACCGCTTCGGGGGGGCGTGGGAGCCCTTCCTGATTTTTCCGGAGGTCTACGAAGCCTTGGATCCGGGCTGTGCGGTGACTGTCCGCGACCCGCTTACCCAACGACTGCTCGGCATCTGCTTCTATCATCCCCGGCCATCCCATCTTTCGGTTGGCATCGTGGTGACTCATCCGGCCGCGGGCGGCCGCGGGGTGGCGCGGGCGATGATCGAGAAGGTTCTGGCTTTGGCTGATTCTTCGAATCTTCCGGTCCGGCTGGTCTCCAGTTTAATGAGTCTGGACTCGTTCTCACTCTACACCCGGCTTGGATTCATCCCCGGCACCGTATTTCAGGATTTGCAGTTTCCGCCCGGGAAGCTTCCTCCTCTGGTGAAGGTGCCGTGGACGATCCGCCCCATGCTGGAAGCGGATGTTCCCGCCATGGTGGAGCTGGAGGAGCGGTTGACTGGCATCCGGCGTGAACAGGATTTTGCCTTTTTTGTGAAGAATCACCGGCAGATGTGGCATACCTTGGTCCTGACCGGACCCAACGGCAATGGGATCCGGGGATTTTTGGGGTCGATCGTCCACGGGGGCACTCAAATGCTGGGACCCGGATTGATGCAGACGGAGGAGGAGGCCTTGGCCCTGATCACTGCCCAGTTGCATCATCACGCCCCGGGAAATCCAGTCATTCTGGTGCCGGTCCGGGCCGCGGGACTGGTGGCCTCATTGTACCGGGCCGGAGCAAGGAATGTGGAATTGCATGTTGCCCAGGTGCGCGGCACGGGGCGGGAACCTGAGGGGATCGTGATCCCGACCTTTTTGCCGGAGAGCGGTTAGAACCGGCTCCCCGGCAGCAGGCAGTAGTGATCGGCTGCTTATTTGGCAGCTGCCTGCGGCTTTTCTGCAGCAGGGCCGGCTTTGGCGAGGATTTCCTCCAGCTTTTTGGCAAAGTCCTCCGGACTGTTGCTTCCTACCTGCTGGCCGATGGATTCACCGGCCGGGTTCAGAAATTCGATGTGCGGGATGCCGCTGACCGCAAATTTTTCTTTGGCTTTTTGATTCATCCGGTCATCCGCATCCAAATAGGCCCAGAGGAATTTGCCATGAAATGGCTCAACGGCAGCGCTCGGGTAGACCTTGTTTTTCATGGTTTGGCAGGGGCCGCACCACGTGGCGGAGAAGACGACGATAGCCGGCTTGCCGGTTTCCTTCTGCTCCGAGAGCAGCTTCCGGTAGCTGGTGATGAATTTAGGGCTGCCTTTGGGGAATTCCCCGGCGTTGGCCGTGAAGGGCAGGGCACAGATGGCAGTTAGGGCGAGGCCGGGAAAGAAGCGTGTTTGCATGGAGTGTGGTTCGGCGGGTGGTTGGCAGGGTGGTGTCAGAAGCAAAACAGCGCCACCCTGAAGTCAGAGTGGCGCTGTCAAATGGACATGGACCGAAGGGATTATTTGCCAGCTTCAGTTTTTTCGCCGGCTTTTTTCCAGCCGGAGATGCCTGCGGCGAGGTGCTTCACGTTGGTGTAGCCGAGTTCTTTGGCTTTCACCGCGGCTGCTTTGTAGGCACCGCAGGAAGGGCCACCGCAATAAGCGACCACGAGGGCGCCTTTGTCCTTGGGCAGCTGGGCAGCGAGTTTGTCACCAGCGGCATCGAAGTCGATCGCGGTTGGCACGTGGCCGGATTTCCAGGAGTCGCTGCCGTTCACGTCGATGACGGTAACCTTTTTATCTTCAATGGCCTTCTTCAGGTCGGTGATGGTGATATCGGGAAACTCACCCGCGAAAACGCTGGCGGTGAAGAGGAGGCTGAAGAGGAGGGTGAACAGTTTTTTCATGGGATAGAGGAGTTTGGTTGTTTCGGTTTAATGTGAGTTGCTGCTGCGGGCTCCGGGTTGGAATCGCCTTCGGCAAACGAACTGCACACGGTTTGTGACGCGATCTGCGGCGGAAATATTCCGGGAATTCCGAAAAATCCTCCACCGGACCGAGATGACAGCGCTGTCATAGGGCGGATTTTGTCTGCAAAAACTAAAAAGAGGACTGTTTCCAGTCCATCTTTTCAAGCTGGATCTAATGATCGGGAAGCGGGGATCATCCGGCCATTTGCATACCCTTGTGTCCGAGTTGCTTCACCGTCCGGTTCAATTGTTCGAATTCGATGGGCTTTTTGATCACGGTTACGGGGCCACTCTGGAGGATTTTGCTCAGAATCTCGCTGTCCGGGTAGCCCGTAATGATGACGATCGGCAGGTCCGGATGCAAATCTTTGAGGCGAAGATAAACTTCGTCTCCCGACATGTCGGGGAGTTGCAGATCGAGAAATACGAGGTCGAATTTTTGCTTTTCAGCATAGGAGATGGCTTCCGCGCCGCTGCCGACCACAATCCGGCCGAATCCAGCCTTTTTCAGAAACTGTTTGAAGATCGTTTGAAGGGCCGCGTCGTCATCCACCACCAACACCGTTGGCTGACCGGATCCTTCGGCCTTGAGCACATCGCGGTCGAGCAGACTGCGTTTGATGCGCCAGCGGCCACCGATTTGGATGGCCGGAAGTTGTCCCCGTTGCACGAGATGATAGGCCGTCGGG